>NZ_JBSFJU010000043.1:0-67276 GCF_053598215.1 Kitasatospora sp. NPDC001175 | reverse complement strand
TTACATTCCGAACCCGGAAGCTAAGCCTCACAGCGCCGATGGTACTGCAGGGGGGACCCTGTGGGAGAGTAGGACGCCGCCGAACAATTATTCAGAAGAAGCCCTCTCCCAGACCGGGAGAGGGCTTCTTTGTTGTAGGGTCAATGCCGCACAGTTGTCGTACCGTCAGGAGGCCCCCAGGTGGAGGTCCAGGAGACGCGCGTTCAGACCGACCGCGTCCTCACCATTCCCAACCTGCTCAGCATGGGTCGGTTGGTCGGGGTGCCGATCTTCCTGTGGCTGATTCTGTGGCCGGTCTTCGGTGGGCCGGAGAACGACGGCTGGGCGATCGTCGTACTGATGCTGAGCGGGGTCAGCGACTACCTTGACGGGAAGTTGGCCCGGCGTTGGGGGCAGATCAGTCGGCTCGGGCAGATTCTCGATCCGGCTGCGGACCGGCTGTATGTGATCTCGACGCTGGTCGGGCTGACCTGGCGAGGGATCCTGCCCTGGTGGGTGACGGCAATTCTGGCGGCGCGGGAACTGTTCATCGCCTCACTGCTGCCCATTCTCAGCCGGTACGGCTATGGCCCGCTCCAGACGAGTTTCCTCGGTAAGGCCGCGACCTTCAATCTGATGTACGCGTTCCCGCTTCTACTGCTGGGGAGCGGTACGGGATGGCTTGCCACCGTGGCTGGGATCGTCAGCTGGGCCTTCATCTGGTGGGGAACCACGCTCTACTGGTGGGCGGCGATCCTGTATGCGGTGCAGGCCAGGCAGATCGTCAAGGCGGAAGCCGCGGCGCGCTGACTGCCGTCTGGGGACGCACACTGACGGTGTGGCGGGTTCAACTTGCCGAGATGCATGAGAGCCGTTGCATACGTTTGTGAGGCGGCGTGCAGTTGTGGCCGCGCGGGTGAGACAAGGCCCACGGCGTCACGGTGAGTCGGACGTAATCATCCGGGTAGAGATGCCCTGAAACGGTTTGATGGATCCCAGGGTCCACCACCGCGAAGGAGGATGCACCCGTAATGAAAGCCGTTGTGATGGCCGGGGGCGAGGGCACCCGCCTCCGGCCGATGACGTCGAGCATGCCGAAGCCGCTGTTGCCGGTCGCGAACAGGCCGATCATGGAGCACGTGCTGCGGCTGCTGAAGCGGCACGGTCTCACCGACACCGTAGTCACCGTGCAGTTCTTGGCCTCGTTGGTGAAGAACTATTTCGGCGACGGTGAAGAGCTGGGTATGCACCTCACATATGCCAACGAGGAGGTTCCGCTCGGCACGGCCGGGAGTGTGAAGAACGCCGAGGACGCGCTCCGGGACGACTCGTTTCTGGTGATCTCGGGGGATGCGCTCACTGACTTCGATCTCTCCGAACTGATCGCTTTCCACCGGCGTAAGGGGGCGCTGGTCACCGTCTGCCTGACCAGGGTGCCCAACCCCCTGGAGTTCGGGATCACGATCACCGACGAGAGCGGGCGGGTCGAACGGTTCCTGGAGAAGCCGACCTGGGGGCAGGTCTTCTCCGACACGGTCAACACCGGCATCTACGTCATGGAGCCGGAGGTCTTCGACTACGTCGCGGCCGGCGAGCCGGTTGACTGGTCCAGCGATGTCTTCCCGCAGCTTCTCAAGGAGGGGAAGCCGGTCTACGGCTATGTCGCCGAGGGCTACTGGGAGGACGTGGGTACGCACGAGAGTTACGGCAAGGCGCAGGCGGACGTCCTCGAGGGCAAGGTCGACGTCGAGCTCGACGGCTTCGAGATCTCGCCCGGTGTCTGGGTGGCCGAGGGCGCGGAGGTGGATCCGGAGGCGGTGCTCCGCGGGCCGCTGTACATCGGCGACTACGCCAAGGTGGAGGCCGGGGTCGAACTGCGTGAGCACACCGTGCTGGGCAGCAATGTGGTGGTGAAGCGCGGAGCGTTCCTGCACAAGGCGGTCATCCACGACAACGTCTACATCGGTCCGCAGAGCAACCTGCGGGGCTGTGTGGTCGGCAAGAACACCGACGTGATGCGGGCGGCCCGGATCGAGGACGGGGCGGTGATCGGGGACGAGTGCCTGATCGGCGAGGAGTCGATCATCTCGGGCAACGTCCGGGTGTACCCGTTCAAGACCGTCGAGGCTGGTGCCTTCGTCAACACCTCGGTGATTTGGGAGTCGCGCGGCCAGGAGCACCTGTTCGGGGTGCGCGGGGTGTCGGGCATCCTCAACGTCGAGATCACTCCGGAGCTGGCGGTCCGGCTGGCCGGCGCGTATGCCACGACGCTCAAGAAAGGGGCCACCGTCACCATTGCGCGTGACCACTCGCGCGGTGCGCGTGCGCTCAAACGGGCGATGATCTCGGCGCTGCAGACCAGCGCGATCGACGTCCGGGACCTGGAGAACGTGCCGATGCCGGTGGCCCGCCAGCACACCGCGAGGGGCAGTGCCGGCGGGATCTTCCTGCGGACCACTCCAGGGGTGCCGGACTCTCTGGACGTCCTCTTCTTCGACGAGCGCGGGGCGGATCTCTCGCAGGCCGGGCAGCGCAAGCTCGACCGGGTGTACGCGAGGCAGGAGTACCGGCGGGCGTTTCCGGGCGAGATCGGGGACCTGACCTTCCCGTCCAGCGTGTTCGACTCCTACGCGGGCAACCTGCTCAGGGTGGTGGACACCACGGGTGTGCGGGAGGCCGGGCTGAAGGTGGTGGTTGATGCCGCGCACGGCAGTGCCGGGCTGGTGCTGCCCAGCATCCTCGGGCGACTCGGTGTCGAGGCGTTGACGGTCGGCACCGGCCTGGACGAAGGCCGTCCGACCGAGGACGCGGAGGAGCGGCGGGCGGGCCTGGCTAGGCTCGGTGAGCTGGTCTCCTCGTCGAAGGCGGCCTTCGGGGTGCGGTTCGACCCGGTCGGCGAGCGGGTGTCCTTCGTGGACGAGCTCGGCCGGGTGATCGAGGACGACCGGGCGCTGCTGGTGCTGCTCGACCTGGTCGCGGCCGAGCGGCGCAGCGGGCAGGTGGCGCTCCCGGTGACCACCACCCGGATCGCCGAGCAGGTGGCCGCGTACCACGGCACGCAGGTCTGCTGGACCACCACCTCGCCGGACGATCTGGCCAAGGCGGCCGCCGCCGAGGGCACGGTGTTCGGCGGGGACGGCCGAGGCGGCTTCGTGGTACCGGAGTTCAGCGGCGTGCTGGACGGCGCGGCGGCGTTCGTGCGGCTGTTGGGCCTGGTGGCCCGTACCCAGCTGACGCTCAGCCAGATCGACGCGCGGATCCCGCAGGCGCACATCCAGCGGCGGGACATCGCGACGCCGTGGGCGGCCAAGGGCATGGTGATGCGTTCGGTGGTGGAAGCGGCAGGGAACCGCCGGCTGGACACCACGGACGGCGTCCGGGTGGTGGAGGCCGACGGCCGCTGGACGCTGGTGCTGCCGGATCCGGCCGAGGCGGTGACCCACCTCTGGGCCGAGGGCCCGGACGACGCGGCCACCGAGCAGCTGCTGGAGGAGTGGGCCGCGGTGGTGGACGCGGCTGGACGCTAACACGGCGGTCGCATGCCGGGGTCGAGGGAAGCCGAAGGGTTACCCCGGCCCCGGCAGGCTGTTCCAGGGCCCGTCGAGCGGCCGGACGGTGGTTCGTGGCCTACCCGGCCGGTGCCGGGTGGCTTGCGGGGGCTGTGCACCCGCCGCATCCGCGACGTGGGACGATGTACCGCATGCCAGCACCGAGGACGCCGAGTGACCGGGACGGACGCTATTCGCGTCCCGACGCTTCGATGTCCCTCCTGACCAACGTGATGGACCACAGCCTCGACGACGGTTATGCCGAGGCGGCCAGGTTCCGCGGGGCGGAGGGCACCAGCAGGCTGCCCGGCTCCCTGCGCGGCCGGCTGACGCTGGCAGTGGGACTGGCCCTTGCTGCGGCGGTGGTGACAGTGGGTGCGGTCAACAACGAGGAGGCGGCACCGACCCTGGCCAAGGAGCGGGACGCGCTGATCCACCGGGTGAACGACGCCACCAGCGGTGCCGACAGGTTGCAGAAGCAGGTCGAGAGCCTGCGCGACAAGGTCGGGCAGGCCCAGCAGCAGGCCCTGCGATCCCAGGGCGACGGCGGACTCGCGGCGGTCGCGGGACAAGCGGGCACGGGTGAGGTGTCGGGTCCCGGGGTGAAGCTGGTGATCGAGGACGCCTCGGGTACCGGGGCCGGCGGTTCGGCGAACAATCCGCGCCAGGCCGACGGTTTCCAGAACACCGGGCGGCTGAGGGACCGCGATCTCCAGCTGATCGTGAACGGGTTGTGGATCGCCGGTGCGGAGGGCATCGCGATCAACGGGCAGCGGCTGACCGTGCTGTCGGCCATCCGGGCGGCGGGCGATGCGGTGCTGGTCGACAACCGGCCGCTGGTGCCGCCGTACACGGTGCTGGCGACCGGGGACGGGCAGGGGCTCGCCACGGCTTTCCAGAACGCGGAAGCCGGGCACTACCTGCGGCTGATCCAGGATGCGTACGGGATCAAGTCCAACCTCTCGACGCAGAAGAAGGTGACGCTGCCGGGTGCGCTGGGCATCACGCTGCGGTACGCACGGCCGGTGACCGCGGCGCCGACGCCTTCGCCTTCGAGGTCGGCCTCGGCCTCGGCCGCTGCCGCCTCGCCGTCGTCCAGTACTCAGCAGTCGTCGAGTGCTTCGCCGTCGTCGAGTGCTTCGCCGTCACCCAGTGGGGCGACCAGATCCAGCAAGAGTCCGTCGATCCCCGCAGGGACAGGAGCAGCTACACCGTGATTGCCGTACTTGGTCTCGTGATCGGGGTGGTCGTCGGCGTCTTCGTACAGCCGGAGGTGCCGGATGCCGTGGTGCCCTATTTGCCGATCGCGGTGGTGGCGGCCCTGGACGCGGTGTTCGGCGGTGTCCGGGCGATGCTGGACGGGATCTTCGACGACAAGGTGTTCGTGGTCTCGTTCCTCTCCAACGTCGTGGTCGCGGCGCTGATCGTCTTCCTCGGTGACAAACTCGGGGTCGGCTCGCAGTTGTCCACGGGCGTGGTGGTCGTGCTCGGTATCCGCATCTTCTCCAATGCCGCGGCGATCCGGCGACATGTGTTCCGGGCCTGAGAGGGGGAGGGATGAGCGAGGACGAGAAGACCAAGCCCGAGGCGGAGAAGGTCGAGGCGGCGAAGCCCGAGGCGAAGACGCCTGCGGCGGTGACCGCTGTCGTGGTGCCCGCCGCCCCGCCGACGGCCGAGGAGCAGGTGGAGGAGCAGCCCGAGGAGAGCGGTCGGGACGGCGCGGCCGACCGTCCGGTCACGGCGCCCGACGACGCCAGACGCCGGTTGAAGGCGGCGTTGTGGCCGCCGCGCCTCTCGCGCGGTCAGTTGGTGGTGGCCGTGCTGCTGTTCTCGCTCGGCCTCGCGCTGGCGATCCAGGTGCGTTCGACCAGTGACCACAGCAACCAGCTCCGTGGCGCCCGCCAGGAGGATCTGGTTCGTATCCTCGACGAACTGGACAGCCGTCAACAGCGTCTCCAACAGGAGAAGACGCAGCTCGAGCAGTCCCTGACCCAGTTGGAGAACAGTTCCAACCAGGCGAAGGAGGCTGAGGAGCAGACCAGGAAAAAAGCGACCGAGCTCGGAGTGCTCGCCGGCGCCGTCAAAGCCACAGGTCCGGGCATCGTACTGACTGTCGATGATCCCCAAGGGCAGGTGAAGGCGGATATGCTGCTGGACACCCTGCAGGAACTTCGAGCGGCGGGGGCGGAGGCGATTCAGATCAACGATGTGCGCGTGGTGGCGAGCACCTACTTCACCGATACGTCGGCGGGTGGTGTGCAGATCGACGGTAGGAAGGTGTCGCAGCCGTTCCGATTCACCGTGATCGGGAACCCGCAGGACCTGACGCCTGCTCTCAACATCCCGGGTGGTGTGGTGCGCACCCTGGAGAAACAGCAGGCACAGGCCACGATCACGGTGCCGCAGTCGGTTACCGTGGATGCGCTCGCCACCCCGAAGACCTCCCAGTACGCCACGCCGGCGGCAAAGTGACGGCACGACTGCCGTACGGTCCGTCAGTCGTGCCGCGCCCCGGACGGTGGGCGCACGGCCACGGTCGGCGACAATGGGACGTACCACTCGATCAGCGCCGGCCGCGGGCCGGGTCAGCTGTATGTCCGAGCCTCTCACCCTGCCCCGCGGGCGGGTCTGTCACACGCAAGGAGACTCGCCCGTGAGTCTGTTCTCGAAACTGTTCGGTCGTAACAAGCGGGGGGCCGCGGCGGAGGCGCCGACGGCGCGTCACCGGATGTCCGACGACGACGCCGCCGTCCCCGGGATGCGGTCCGCGGACCAGCAGAACCAGTACACCGAGCGTCCGCTGTTCCGCGACGGCGGCGCCAATCAGGCACCGTACGGCGCGTCGGTTGATTCCTCGGGCGCCGCGCGCATAGCTTTCGAGTCGGGACCCTCAACCTCTGCTGGAGGGTTTGCTCCGGATCCGTACGCCGGGCATGCCCCGTCGGGCGTGCCGAGCCAGGAGGCTGTGAACATGACTGCCGGTGCCCTTCCCTGTCCCCGGTGCGGGAACCAGAACCCGGCGGCCGCCCGCTTCTGCAACAACTGCGGTACGGCGCTGCGCGGTGGGTCGATGCCCGAGGGCGCGGCGGAGACCACGTCGACCATCTCGATCTCCGGTCTGGAGTCCTACGACCCCACCGCCACCGGAACGGGCGCCACTCCGGCGCTCTCGGCCGAGGTGCTCTCCGCGATCGACGCGCTGCCGCCGGGTTCGGCCCTGCTGATCGTGCAGCGCGGCCCGAACTCAGGCAGCCGCTTCCTGCTCGACTCGGATGTCACTACGGCGGGTCGCCACCCGGAGGGGGACATCTTCCTGGACGACGTCACCGTCTCTCGTCGCCACGTCGAGTTCCGCCGGACCTTCGGCGGGTTCTCGGTGGCCGACGTGGGCAGCCTCAACGGCACCTACGTCAACCGGGAGCGGATCGACCAGGTGACGCTGAACAACGGTGACGAGGTGCAGATCGGGAAGTACCGGCTGGTGTTCTTCGCCAGCCCGCAGCGGGGGTTCTGAACCACACCGGGGGTACTGAACACGACGTCGGCAGGAGCCCCGAGTGACCGCGCACACCCCTTCATCCGTCGAGGCCATCCACGTCCCCGGCTCGCGTCGAGCAGCCGGGGGCCGGCGGCGCGGTGACGAACTGCTCAGCATCGGTGCGGTGCTGACCTTCCTTCGGGACGACTTCCCGGAGGTGACCATCTCCAAGATCCGCTTCCTGGAGGCGGAGGGGCTGGTGGAGCCGCAGCGGACGCCCTCGGGCTACCGCAAGTTCAGCCCGGCCGACGTCGAGCGGCTCGCGTATGTGCTGCGGATGCAGCGGGACCACTACCTGCCGCTCCGGGTGATCCGGGAGCACCTCGACGCGATGGAGCGCGGCGAGGCGCCGCCGGCGCTGCCGGCTCCGGACGCCCGGCCCGGTCCGCTGGACGAGGCGGACCGGGAGCTGGTGGCGGCCTCCGGTGCGGTGGCCGGGGTCCGGCTGGGCCGCGCCGAGCTGCTGGCGGCGGCGGAGGCCGGCGAGTCGGAGCTGGCCGAGTGGGAGTCCTACGGGCTGCTCGCCCCCGGTCCGGACGGCGGGTACGACGGCGAGGCGCTGCAGGTGGCGCGGCTGGTCGCGGAACTCGGACGTTTCGGCCTGCAGCCGCGTCATCTTCGGGCCATCAAGGCGGCGGCGGACCGGGAGGTGGCGCTGGTCGAGCAGGTGGTCGCCCCGCTGCGGCGGCACCGGAACCCGCAGACCCGGGCACATGCCGAGGCCACCGCGCGTGAGCTGGCCACCCTGTCGGTGCGGTTGCACGCCGCGATGGTGCAGGCGGGGCTGAAGGCCAGGCCGGCTCAGTGAGCTCCGTACGGCAGGGCGGAACCGTTCCTTCACGGCCGGAAACCGGCCTCCGGGGGCGTGCGGGTACCTGTGCGGGAGCGCCCCGACCGGCTGCGCTTTCATATCCGCGGCAGGGGTCATAGGGTTGCCACTGTGAATGAGCTCGACGTCGTGGGTGTCCGGGTGGAGATGCCTTCCAACCAGCCGATCGTGCTGCTGCGGGAGGTTGGGGGAGATCGGTATCTGCCGATCTGGATCGGTCCTGGCGAGGCGACTGCGATCGCTTTCGCCCAGCAGGGTATGACTCCGGTGCGGCCGCTGACTCACGACCTGTTCAAGGACGTGCTGGACGCGCTGGGCCAGCAGCTCACCGAGGTCCGGATCAGTGATCTCAGGGAGGGCGTGTTCTACGCCGAGTTGGTGTTCTCCGGCGGTGTCGAGGTCAGCGCGCGCCCGTCGGACGCGATAGCCCTCGCCCTGCGGACCGGTACGCCGATCTTCGGGAGCGAGGAGGTGCTCGCCGAGGCGGGCATCGCGATCCCGGACGAGCAGGAGGACGAGGTGGAGAAGTTCCGCGAGTTCCTCGACCAGGTCTCGCCGGAGGACTTCGGTGGTGGCCAGCAGTAGCGCCGGACCGCCGCAGCGTCGCGGGAGACCGGGGGAAGCACCGGCTGCCGGACGCAAGTCTCGTTTTGCCAAAGGTCGTCCGTCTACCCACACTTGAGGCACGAAAAACCACACCATCGAGTGACATTGGTGGTGAGCCTCGGCGTGGCGATCGTTGACGGGTCACTGGCGACTGCCTACCGTCAGGAGTGGCTCCGGTGAGTTACTCCACCCGGGCCCATACAGCCCACAGGACGAGCGGACGGAGGTAGGCATGAGCGGCTTGGGCGACGAAGCAGCCGTTGGAGGCCCGTGCTCCGTGCACGTACCACGCTCAGGGCGGAAACTGCTGCTGGAGCGGGCCCGGGAGGCCGCGGTCGTCGAGCAGCAGCAGGAGCGGGAGCTGCCCAGGGTCGGGCGGTTCCCGGCCGTGCAGCCCGGGCAGCCGGCGATCGAGCGGCCGGCGCCCACCTCCGAGCTGGTGGGCTACCGGGGGCCGACGGCCTGTGCCGCGGCCGGGATCAGCTACCGCCAGCTGGACTACTGGGCCCGTACCGGGCTACTGGAGCCGAGCGTGCGAAGCGCGTACCCGGCCAGTGCGCAGCGGCTCTACAGCTTCCGCGACATCCTGCTGCTCAAGATCGTCAAGCGTCTGCTGGACGTCGGAGTCTCGCTCCAGACCATCCGGGTGGCGGTGACGCACCTGCAGAGGGCCGAGGTCGTCGACCTGGCCGGGCTCACCCTGATGTGCGACGGGGCCACGGTCTACGAGTGCACCTCCCCGCAGCAGGTGGTGGACCTGTTGAAGGGTGGTCAGGGGGTCTTCGGCATCGCGGTCGGCGCGGTCTGGCAGGACCTGGAGGCCACGCTCGGGCGTCTGCACGCCGAGCGGACCGACACCGGTGAGACGCTGATCGGGCACGACCCGGCGGACGAGCTGGCCCAGCGCCGCAACCGGGCCGGCTGAGCCGGCGACCGAGGTCGTACGAGGGCCCGGACGGGGAACCGTCCGGGCCCTCGTCGTCGTCCGGGCAGGTGAAACGATCACGAGGGGGACTCGGTGGGATGGAGCTCGCGGCCTAGGCTGCCCCGCTGGCTGGCACTGCGGACGAGACGGGGGCAGCGGCGTGCGTTCCAGGCGGTCACGCTGCTGAGCGCGCTGGCGCTGGCCCCGAGTACCTGGCTCTGGCTGAGTGAGACGGACCGGGTCGACACCGTGCAGGCCGTGCCGGGCGCCCCGGTGGCCGTGGTCTTCGGCGCGGGTCTGTTCAACGGCGAACCGTCCCCGTATCTCGCGCACCGGCTGGACGCGGCGCTGGCGCTGTATCAGCAGCGCAAGGTGGAGGCCATCCTGGTGACGGGTGACAACAGTCGGGACGACTACGACGAGCCCGATGCCATGCGCCGCTACCTGGTCGACCACGGGGTGCCGCGGATCCGGGTGGTGGAGGACTACGCGGGCTTCGACACCTGGGACTCCTGCGCCAGGGCCCGGCGGATCTTCGGAGTGGACCGGGCCGTGCTGGTAAGCCAGAGCTTCCATGTACGGCGGGCGCTGGCACTGTGCCAGGCGGCAGGCATCAGGTCGTACGCGGTCGGGGTGCCGGAGCCGGGGAACGCCACCTGGTACTACGGCGGACTGCGGGAGATCCCCGGCGCGGGCAAGGCGGCGCTGAACGCCTGGCTGAAGCCGGACCCGCAGTTCCTCGGCGCGCGGGAGGACGGGATCGCCCGGGCGCTGGCGGACGCGGCGGGGCACTGACCTCCGCGGATTCGGGCGGACCGCCGCACGGGAGTTGTCAGACCCCTGAGGGATGATCGGCAGGTGCGGACAGTGCCGAGCATCATCCACCTCGACATGGACGCCTTCTTCGCCGCGGTGGAGCAGGCGTCCAAGCCCAGCCTGCGCGGCAAACCGGTGGTGGTCGGCGGCCTGGGCGGCCGGGGGGTGGTGTCCACCGCCTCGTACGAGGCGAGGCGCTTCGGGGTGCACTCGGCGATGCCGATGGCCCAGGCCCGGCGGCTGTGTCCGAACGCGGCCTTCCTGGCTGGGCGCTTCCAGGCGTACCGGCAGGTGAGCGAGATCGTGATGGGCCTGTTGAGGGAGCTGTCGCCGCTGGTGGAGCCGCTCAGCCTGGACGAGGCGTTCGTGGATCTGGAGGCCGGGCCGTACGGTCCGGCGCTGGCCGACGCCGGCCCGCAGGAGGGGGCCCAACTGGTGCGGGCGATCGCGGAGGACCTGCGCGCGGACATCCATGCGCGGACGGCGCTGACCGGTTCGGTGGGCGCGGCCGGCTCGAAGCTGATGGCGAAGATCGCCTCGGAGCAGGCCAAGCCGGACGGCCTGGTGCTGATCGGGATCGGATCCGAGCGGGCGGTGCTGAGTCCGCTGCCGGTCCGGGCGCTGCCCGGGGTCGGCCCGGCCACCGAGCAGGCGCTGCGGCGGGTGGGCCTGGCGACGGTGGCCGATCTGGCGGAGGCGGGCGAAGAGGAACTGGTCCAACTGCTCGGCCGGGCGCACGGGACGGGGCTGTACGCGACGTCCATAGGGCTTGACGAGCGCGAGGTGGTGCCGGACCGGGACGCGAAGTCGGTTTCGGTGGAGGACACCTTCGAGGTGGATCTGGCCGACCGGGACGTCATCCTGCGCCAGGTGGAGGTGCTGACGGCGCGCTGCGTCCAGCGACTGCGGGCGGCGGGACGCTCGGGCCGGACGGTGGTGCTGAAGGTCCGGCGGTTCGACTTCTCGACCCTGACCAGGTCGGAGACCCTGCGGGCGCCGACCGACGACGAGGGGGTGATCGCCGAGACGGCGCGGCGACTGGCGATGCAGGTGGACATCACCGGCGGGGTGCGGCTGCTCGGGGTCGGGGTGTCCCAGCTGGCCGACTTCACCCAGGAGGACCTCTTCGCCCAGGCTGCGGCGCAGGCGCAGGCGCAGGCGACGGCCGAGGCGGGGGAAGCCGCCGACGCGACGGAGGAGCCTTCGGAGCCCGAACCGGGCGAAGCGCGGGCGAAGGACGCCGTGCCGCCGACCGGGCGGCGCTGGCTCCCGGGGCAGGACGTGACGCACGCCGAGTACGGCCCGGGGTGGGTCCAGGGCAGCGGGGTCGGCCGGGTCACCGTACGGTTCGAGACGCCGTACGGCCCGCCGGGGCGGGTCAGGACGTTCGCGATCGACGATCCGGGGCTGGAGCCCGCGGATCCGCTTCCTCTGCGGCAGTAGCCGTAAGCCCGTGCCGATGGATGGTGAAACGTTTCAGCAAGCACGCGGAAACGCTGTGGCCCCGTACCCGGAGACATCCGGGTACGGGGCCACCTGTCGGGCCGGGCCCTGGGCGGGTCGCGATGCCCTCACCGCCCGCCGGGGCCCAGTCCCCTCGCGCCCTGTCCCTGAGCGCGAGGGCGGGCGCCTCGTCAGACGCCGGTCTCGACCAGCTCCGACTCGGAGCCGCTCGCCACCGGAACGGCGGTGGCGGGTTTGATGCGCCGGATCGCGAACGGCACCACGGCGGCCACCAGGCACATCGCGGCGGCGACCCAGAACGCGTGCTTGTAGGCGTCCAGCGTGGGCAACTGGATCGGCAGCGGGATCGGGAACTTCATGGTGTCGCCGGTCAGGATCGCGCCCATCACGGCGGTGCCGATGGCGCCGCCGACGGTGCGCAGTACGGCGTTCATGCCGTTGGCGATACCGCTCTGCTCGGCCGGGACGGCGCCGTTGATGTACGCGGGCATCGCGGCGTAGGCGAGGCCGACGCCGAGGCCGAAGACGGCGGAGGCGAGGTAGATGTCACCCTCGGCGCTGTGCCGGACGGCCAGGTAGGCCATCGAGGCGGCGCCGAGCGCTCCGCCGAGGACCAGCGGCAGACGCGGGCCGCTGCGGGCGATCAGCAGGGCGCCGACGGGGGCGGCGACCATCGAGCCGATGGCGGAGGGCAGCAGCATCACGCCTGCGTGCAGCACGGTGGCGGTGAAGCCGTAGTGGGCGAACTTCGCGGGGGTCTGGGCGAAGTTGCTGATCACCATGAAGGAGCCGTACATCCCGAAGCCGATGAGCAGGCCGGAGATGTTGGTGAAGGCGACGGCCGGGCGGGACATCATCTTCATGTCCACCAGCGGGTGGCTGACCTTGACCTCGATGGCGATCCAGATCAGGGCGACCACGGCGGCGACGGCGAACAGGCCCAGGGTCTTGGTCGAGGTCCAGCCCCAGTGGTTGCCCTGGCTGACGGCGACCAGCAGGGCGCAGAGCCAGCCGGCCAGGGTGAGCGCGCCGAGCGGGTCGGCGCCGCCGTCCTTGTCGACGACCGGGTCCTTGGGGACGCGCAGGGCGACCAGAGCGACCGCGATCAAGCCGAAGATCAGGCCCATCCAGAAGATGGACTTGTAGCTCCAGTGCTCCAGCAGCAGGCCGGTGGCGACCAGGCCGAGGCCCGAGCCGACGCCCATCGAGGCGGAGATCGCGGCGACGCCGCCGGTGACCTTCTCCCGGGGGAGCTCGTCACGGACGATGCTGATCGCCAGCGGGAGCACGCCACCGCCGGCGCCCTGCAGGACGCGGGCGACGACCAGCCAGGTGAAGGAGTGGGTGCCGACCGCGAGGGCGGAGCCGGCGACCAGGCCGGCCAGTGAGATCAGCAGCATCGGCTTGCGGCCGCGCAGGTCGCCGAAGCGCCCCAGTAGCGGGGTCAGCACGGCGGCGGAGAGCAGGTTGGCCGTCATCAGCCAGGTGATGTTGGAGCCGGCGGTGTGCAGCTCCTTGGCCAGCGACGGCAGGATCGGGACGACCGCGGTCTGCACCACGCTGAACGCCAGCATCGCCAGGATCAGAGCGGGCAGCACTCGTGCGCTGCTCGGCTTCTCGGCCGTGGAGCTGGGCTGTGGTGCCTCACTCACGGTTCTTCCTCCAGTTCAGGTCCCTCGGCGGTTGTGGCCAAGGGCGAAAGTCAACGAACTGAAGTAACGATGCACATGGATAGTTCAGACTGTCAAATATCTACGGTTGAAAATTAGGCAAACCGGTCGCCCCGGCTCCGTTTCGTCCGGTGCCGGGGCTGGAAGCGAAGCGACGGGTCAGGCGTGGCGCAGCGGTTCGGGACGGGCGGGCGGTGGGGTGGAGGGCGTCGCGCCCGGGGTGGTGGGAGCGTCCGGGGTGGTGCTGTCGTACACCTCGACCTGCTCCCGGCGCAGCTCCTCGCGGATCACCTGCTCCTCGGTGTACCGCTCGACCACCAGGCGCACCCGCTCGACCGGCGCCAGGTACTTGCGCAGCACCGGCCGCTCCTCGCGCAGCGTCACCTCCTCGACCGCGTCGGCGAGCTCCTGGTCGCTCAGTGCGGCCCGCTCGGACTCGGTCACTGGCACGCGCTCGACCCGAACCCGCTCCCGGGCGAGCCGTACCCGGCGCTCCACGGACTCGGTGGTCACGTACTTGCGCAGCCGCGCGGTGCCGAGGACGTGCCACTCGGTGCTGATGTCGAGGCGCTCCTCGCGGCAGGTGATCTCGATGGGCCCGGCCGGCGCGCCCTGGGCGGCCGCCCGGTCCGGGGTGGGGGCGTGCACCGCCCGCCCGTTGGACCCGGTGGTTCTGAGGGCGGGCCTGTCCGCCACGGCGGGGCTCTTGACGTGGTCGGCCGGCGGCGTGGCAGGCTGTGCGGTCGGGCTTGGAGTCGGAGCCGGAGCTTGAGTCGGCGGTGTGAAGCCGGCCGTCGCGCGCTCCCCGGTGGCGGGTGCTGCCGGAGTGGCGGGTGCGGAGGGCGCCGGGGGTGTGGCAGGTGCGGGGGCTGCCGCGGGCGTGGGCTGGGTGGCGGGCGGGTGCGGTCCGGTCGACCCGACGGAGCCGAAGTCCCGGTCGGTGGTCTTCGAGGTGCGGTTTGCGGGTGCCGCCGAGGGGGCGCTCGCGTCCAGGCCGTAGTAGCGGTAGAGCTGCAGCTCCTGTGCGGGCGAGAGGTGCTGCCCGACGCCGAAGTCTGGCGATTCCTTGATCAGTGACTTGTCGTACGGGACCCTGAGTTCGTCGCCCGAGAACTCACTGGTGGTCAGCGGGACGAAGGCATCCCGGCCGAAGATCCCGGTTCGCACCGCGGCCCACTCGGGCTCACCCGTCGCGTCGTCGAGATAGACCTCGTCGACCGTGCCGATCTTGTCACCGTTCCGGTCGACCGCCTTGTGGCCGATCAGGTCCCGCGGATCGATGTCGGTCTGCACGCCGTCCTCCACTACGTGCTCCTGGGGGAATCCCGTCTGGTGGGCGGCTTGGAGGAGCTGTCCGACCGCCACTTCACACGAAAAGCCATCAAGTCGGACAGCGGCTACCCGAAGGCAGCCGTACGGGAGGGCGTTGGGCTGTCCGGGGTCGTCGGTGTTCCGCCCGATCGCCCCCGACCGACCGGTGATCTGCGGGGTTTCCGCTGGTACCCTGGGCGCGACCGCCGAGCCCGCTCGGGAGAGTCCCCAATCCCCGTTGAACTGCGGGAAGTGGGGCGCCGAAGGAGCAAACCCTCCCCGGAATCTCTCAGGCATCCGTACCGTGTGGGCTAGGTCACTCTGGAAAGCAGGGCAGGGCTGTTGGCGCGGGAGCCGGCGGCACCACCCTCACCGACGGTGCAAGCCGATGGACGCCCCCCGGGCCTCCCGCGCGGCGAAGCTCTCAGGTCCCGATGACAGAGGGGGAGGCCTGTCGGGTTCACACGCACATCGGACCACCGCTCCCACAGCGGCGGAGCCCAACGACGTGTGCACCCCCCCCCGCCGGTCCGCGACCAGGAGGCCTCGACCCCCATGAACGCCCAGCCGACGCTCGCCGAGCTTGAGCAGGCCAGCCCCTTCGAGACCCGCCACATCGGCCCCGACACCGCCGCCCAGGACAAGATGCTGGCGCAGGTGGGCTACGGCTCGCTGGACGAGCTGTCCGACGCCGCCGTGCCGGAGGCCATCCGCAGCCTCACCGCGCTCGGCCTGCCCGCCGGTCGCAGCGAGGCCCAGGTGCTTGCAGAGCTGCGTGAACTCGCCTCGCGCAACCAGGTCCTGCAGCCGATGATCGGTCTCGGCTACTACGGCACGTTCACCCCGCCGGTGATCCTCCGCAACGTGCTGGAGAACCCGGCCTGGTACACCGCCTACACCCCGTACCAGCCGGAGATCTCCCAGGGCCGCCTGGAGGCGCTGCTCAACTTCCAGACCCTGGTCTCCGACCTGACCGGGCTCGCCACCTCCGGTTCCTCGCTGCTGGACGAGGGCACCGCCGCCGCCGAGGCGATGGCGCTGGCCCGCCGGGTCACCAAGGTCAAGGGCGGTGTCTTCCTGGTCGACGCCGAGACCCTGCCGCAGACCGTCGCGGTGATCAACACCCGTGCGGTGCCGACCGGCGTCGAGGTGGTCGTCGCCGACCTGTCGGACGGCATCCCGGCCGAGATCGCCGAGCGCGGCGTCTTCGGTGTGCTGCTCCAGTACCCCGGTGCCACCGGTGTGGTCCGCGACCTCGCCCCGGTGATCGAGCAGGCGCACGGCCTGGGCGCGATCGTCGCCGTCGCCGCCGACCTGCTGGCCCTCACCCTGCTGAAGTCCCCGGGCTCGCTCGGCGCCGACATCGCCTGCGGCACCTCGCAGCGCTTCGGTGTGCCGATGGGCTTCGGCGGCCCGCACGCCGGCTACCTGGCCGTCCGTGCCGAGTACGCCCGCAACCTGCCCGGCCGCCTGGTCGGTGTCTCGGTGGACGCCGACGGCAACCGCGCCTACCGGCTGGCGCTGCAGACCCGCGAGCAGCACATCCGCCGCGAGAAGGCCACCAGCAACATCTGCACCGCTCAGGTGCTGCTGGCCGTGATGGCCTCCATGTACGCCGTTTACCACGGCCCCGACGGCCTCGCCGACATCGCCCGCCGCACCCACCGCTACGCCGCCGCGCTGGCAGAGGGTCTGAAGGCCGGTGGCGTCGAGCTGCTGCACGGTGAGTTCTTCGACACCGTCACCGCCCGCGTCCCGGGCCGGGCCGCCGCGGTCGTGGACGCCGCCCGCGCGGGTGGCGTCAACCTGTACCAGGCCGACGCCGACACCGTGTCGATCTCCTGCGACGAGACCACCACCCGCGAAACCCTGGCCGCCGTCCTCGCCGCCTTCGGCATCGAGGGCGTCGAGCTGGACGAGAACGCCGAGGCGCTGCCCGCCGCGCTGCTGCGCGAGGACGAGTACCTCACCCACCCGGTCTTCCACGACCACCGCTCGGAGACCGCGATGCTGCGTTACCTGCGTCGCCTCTCCGACCGGGACTACGCGCTGGATCGCGGCATGATCCCGCTGGGCTCGTGCACCATGAAGCTCAACGCCACCACCGAGATGGAGCCGGTGACCTGGCCGGAGTTCGGCCAGCTGCACCCGTTCGCCCCGGTGGACCAGGCGGAGGGCTTCCTGACCCTGATCCGCCAGCTGGAGCAGCAGCTGGTCGAGGTGACCGGCTACGACGCCGTTTCCATCCAGCCGAACGCCGGCTCCCAGGGCGAGCTGGCCGGTCTGCTGGCGGTGCGTGCCTACCACCACGCCAACGGCGACACCCAGCGCGACGTCTGCCTGATCCCGTCCTCCGCGCACGGCACCAACGCGGCCTCGGCCGTGATGGCCGGGATGCGCGTGGTCGTGGTCAAGACCCTGACTGACGGCGACGTGGACGTCGAGGACCTCAAGGCCAAGATCGAGCAGCACCGCGACCAGCTCTCCGTGCTGATGGTGACCTACCCCTCCACCCACGGTGTGTACGAGGCCCAGATCACCGAGATCTGCGGCATGGTGCACGAGGCCGGCGGTCAGGTGTACGTGGACGGTGCCAACCTCAACGCCCTGGTCGGCCTGGCCAAGCCGGGCAAGTTCGGCGCGGACGTGTCGCACCTGAACCTGCACAAGACCTTCTGCATCCCGCACGGTGGCGGCGGCCCGGGCGTCGGCCCGGTCGCGGTGCGCGCGCACCTGGCGCCGTACCTGCCGAACCACCCGCTGCAGGCGGAGGCCGGCCCGGCCACCGGTGTCGGCCCGATCTCGGCCGCGCCGTGGGGTTCGGCCGCGATCCTGCCGATCTCCTGGACGTACGTCCGGCTGATGGGCGGCGAGGGCCTCAAGCGTGCCACCCAGGTCGCGGTGCTGAACGCCAACTACATCGCCAAGCGCTTGGCCCCGCACTTCCCGGTGCTCTACACCGGTCCCGGCGGCCTGGTCGCGCACGAGTGCATCATCGACCTGCGTCCGCTCACCAAGGAGACGGGCGTGACGGTGGACGACGTCGCCAAGCGCCTGATCGACTACGGCTTCCACGCCCCGACCATGTCCTTCCCGGTGGCCGGCACGTTGATGATCGAGCCCACCGAGTCCGAGGACCTGGGCGAGATCGACCGCTTCTGCGAGGCGATGATCGAGATCCGTGCGGAGATCGACAAGGTCGGCTCGGGCGAGTGGGCAGCCGACGACAACCCGCTGCGGAACGCCCCGCACACCGCCGCCAACCTGGCCGGTGACTGGGCGCACCCGTACACCCGGCAGGAGGCGGTCTTCCCGGCGGGCGTCAACCCGGCCGACAAGTACTGGCCGCCGGTGAGCCGGATCGACGGCGCGTACGGCGACCGCAACCTGGTCTGCTCCTGCCCGCCGCTGGACGAGTACGGCGTCTGAGTCGAACAGCAGCGCGGGGCCCTTCGGAGGATCGTTCCTCTGAAGGGCCCCGCGCCGTTCTCCGGGGTTGCTCAGGCCGCGGCCAGGGGCCGGTGCGGTGCGATCACCTGCCCGTCGGGCAGCAGCTCGCCGGTGTCATCGAAGATCAGGACGCCGTTGCAGAGCAGGCTCCACCCCTGCTCGGGGTGGCGGGCCACCGGGACGGCCGCCTCACGGTCGGCGGACTCCGCTGACGGGCACTCAGGACGGTGCTGGCACATGACTCGTACCCTCGCTTCGCTCACGACGATCCGCTCCCGCCGCCGCGGCCGCCCCCATCGGACCGGCCGGTAACGGGGCCCGTGGTGAACGCGCACCGACAGCTGCGGCCCGGGCGCACATCCTCGTCGAGGGTCGTTGCTCCGTCCGCCGGAGAAGTCGACCGCTGTGCCCGCCGGTGAAGTCGGCGGCAGGCCCGCGATGCACGTTCGGACTCGACTCTCGGCTCGCTCCTTCCCCCGCGTTCCCTGTTGCCGGTCGGTCCCGGGCGTCCGCCCCGCCGGTCGGATCTCCTGCCGGCCCCGGCTCATGTGTGAACCGGCGCGTCGGTGGGTAGGACTGGCAGCCCTTTCCACCTGATTCCCAATGTCGGCATCGCGAGCCGATCGCGCAGCGATTTGGTGACATGCGCCACAACTGGCTTCGCTACATCACCCGTTCAGGCGGCGGAACCCGGTCGGGACGGCCGGACGGGCCACCCGGATGCTGACTCGACCGAGTCAGATCCAGATGGCCCGTCCGGGTGATTCGCCTCAGGAGATCCCGGCGGCCAGCCGCGCGGGGACCGCAGCGCGCTCCAGCATCGCCAGCAGTTCGAGCGCCGGGTAGACCCGGTGCGCGGTCACCCCGCAGGGGGCGGGCGCCAGCGGGATCAGCAGGTCGGTGGCCGGGCTGGCCTCCGGATGGTGCAGCCACAGCGCGGTGGCGTAGTGGCCGGGCATCGACAGCAGTCGCGGCTGGTGCCGGGACCGTGAGGACTGGGCGAGCTGCCAGGCCTGGCGCAGCGCCCGGACCGTGGAGTTCAGGTACGGCCCTGCGGTGAAGTGCGAGAAGGCGTGGCCGTCCGCAGTCTCGACCACTTCGGCCGCCGCCGCGACCTCGGCTGCGGGCTCCGCCGGGACCGCCGCCGAGCCACGCTTGATCAGGAAGCGCCACCCGGTGCGCCTGGCCGTGGCGAGCCCGGCGCCGGGTCCCTCCAGGACGTGCACCGCGAGCGGATGGGAGGGCAGCAGCGGGCCGGCGGCGTCGCGCAGCGCACCGGCGGCGGGCTGGCACAGCGCGGTCTCGGAGTCGAGCGCGGCAAGGACCGCGCGCAGGGCGCTGGGCGGGGGCTGGGGCGTCTGCATGGTCATGGCGGGTCGCCTCTCCGTGCTAGATCGGCGTGCGAGTGCGGCATACCGGCGTGGCGTTGGTGTGACGGGACCTGGGCCGTGTCCGGTTGGGCATGATCGCGGTGCGGGCGCGGAACCTGCCGACGATGAGATTCGGAGCGGCATGGCACCGGCTGGAAGCGCAGTGCGAATTCTACTCGAACAGGTGCGCAGGGTGACCTTCATATCACGTTCCGTGGCCCATGGCAAGCTGGGAGATGGCTGACGCAATGTCAGAAACCCTCTATCGTCAACCTGTTCGGGTGAGCGGCTATCGATCTTCCGGCGGGGCATGATGCAGGAGCGATCGGCCGAAGGATCGACCAAAGGTGAAGGGGCACCCATGGGCGAGAAGGTCGTGGCGAGTCGGGCGGAGCTGGCCGACCGGCAGTTGTACCGCCGGAAGCTGCAGTCCTGCATGGACGCACTGGAGCGGATGCTGCGGGAGGAGCGCTTCGACCGCCCCAGGGCCATGATGGGCCTGGAGATCGAGCTCAACCTGGCCGACGAGCAGGGCAGGCCGCTGATGTACAACGAGGAGGTGCTCGGCTCGATCGCCTCCAGCGACTTCCAGACCGAGCTCGGCCAGTTCAACATCGAGGTCAACATCGCGCCGCACCGGCTGACCGGCCATGTCCTGGAGGACCTGCGCGAGGAGCTCGACACCTGCCTGCGGTACGCCGACCGCAAGGCCGCGGAGGTCGGGGCGCGGATCGTGATGGTCGGCATCCTGCCGACCCTCGACCTGGACCACACCGGCCTGGACGCCATGTCGCACAACGACCGCTACACCCTGCTCAGCGACCAGATCCTGGCCGCCAGGGGCGAGGACATCGCGCTCGACATCCAGGGCGTGGAGCAGCTGTCGATCGAGTCGGTGTCGATGGTCGCCGAGGCCGCCGCCACCTCGCTCCAGCTGCACCTCCAGGTCACCCCCGAGCGCTTCGCCTCGGTCTGGAACGCCGCGCAGGCCTTCTCCGCCGTGCAGGTCGCCCTCGGGGCCAACTCCCCGTTCCTGTTCGGCCGGGAGCTGTGGCGCGAGACCAGGCCGGTGCTCTTCCAGCAGGCCTGCGACACCCGTTCGGCCGAGCTCAAGGCGCAGGGCGTGCGCCCGATCACCTGGTTCGGGGAGCGCTGGGTCGACTCCGCGCTGGACCTCTTCGCCGAGAACCAACGGTACTTCCCGGCGCTGCTCCCGGTCTGCTACGACGAGGACCCGGTCAAGGTGCTGGCCTCCGGCGGCATCCCCAGGCTGAACGAGATGCGCCTGCACAACGGCACCATCTACCGCTGGAACCGGCCGGTGTACGACGTCGCCGACGGCGTCCCGCACCTGCGGGTGGAGAACCGCTGCCTGCCGGCCGGTCCGACGGTCGCCGACACGCTGGCGAACGCGGCCTTCTTCTACGGCCTGGTGCGGGTGCTCGCCGAGCAGCCGAGGCCGATCTGGACCAGGCTCGCCTTCGCCCAGGCGGACGAGAACTTCCTGGGCGCCGCCCGGCACGGTATCGAGGCCGTCCTGCAGTGGCCGAAGAGCGGGCGGGGGGCACGCGGTACCGTCCCGGTCGCGGCCACCGAACTGGTACTGAGCGAGCTGCTCCCGCTGGCGTACCAAGGGCTGGCCGAGTGGGGGGTGGCGGCGGGCGACCGGGACCGCTACCTCGGCATCATCGAGCAGCGCTGCCTGCGCCGGATGAACGGGGCGGCCTGGCAGAGCGCCACCGTCCACCGGTTGCGCGAGCAGTACGGGATGGACCGGGCGGCGGCGCTGGCGGCCATGACGCGGCGGTACATGGAGTACTCGCGGGCGGGGGAGCCGGTACACACCTGGCCGGTTGGGTAGCGCGTTCGCCGCGCCGCGGGGCGCGCGGGCCGGGCGGTGAGCCCCGGACGAAGCGGCGCCCTGGACGAAGGGGTGCCCCTGGTGAAGGCGAGCGTCGGATGAAGGGGCGCCCGGCCGGTCGTGCGTTCACCGTGGCCGAGAAGCGTCCCCGGCCAGCAGCCCGGTGTTCAGAGGTTGGTATGGGAGGATGATCGGCCCGGCGGCAGGACCGGTCGTCGGGTCGAAGCTGCGTGCTGGAGAGCCCTGGTGACCACCGTTTCGACCGAGCCCGAACCCGGGACCGCCGCGCCGTCCCGCCGACTGCTGGTGGTCGAGCTGCTGATCGTGCTCGGTCTCTCGCTCGGCGCCAGCGGGGTCAGCGCGTTGATCAGCTTCCTCGGGTCGCTCACCCAGCCGATCGCGCTCGGCCACCAGGTCGCGATGCTCAACGGTTCACACGCTCCCGGCCGGCCGTGGCTCGACCTGGTCTGGCAGGTGTACTACGTCCTGCGCGGGCTGATGCCGGTCGCGCTGGTCGGCTATCTGCTGGTCCGCGAGGGAAGCTCGCTGCGGCAGCTGGGCTTCGACCTCCGCCACAAGCTCGGCGACCTCGGACGTGGCGCGGCCGTTGCCGCCGCGATCGGCGGTTCCGGACTGCTGCTCTACCTCGGTTCGCAGGCGGTCGGGGCCAATCTGACGGTCGCGCCGTCCGGGCTGCCGGACGTCTGGTGGCGGATCCCCGTGCTGGTGGCCTCCGCCTGGCAGAACGCCATCCTGGAGGAGGTGATCGTCGTCGGGTACCTGCTGCGCCGGCTGGGCCGGCTCGACTGGGGGCTGCCCGCGATGATCGCGGCCAGTGCGGTGCTGCGCGGCTCCTACCACCTCTACCAGGGCCTCGGCGGGCTGATCGGCAACACGGTGATGGGCGTGGTCTTCTGCCTGCTGTACCGGCGCTGGGGCCGGGTGATGCCGCTGGTGGTGGCGCACGCGCTGATCGACACCGTCGCCTTCGTCGGGTACGCGCTGCTGGCCGGGCACGTGAGCTGGCTGCCCACGGCGTGACACCCGGTCGGGGGCGGCCGAAGGGGGGAGTTCGGCCGTGAGAGCCCTTTGCTTTACCTGTTGTTGACAATGCGCCATGCTCACGCCAGCGTGGTGGGGCCCGACCGGGACCGTGTGATCCCTTCGACGACCCACCAGGCATGGAGAGTTGATGCGCAATCCGCTTCGCGGGCTGCTGCCCGCAGCCCTGCTCATACCGGCACTGGGCCTCGGGCCGGTGGTGTCGGCCGCCGCTCAGACCCGCACCTCCGTCGGTGCCGCCACGGTAATCGACGCCGACATCCGGGACCGGCTGGCCGCGATTCCCTCGGTGACCGTCACCGAGGAGAAGCCCGTCCCCGGCTACCGCTACTTCCTGCTGACCTACACCCAGCCGATCGACCACTTCAAACCGTGGCTCGGTACCTTCCAGCAGCGGTTCAGCGTGCTGCACCGGGGTGAGGACCGGCCGACCGTCTTCTACACCAACGGGTACACCCTGGGCGCCGAGCCGTCCCGCACCGAGCCGAGCCGGTTGCTCGACGGCAACCAGGTCTCCATCGAGTACCGGTACTTCACCCCGTCCCGTCCGGTGCCCACCGACTGGAGCAAGGCCGGGATCCGGCAGGGCGCGGCCGACGCGCACGCGATCATCACCGCCCTGAAGCGGATCTACGGCCAGAAGTGGATCTCCACCGGGGCCAGCAAGGGCGGGATGTCCTCCGTCTACCACCGCCGCTTCTACCCGGACGACGTGGACGGCACGGTCGCGTACGTCGCGCCCAACGAGGTGGACGACCGCGACGACGACGCCTACACCGAGTTCTTCCGGCAGGTCGGCAGCCCCGAGTGCCGGGCGGCGCTGCGGGTGGCGCAGCGCGAACTGCTGGTCCGGCGGGGCACACTGGAACCGCGCTACGCCGCCGACAACGCGGCCAAGGGCAACACCTTCACGGTGATGGGCAGCGCCGACCGGGCCTTCGAGGCCTCGGTGCTGGACGTGGTCTGGGGCTTCTGGCAGTACGGCACCGAGGCCGACTGCGCCACCGTGCCGGCGGTGAACGCCACCGACGACCAGCTCTACGCCTGGTTCGACACCCACTCGGGCGTGGCCGCGAACTCCGACGGCGCGTTGGCCCGGTTCACCGCGTACTACTACCAGGCCGGCACCGAACTCGGCTCGCCGAACTTCGACGTCTCGTACCTGAAGGGTGTGCTGCACTACGACCCGAGGGAGCTGTACGCGCCGCGCAGCTATGTGGCGCGCTCGATCCCGATGCGCTTCAACCCGTGGGCGATGCCCGACATCGACCACTGGGTGCGACACTTCGCGCGGCGGGTCATCTTCGTGTACGGGGAGAACGATCCCTGGGGCGCCGAGCGGTTCGAGCTCGGGCGGGGCAGCTGGGACAGCTACGTCTACACGGTGGCCGGTGGCAACCACGGTTCGAAGATCGCGGGGCTGAAGGCGGACGAGTCGGCGGCGGCGACGGCGAAGCTGCTCGCGTGGGCCGGGGTGCCGTCCGGGGCCTCCCTGGCTAGGGGGCACCAGGTGCCGGCGTTCGGCCCGCTGGACGCCGAGTGCCTGCGATTGGAGCACAACCGGCTCTGAGGCGGAGTACTTCAGGGGTGGAGCACCTCCGGCGCGGAGTAGTTCTGATCCGGAGTGATCCCGGTGCGGAGCACGTCGGACCGGGAGCGGCTCCGGGCTTGACCCCCCGGGGAGCCGATTCGCTCCGGCTCCGATCAGCTCGGAGTCGGAGCGAATCCGACCGCGATGAACTCCGGAGGGGATCGTTCCACGCCGTCGTTCCAAGGCGGACGGCGGCGGGGGTTCGGGACGGCTCAGCGGTACCGTCGGGCGGCCGGCGGGCGCCGCAGCAGCCGGTCCACGTGGTGGCGCTGGAGGCCCTGGCCCGGGTCGACGGGCAGCAGCAGCCGGTCCCGTCGCAGCAGGGAGTTGCGGACCAGCCGGCGCGGGATCAGGTCGTCCACCCAGGCGAACGGCCGTCCGTCCGCGAAGCGCAGCAGCGGTGCCCACTTGAAGGCCCGGAAGATGTCCATCAGCGGCACCCGCGGGTCGTCCGGCTGCGGGACGTAGTCCGAGAAGCGCACCACCGGCAGTCGGGGGAGGCCGAGCAGTGGCGAGATGTGGATGTTGGCCTGCTCCTCCCAGGTGGTCGCCCAGCAGAGCTGGTAGCTCCCGGCGAGTTCGCGCAGCCACTCGCCGTGGGTCCTGGACAGCAGGACGGTGTAGCCGAGCAGGTCGTGGGTGTCGAAGCCCGCGTCGGGGTACGGGCAGACGGGATTGAGCACTCCGTCCACGTCCAGGAACAGCAGAGGTTCGGACACTGGGCTCCCCCCGGAGTGGCGACAGTCTCATCCAAGGGGACGAACGGGGTCCGGTCCCGGTTTCCGACGCCGGACGATCAGCCGGCGGTGGCCGCCTCCGGGGCGGGACGCGTGGCCGGGACGCACACGCCCCCGACCGCGGTGGTGAGGATCAGCACGACCGAGAACCGCAGCACCATGACCTGCGGTCAGCGGTGCCCGGTGAACTCCCGCCGGCCCTCGCGGAGTTCGTGCGCCAGGATGGGCCGGTCGGGAGGGGCCGGAACGAGCCCGAGGCGGCTCCGGAGCGCGCGGGCCGCGGTCCGGCGGTACTCGTCGGATTGCCGGTGCCCCGGCCGAGGGTGCTTCCCGAGACGGCTTCAGCGGGACTAGGCCCCGGACGCGCGGGAGTACCAGAGACGGCTCCGGAGGGACCGGTGCCCCGGGCGCTATCCGAGGTGGCCCCAGAGGAAGCTGAGCGTGCGCTGCCAGGCGATCCGGGCCTGGAGGGCGTCATAGGTGCCCAGCAGGTTCTCCTCGTTCATGAAGGCGTGGCCGGCAGGGTAGAAGTGGATCTCCGGCCGGCGGTCGGTGGCCTCGCCGATCCGGATCGCCGCCTCGTCCACGGCGGCCACCGGGATCGAGCGGTCCCGCTCGCCGTAGTGCCCGAGCACATGGGCGGTCAGGCCCCGGTAGTCGTAGTCCGGGTCCTTCGGCAGGCCGTAGAACGGCACCACGGCCGCGATCCGGTCGCCCTCCTGCGCGGCCAGTACCAGGGCGAAGCCGCCGCCCATGCAGAAGCCGACCGCGCCGATCGAGTCGCCGACCGCCTGCGGGTGCTCCAGCAGGAAGTCCACCGCGCCGCGCAGGTCGCGGACGGCCTGCTCGACCGGCAGCTGCCGCAGCAGCCGGGCGGCCTCGTCCTTGTCGTGGGTGGTCTCGCCACCGTACAGGTCCGGGGCCAGGGCGACGAAGCCTTCGGCGGCGAACCGGTCCACGGTATCGGCCAGTTGGGAGGTCAGCCCCCACCACTCCTGGACCACCACCAGTCCGGGCCCGACTCCCCGGGGTGGCAGGGCGAGATACCCGTGTGCCGTCCGCCCGTTGCTGGGGAAGGTGACGTTCTGGCGGGAACCGCCCATGGCCTGGACTCCGTCGGGTGGGCCGCGTGAGCGGCGGGCAGCGGGCGCTGGTTGGGCCCGGGCAGCATGATGCAATGCAGGGGTGGGGCTTGGCCAGGTACCCGGCCCGGGCCGATCGGGTGAGCGGCGGGCCGTCCGGCCGGCCCGGGGTCAGCCCATCTCCTCCAGGGGACGGCCCTTGGTCTCCCTGATGCAGTAGGCCACGAAGGGGATGGAGAGCAGCGCGAAGCAGGCGTAGATGACGTACGTCGCAGACAGGTTCCAGTCGGAGAGGGTCGGGAAGGTCACGGTGATGGCCCAGTTGGCGAGCCACTGGGCCGAGGCGGCGACCGACAGGGCCAGCGCCCGGATCCGGTTGGGGAACATCTCGCCGAGCAGCACCCAGACCACCACGCCCCAGGAGAAGGCGAAGCACAGCACGAAGACGTGGGCGGCGGCCAACGCCGTTGTGGCGTAGGAGCTTTCGAGAGTCGCGGTGGAGCCCTTCCCGACCCGGTGGGAGAAGGCCCAGGCCGCGGTGGCGAGCGAGAGCGCCATGCCCGTCGAACCGGCCAGCGCCAGCGGCTTGCGGCCGATCCGGTCCACCAGCGCCATCGCGATCACGGTGCCGAGCACGTTGACGATCGAGGTGGAGAGGCTGATCAGCAGTGAGTTGCTCTCGTCGATGCCGACCGACTGCCACAGGAACGACGAGTAGTAGAAGATCACGTTGATGCCGACGAACTGCTGGAACACCGAGGCGCCGATGCCGACCCAGACGATCGGCAGCAGGCCGAACCGGCCGCCCGTCAGGTCCTTCGGCCGGGGCTTGTGCACGGATGCCAGGACCGCGCGGATCTCCGCCACCCGGGCGTCCAGGTCGACGCCCGGGCCCTCCACCTCCAGCAGCACCGCGCGGGCCTTGTCCTCCCGGCGGTCGGCGATCAGATAGCGCGGGGACTCGGGGATGGCCAGCGCCATCAAGCCGTACACCAGTGCCGGGATGGCCTCCACACCGAGCATCCACTGCCAGGCCTGGATCCCGCCCAGGTGCCCGGTGGACTCGCCGCCGGCGGCCTGGTTCAGGGCCCAGTTGGCCAGTTGGGAAACGGTGATGCCGAGCACGATGGCCAACTGCTGGAAGGAGGCCAGTCGTCCCCGGTACGCGGTCGGGGCGACCTCGGCGATGTAGGTGGGTGCGATGACCGAGGCGATGCCGATCGCGATGCCGCCGACCACCCGCCAGAAGCCCAGCAGTTCGATCGAGGGCGGGAACATCGAGCCGACCCCGCTGACCGCGAACAGGAAGGCGGCCAGCAGCATCGTCCTGACCCGGCCGAGACGGTCGGCCAGCCGGCCGGCGATCACCGCGCCGACCGCCGAGCCGAGCAGCGCGACGGCCACCACGAAGGCGGTCTCGCCGTTGCCCACCCTGAAGTGCTTCTGGATGCCCGTCACCGCACCGTTGATGACCGCGCTGTCGTACCCGAACAGGAATCCGCCCATCGCGGCCGCCGCCGAGATGAAGACGACGTAGCCCAGATGGGCCTGGTCGCTGTGGTGGGTGGGAGTGGTACTGGACAGGACGGGCTCCCGGGGTTCGGCGGTCCGCCCGCGCGGCCGGATGGAACAGCTCCACCGCTCATTTCAGCAGCCGGGCACACCGACGGCGCGCTGTGCGACTCTCAGGGTGAACCGCCCGAACCCCCGTCACCCCCGGGCCGGGCAGCCGCTGCGCCGTGCCGGTCAGCCGAGGTCGCGCAGGTAGCCGGGCAGCGGCCCGGTGGCCGGGGAGTGCGGCACCGGGGTGCCGTACGCCGTGCGCACCGGGACGACGCCGGACCAGTGCGGCAGGTCCAGGTCCGCCTCGTCGTCGTTGGCGCCGTCGTCGCGGGTCTTGGCCGAGACCTCGTCCAGGACCAGGCGTACCACAGCCGTCGCGGCCAGCTCCTTGGCGTTCGCCCGGCGGACGTCGCCCGAGCGGCCCGGCACCACCTGGTCCACCAGCGCGTCCAGGGCGATCGCCAGCTCCTCGGGGTCCGTCACCTGATGGGCGATGCCGTGGGCCACCACCGAGCGGAAGTTGACCGAGTGGTTGAACGCGGACTTGGTCAGCACCAGGCCGTCCACCTGGGTCACCGTGACGCAGACCGGGAGCCCCTCGTCGGCCCCGGCGCCGCGCATCGGACGGCTGCCCGTCGAGCCGTGCACGTAGAGCCGGTCGCCGACCCGGGCGTAGACGGTCGGCAGTACCACCGGGGCGCCGTCCGCCACGAAGCCCAGGTGGCAGAGGTACGAGCTGTCCAGGATCGCGTGGATGGCCTCCCGCTCCCAGGTGGCCCGGTCGCGGTAGCGGGTCGGCGTGGTGCGCTCGTTGCGGGTGTACGCGGCGTCAGTCGACTGCGTGGCGTCCGTGGCGGCGGACACGTGCGTGGTAGCCGTGGCGGCGGTCGTGCTGTCCGACATGGACATCCCCCTATGTATTAGTGCATAATTGTTTTTGTGCTAGGAGACTATCGGATCAAAGGTCGCCGTGCCAGTGACATCGCGGCTGACATCGAACGCGCGGTCGGCGCCGGTGAGTTGGCGCCGGGGGCCACCCTGCCGCCACTGCGCGACCTGGCCGGCGAACTGGGCGTGAACCCCAATACCGTCGCCGCCGCCTACCGGCTGCTGCGCGACCGGGGCGTGATCGAGACCGCCGGACGCAAGGGCAGCCGGGTCCGACCCAGGCCCGTCACCACCCCGCGCGACCAGATCCACATCCCCGTCCCACCCGGCGCCACCGACCTGTCAAGCGGCAACCCCGACACCGCGCTGCTCCCTGCCCTCGCGCCGGCGGTCGCCGTCGCGGCCGCCCAGGGCGACCGCGACCCCGTCCTGTACGGCCATCCCACCGCCGACCCCGGGCTGCTCGACCTGGCCGGCGCGGCGTTCCGCGCCGACGGCGTCCCAGGCGGCCGACTCGCCGTCTGTTCCGGCTCGCTGGACGCGATCGAACGCATTCTCACCAGTCGGCTGCGCCCCGGTGACCTGGTCGCCACTGAGGATCCGGGCTGGGGGAGCCTGCTCGACCTGCTGCCCGCGCTCGGGCTGCGGCCCGTGTCCGTACGGCTGGATGACGAGGGGCCGCTGCCCGACTCGCTCGCCGCGGCGCTGGCCGCGGGCGCCCGGGCGGTGATCCTCACCGTCCGGGCGCAGAACCCGACCGGGGCCGCACTCACCGAGCGGCGGGCCGCTGACCTGCGGGCCGTGCTGGCCGGGTACCCGGGCGCGCTGCTGATCGAGGACGACCACGGCCACGGCATGGTCGACCTGCCCTATCGGCCGCTGGTCGGCGGCACCGCCGCCCACTGGGCCGTGGTGCGTTCGGCCAGCAAGGCGTACGGCCCCGATCTGCGGATCGCGCTGGCCATCGGCGATCCGGAGACGATCGACCTGGTGCTGGGGCGCCAGCGGCTGGACGCGGGCTGGGTCAGCCTGCTGCTCCAGCGCACCGTGGCCGAGCTGTGGCGCGCCGATGCCGCGCCGGCCGGGACGGTGGCCGCGGTGTACCGGGCCCGCCGCGAGGCGCTGCTGGCCGCGTTGGCGGCGCACGGGATCGAGGCGCACGGTGCGAGCGGGCTCAATGTCTGGGTGCCGGTGCCGGATGAGCCCGGGGTGGTCGCGGCTCTGGTGCAGTCGGGTTGGGTGGTCGCGCCCGGCGCGCGGTTCCGGATGCAGTCCCCGCCCGGGATCCGGATCACCATCGCGGGCCTGGAGGAGGCTCGGGCGCCGAGGCTGGCAGCCGACCTGGCGGGCGTCCTGCACTCGTCGGGCGGGCGGTCGCGGTCGACCTGAGTCGGCTGCGACGTGAGCCGTCTCCAATTGGACTGACAATGCGTCAACAAGACGTCCGATCATCGGAGTTTGCTGTCCGATAGGTATGTATGTCTGACAGTCAGAAGAAAGTCGCTTCAGATACCTAGCGGTAACAACCGTGGGCATGCCACATTTTGGGCGCCCCCGGCCGGCGGTACACCCTCACGTCAGCGCCTCCCGTCCCCACGTACGGGAGGCCTTCCGCAGGAGTTCCGCCGTGCCCAACTCTCTCTGTACGACCGAACGTTCCCGCACCACCAGACGACTGGCCACCGTGCTGTCCGCAGCGGCCCTCGCCGTGCCGCTGCTGGGCCTGGCCACCCCGGCCGAGGCTGCCACCGGCCCCACCGTGAGTGTCTCGATGGGGGACAGTTACATCTCCGGCGAAGCCGGTCGCTGGCGGGGCAGCAGCGACAGCACCGGCGGCAGCCGGGACGGCACCGATCGGGCCTGGACCGGCAGCGGCTACGACGCCACCCGGGTCTACGGCAGCACCTTCGCGAGCGGCTGCGACCGCTCCGACAGCGCCGAGATCCGCACCGCGCGGATCGCCCAGAACCAGATCAACCTCGCCTGCTCCGGCGCCACCACCGCGAACGTCTTCCGAGCGGCCGACGGCGGCCAGTCGCATCTGGGCGAGGCGCCGCAGGCCGACCAGCTGGCCGCCGTCGCCGCCAAGAACAACGTCAAGCTGATCACCCTCTCGATCGGCGGCAACGACCTCGGCTTCGCCGACGTGATCACGTCCTGCGCGGCGGACTACATGATCTGGGGCTCCTCCTGCCGCGACGACGAGCAGGCCGCCGTCGACTCGGCGATGCCGGACGCGATGGCGGGCGTGGGCAAGTCGATCGACGAGATCCGGGCCGTGATGCGGGCGGCCGGCTACGCCGACGGCGACTACCGGCTGGTGCTGCAGTCGTACCCGTCGCCGATCCCGCGCAGCAGCGAGATGCGCTACCCCGAGAGCGGCTGGACCCGGGCGAACACCGGCGGCTGCCCGTTCTGGGACACCGACGCCGATTGGGCCAGGGACTCGATGACCGGCCAGGTCTCCGATGCGCTGGCCCAGGTCGCCGCGAGCAAGGGCGTGCAGTTCCTGGACCTGCGCGACACCCTGCAGGGCCGGGAGGTCTGCTCGAAGTCCGACAGCCTGGCCACGCCGGACAACCCGCCCTCCGCGACCACCAGCGAGTGGGCCCGCTTCGTGGACGCCGGACTGAGCACCCCGCAGGGAGCCACCCAGGAGTCGATGCACCCGAACTACTACGGCCAGCTCGCCCTGGGCCGCTGCCTCGCCCTGCTCTACGCGCGGCCGAGCGGCGACTTCGCCTGCGACAACACCCCGGGGCAGGACGCCTCCGGGATGTACCTGACCGCCAGGTAACGGCAGGGGTTCAGGAGCGAACGGCGCCGCGTACCAGCTTCCCCTCGGTCGACAGCAGGCCGGTGCGGTAGTCGAAGCGCGGCGCCGCCGCGAACATCAGATAGAGGTACTTGAGGTTCTCCGCGAACCAGTACCCGGGCGTCAGGTCGCCGAGGCGCACCGGCGAGGCGGTGACGTCCTCGGCGACCGTGTAGCCGCCCGACACCCGCTGTTCGGTCCGTACCGCCCGGAAGTAGCGGTAGGCGGTCTGCCGGTACTCGTCCGCGCCGGTCAGCCGCCAGAGGTCGAAGGCGGAGTTGGCGTACTCGGGCCGCAGGTCGTTGCGGCCACTGCGGACCTGGCCGGCGGCGTAGTCCACCTGCTCGGGCAGCAGCCCGTACTGGTCCAGCAGGGCGGTCCAGGAGCGGTAGTAGGCCTGGCCGGCGTCCAGGTCGCCGCCCTTGCCGAGGAGGCCGGCATAGAACGAGGCGAGCTCGGACTGGTCGTGGCCGGTGGTCTTGCCCGTGCTGAAGTCCACCTGGCGGAACCAGAGTCGGCCGTCCCTCCGGTCTGCCTGGTACTTGAGCACGGCGTTGGTCAGCACCCGGTACCAGCCGCGCAGCTCGGCGTCGTCGAAGAGCTCGCCGCCGGCCCAGAGGTACTCGTAGAAGGAGTCCACCGGTGGGTTCGGCTCGATCGCGTGGGTGTCCGTCCAGCGGCCCGACTCGACGTCCAGTGCGGTGCCGAGGAGGCCCAGCGAGGAGCGCCGGGCGACCACCGCGCGGGCGGCCTTCTTGGCCGCGCTCCAGTAGCGGTCGTCGCCGGTGAGCCGGCTCAGCATGCCGAACTCCACCAGGTTGGTGCCGACCTCGGCCAGCGGGCTGACCGAGCCGGAGACCGCTCCGGTGCGCAGATTGACGTAGCGGTAGGGGAGTTGGGAGGGGGAGCGGGTGAAGGCGGGCAGCAGTCGGTCGGCCAGCTCCCGGCAGCGCGCCAGCAGAGCGGGCCGCCCGGTGCACAGATGGCCCGCCAGCAGGCCGCCGACGAGCCGGATCACCGCCTCGAAGACCTGCACTTCGGCGTCGACGGCCGGGTCGAAGTGCGCCTCGATCCAGTCGGCGGCCAGTTCCACCTCCTGGTCCTGCTCCATCAGCCACAGGGTGTCCAGCGCCTCGACGATGGACAGGCCGAAGGTGTGCCCCCGGGCGAAGAAGTCGTTCCGTCCGCCGGAGAGTGGCCGGACCTCGTCGTAGCCCCAGGCCGCCAACTTGTAGCCCTCCCAGCTGTGCAGGTACTCGGCGCGGATCTGCCGGGCGACCGCGGCGTCGGACGGCAGACCGGCGGCGGCGTGGGCTGCGGGCACCCGGTCCGCTCCGGTCGCGGCGGCCGCGCGGGCGGGGTGGGGGAGAGCGGCGCTCGTGGTGGCCATGGCGGCGGCGCCGAGCACGGTGCGGCGGCGGGGCAACGGGGCAGATCGCATGCCGCAGGACGCTAGTGGCCCGGCAGGCCGCGGCCGCCCAGGCACTCCGTCCGCGTGTCGGCGCTCCCGCGCAGGTCAGCGCGGGAGCGTCGGTGTCAGGCCGGTGCGCCGGTTTCACTCGTACGGATGGCTGTCCTCGGGCGGTGCCGGCTGGTGGTCAGCCCTTGGCCAGCAGCGACTGGGCGTGCTGACGGACCTGCTCCCTGGACAGGTACGCGTCGGTGTACTCGAAGTCGCGCAGCCGGGCGGGTTGGCGGGCCAGGAAGCCGGTCCGGACGAAGTCGTCGCCCGCGGTGGCGTTCAGCAACCAGTTGGCGCCGACCCGGAACTTGGCCACGTTGGTGCGCATCGCCATGATGTGGTAGCCGCGGGCCACCAACTGGGCCGGTACGCCCTTGAGTTCGACACCGATCGGCTTGGAGACCGCGTCCTTGCCACCGAGGTCGACCACCAGGCCGAGGTCCTTGTGGTAGTAGGGCTGCAGCGGCTCGTTGTGCAGCGCGGCGACCAGGTTGTCGGCCACCCGGCGGCCCTGGCGGGCGGAGTGCTGGGCGGTGGGAGGACAGACCGCGCCGTCGCCCTTGGACAGGTCCGGCACGGCGGCGGCGTCACCGAGCGCGAACACGGAGTCGAACTGCGGCACCCGCATCTCGGCGGTGACCGCGATCCGGCCTCGTACCGTGTCGGCGTCCAGGGTCCCGATCAGCGGGCTGGCGGCGACCCCGGCGGTCCAGATCAGGGTGCGACAGGGCAGCACCCGTCCGTCGGTGAACTTCACCGTCTCCGCGCCGACTTCGGCCACCGAGACGCCGAGCGAGACCTCGATCCCGCGTGCCCGCAGGATCTGAAGTGCGGTGTTGCCCAGCTTGTCGCCCAGCTCGGGCATCAGTTTCGGGGCGATGTCGATCAGATGCCACTTGATCATCGCAGGATCCAGCCGGGGGTAGCGCCTGGTCGCGGCGGTGGTCAGACGCTGGAGGCAGGCGGCCGTCTCGGTGCCCGCGTAGCCGCCGCCGACCACCACGAACTGCAGCCGGGACTCCCGTTCGCGCTGGTCCAGGGTGGTCGAGGCGAGGTCGAGCTGGGCGATCACGTGGTCGCGGATGTAGGCGGCCTCGGCGAGGGTCTTCATCCCGCGCGCGTAGGCCGTCAGTCCGGGGATGTCGAAGGACCGGGTGATGCTGCCGGGCGCCAGGACCAGGTAGTTGTACCTGAGCGCGATCACCTCGTCGGTGATCTTCCGGATCACGCACACCTTGGCGGCCGGGTCCACCCCGATCACGCCGCCGGGGATGATGTGGGTGCGGTGCAGGCTCCGGCGCAGCGAGACGGCGACCGACTGGGGGGTGAGCACCCCGGCTGCAACGTGCGGCAGCAGTGGCAGGTAGAGCTGGTAGCTGAACGGCGTGACCAGGGAGATCTCCGCCTCCGAGGCCGCCAGCTTGTGTTCCAGGCGGCGTGCGCACTCAAGACCGGCGAAACCGCCGCCGACTATCAGGATCCGAGGTCGCTCCATCGTCCATCCCCTGCCTGCCGGGTCCGAGCGGTATCAGGACAACTCTGACAACTGTTCGCCACGGTCGCACGGTCGTTTGGTGCCTGCCACCGCAGAGGGCCCGGCAGAGGGAAGCGTCGTGGGGCGGCGAGGGGCCACCCGGGCTCGCGCAGGACCCCGTACGTGCGGGAAACCGCCGCGGCCGCGGTGCGGGGCCCGGCGGCGGGCGGAGGACGGCTGACGGGTCGGTAGGCTGGCGGGATGCTCTCCGAGGTGACGGCGGTCCGCTATGTGACGCCACTGCGAGAAGGCGGCTCGATGCCGGGCCTGGTCGAGGCCGATGACCATCGGCTCTACGTGCTCAAGTGGTCCGGCGCGGCCCAGGGACGGAAGGCGCTGATCGCCGAGGTACTGGCCGGCGAACTGGGCCGGCGCCTCGGGTTGCCGGTGCCCGAGCTGGTACGGATCGACCTGGACCCGGTGCTGGCCCGCAGCGAGCCCGAGCCGCAGATCCAGGACCAGATGCGCGCCAGCGGCGGCGTCAACCTCGGAATGGCCTTCGTCAGCGGCGCGCTCAACTTCGACCCGCTCTGCTTCGAGGTGGACCCGGACCTGGCCGCGCGGGTGCTCTGGTTCGACGCCCTGATCGGCAATGTGGACCGCTCCTGGCGCAACCCCAACCTGCTGATGGCCACCGGCGGCCTGCGGCTCATCGACCACGGCGCCAGCCTGATCTTCCAGCACCACTGGGCGGGCTCGGCCGCCTGGCCCGGCAAGCCGTACGACGCCTCGGACCACGCCCTGCTGCGCTCCGCCGGGGACCTGAAGGCCGTCGACGAGGAACTGGCGGCACTCGCCGAGAAGGCGCTGCCGGCGGCCGTCGCGTCGATCCCGGAGGAGTGGCTGACGGACGAGCCCGGTTTCGCCGACGCCCAGGCCGTCCGGGACGCCTACCAGGAGCGGTTGACCGCCCGGCTGGCCGGACCGCGGGGCTGGCTGCCGACCCTGCCCGGCGCGGAGGAGGCCGGATCATGCTGAACGGGACGAGTGACAGGGAGCGGGGCGTGGGCGTGGAGCTGCACGACTACGAGTACGCGGTGATCCGCGCCGTGCCGCGGGTGGAGCGCGGCGAGTGCGTCAACATCGGCGTGCTGCTCTACTGCCGTCACACCGCGCACCTGGGCGCCCGCACCCACCTCGACCAGGGGCGGCTGCTCGCGCTGGACCCGGTCGCGGACGTGGCCGGGGTCCGGCGGGCGCTGCGTGGCATCGAGGCCGTCTGCGAGGGCGGACCGAAGGCCGGTCCGGCCGCGGAGGACAACCCCGGGCAGCGGTTCCGGTGGCTGACCGCGCCACGCAGTGCGATCGTCCAGCCGGGGCCGGTGCACACCGGGTTGACCGCGGATCCGGAGGCGGAGCTGCGGCGGCTGTTCGAGCAGCTGGTGCTCTGAGGGCGATCGCCCTGACGGGGGCCCGACCGGATGCGCCAGGGAACGGTTTGATTACGGAGAGTCGCTTATGCTGGTCAAAGCTGGAGTAACTGAAGCAAGTGTGCGTACCCTGACCACCATGGGCTCCACAGCGACCAGCACCGTACCGACCACCGCCGACCTGATGGAGGTGGTGGCTGCCGTAGGCACCGCCTACTTCCAGGACTTCGCGGCCGCCGCCGCGCGCCACGGCCTCAACTCCTCGCAGGCCAAGGCGCTGAAGTCGGTGCAGGAGCCGGTGCCGATGCGGGCGCTGGCCGGCCGGCTCGGCTGTGACGCCTCCAACGTCACCGGGATCGTGGACCGGCTGGAGGCGCTGGGGCTGGCGCAGCGCGAGGCGGCGGTCGCCGACCGGCGGGTGAAGATCGTCGCGATCACCGAGCAGGGGCGCGAGGTGCTGGGCCAGATCCGCGAGGACATGAGCCGCGCCCGCGCCGCCTTCGCCAGCCTGGACGACGAGCAGCGGGTCGCCCTGGACGCGCTCTGCCGCCAGGTGCTCCCGCTGCTCTCCGGTCAGTAACGGGCGGTCCGCCGGTTTGGCGGGGGCAGCGGCCCGGGTGCTGCCCCCGCAACTCCCGTCGCTCCCGGGCCCGTCGTGGCCGTCCCTCGGTGTGGCGCGGGCGGTGGCCGGGTGCGCCTGATCGCCCCTCAGGAGCCGAGCGGGTGTCCGGTCGTCGCGTCGACGTGATCGGGGATCTCGTCGTGCCGGTCGCCGACCGTCGGTGTCCCGGTGGGCTCGAAGAGCAGGATCGCGGCGCCGCCGGGAGCGGACGGCCTGTGCTCCGTACCCCGGGGGACGGTGAAGACCGCGCCCCGGGGAAGCCGGACCGTGCGCTCGCCGGCGGGCTCGCGCAGAGCGATGTCCAACTCCCCGTCGAGCACCAGGAAGAATTCGTCGGTGTCCTCGTGGACGTGCCAGAGGTGTTCGCCTCGAACCTTGGCGACGCGGACGTCGTAGTCGTTGACACGGGTGACGATGCGGGGGCTCCACAGGGCGTCGAAGGAGGCCAGGGCCCTGCCGAGGTCGATGGGTTCCTTGCGGTCGATGGGTTCGTCGCTCATGGGGGAATCCTGGCCCGCCCCGCGCGGCTGGTGTGAGTGCTAGGAATCGCACATGTCGAAAGGATCCTCGCACGGGCTCCGCGCGCCGGGCCCGCACCGGGTCGTCGTGATCGTGGACGAGAACTCGAACCCCTTCGAACTCGGCTGCGCGACCGAGGTGTTCGGCCTGCGCAGGCCCGAACTCGGCCGCGAGCTCTACGACTTCCGGCTCTGCTCGGCCGAGCCGCGCACGCGGATGCGGGACGGCTTCTTCACCCTCACCGGGGTCGCCGACCTCGCCGCGGCCGACTCCGCGGACACCCTGATCGTCCCCAACCGCCCCGATGTCGAGGTGTCGCGCCGGCCGGCCGTGCTCGATGCCGTGCGGCGGGCGCATCAGCGCGGCGCGCGCCTGGTCGGTTTCTGCAGCGGTGCTTTCACGCTGGCCGAGGCCGGGGTTCTGGACGGGCGCAGGGCCGCCGCGCACTGGCAGTGGGCGGATGCCTTCCGGGCCCGCTTCCCGGCCGTCCGGCTGGAGGCGGACGTCCTGTTCGTGGACGACGGCGACATCCTCACCGCCGCGGGGAGCGCGGCCGCCCTCGACCTCGGGCTGCACATCGTCCGCCGGGACCACGGCGCGGAGGTCGCCAACTCGGTGAGCCGGCGGCTGGTGTTCGCCGCCCACCGGGACGGCGGGCAGCGGCAGTTCGTGGAACGCCCGGCGCCCGACCTGCCGGACGAGTCCCTGGCCCCGCTACTGGCCTGGGCCCAGGAGCGGCTGGACTCACCGCTCACCGTGGCCGAACTGGCGGCACGTGCCTCGGTCAGTCCGGCGACGCTGCACCGCCGCTTCCGCGCGCAACTGGGCACCACACCGCTGGCGTGGCTGACGGGGGAGCGGCTCACCCTGGCCTGCCGCCTGATCGAGCGGGGCGAGTCGCGCCTGGAGACGGTGGCGCGGCGCAGCGGGCTCGGTACCGCCGCCAATCTGCGGGTGGTGATGCGTCGCGGCACCGGGCTCACGCCCCTGGCGTACCGGCGCCGGTACGGTGCGGGGGCCGGGTGAGCCGTCCGGTGCTCCCACGGCAGGCGGCAGGAGGCTCCGCCCCGGGGCGGGTGGAGGCGGAGCCGCCGCCGGTCAGCCGCGCAGGTGGTAGCGGTAGGCGAAACCGAACGTGCTGCAGATGCCGATGAGGCGCTGGGCCTGGTCGTAGGTGAACCCCGGCGGCACCTCGCACGCCCACAGTCCGTCGGCCGGAACCCGCAGGTGGTAGCGGATGGCGAAGCCGGACGCGCCGCAGGCGCCGATCAGGCTCTGCACCTGGTCGTAGGTGTATCCGTTCGGGAGCGAACAGGCCCAGGCGTTGTCCAGGGAGTGTGGCCTGGCCTGTGCGGCGGCCGGCGAGGCGCCCACTCCGAACAGGGACAGTGTGAGCCCGGCCGCGGCCAGCACCCTTGCGGCCGCACTACGTCGAGACATGGGCATGCGATACCTCATCTTCGGTTCACCCCGGGCGAGTTGGAGCCTTCGGTGGGGCCGGATGTTGTCGGCGGCCCGAACCTACGGCATGCCGGTCGTGAGCGAAGAGTCGGTAATCGGACGATTTCGCGTCGGAAGTGGCCGCGGTTCCCGCCGCCGGACGTGTCCGCCGCTCGGCGCAGCGCCCCCGGACAGGTGCCCGCCGGCGTCAGGAGGTGGTCCGGTTGGACGCCGGGGGCTGCTCGGTACGGCAGTAGCGGCACTTGGAGGCGGCCGCCGGGATGTCGTCGGCGAGACAGGCGGGACAGGTCTTGGCCGGTACGGGTGCACCGAAGACGGTGATTCCCCGGTGGCGCTGGAAGGCCCGGTACGGGATGACGATCAGGAAGTAGACCACTGCCATGAAGATGACGAAGTAGATCACGGCGGAGATGAACGCGCCGATGTCGACGTAGGTCGCCTTGTTCCTGGGCGCGCCCAACTGCCAGCCCAGCGCGGTCGAATGGCCGCCCTGGGCCCGGGTGATGAGCGGGTTGATGACGCTGTCCGTGAACGCCTTGATCAGGGTGCTGAACGCCAGCGCGACGATCAGCCCCACCGACACGACGACGACGTCACCGCGCATCAGGAAGCTCTTGAAACCCTTGAGCATTGCCGCTCCTCGTCCGCTCCGCCGGTTGCCCGGAGGCCATGGGCACCCAGAACCAGGCGAGCCGATCCGGCCCCGGTCCGCAACCAGAGCGGCGCCGACCGGGGGACGGACGGTGGACCGTCAGAGGGTGACGAAGGTGTAGCCCTTGGCCTTGAGGGCGGGCAGTACGGTGCGCAGCGCGTCGACGGTCTGCGAGCGGTTGCCGCCGCCGTCGTGGCAGAGCAGTATGTCGCCCGGCTTGGCGGCCAGCAACTTCTCGGTGATCGTCTTGGTGCCGGGGCGGGCCCAGTCCTTCGGGTCCACGTCCCAGTCGATCGGCGTCATCCCGTACTTGGCGACCGCAGCGAACACGTCGGCGGACCAGTCGCCACCGGGGGAGCGGAAGAGCTTCGGCTCGGGAGCCCCGGCGTCCACGATGACGGACTGGGTGTCGGCGATCTGCTGCTGGATCTGAGCCGCGCTGCGCCGGGAGAACGGCTGGGGATGGGTCATCGTGTGGTTGGCGATGGTGTGACCGTCCGCGGCGATCCGTCGGATGAGGTCCTTGTCGGCGTGGGCCTCGATGCCGACCACCGAGAACGTCGCCCGGACGTCGTACTTGCGCAGCAGCTGCAGGACCTCCGGGGTGTACATCCGGCTCGGACCGTCGTCGAGGGTCAGCGCGACCGCGTTCGACGGAGCGCTCGGCAGCAGGTCGTGCACCTTGAAGACCGGTTTGGTGCGTACCGGCACCGGCGAGGACGAGGGGTTCGGCAGGTTGGAGACGTTCGGGGGCTCGGTCGCAGCGGCCGGGGAGAAGCCGTCGGAGGGGCTGTCCGACGGCGGTGGCGGCGCCGAGGCGACGTTGCCGGACGAACTGCTGCAGGCGGTCAGCGCGCCGCCCGCCCCGAGGGCCGCCGCGCCGGCAGCCGTCAGCCTGATCAGCCGTCGCCGGGACAGCCCGCTTTGATCGCCCGGCTGCTCCGCGCGCTGCTCCGCCATGGTGACGCCCCTCCTCCAGATGGTTCGCCGGGACGGGTGACCCCGTCCGGCCTCGGTGTGCCGGGGCCGCGATGGCCTCGTGCCACGGTCGATCCGCCGCTCCCCGCCTCAACGGACGTGGACCGGTCCGAGCCGGTTCCGGCGCTCCGATCTCTTGGACAGGTCTTTGACCTCTCTTGCCAAAGGCCGGTTGAACAGGGGAAACGGCGCGATACCGGTGGGGCTCCGGAGGCAGCGAGCCGGGTCTGGGGGTGTCGGTCAAGGAGCCGCCACCGGCGTCAGAGGTTGGTGAGCTGCTCCCCCTTGCGGTCCTGGATGATGTGGTCCACGCACACCGCCAGGACGACCAGCAGGGTGCTGTCCTCGGGGCTCAGCACATCGACGGCATAGGCGTCCCGGATGGTGAACCAGCGCCGGGAGATGCGCGCCAGGGTGGTGCCACGGTGCTGGATGTCGAACTCGTGGTCCCACAGGTTGCCGACTATCCGCAGCCGCCGGCCGTCCCGCAGCCGGACCTTGAACCGGTCGCTGAAGATCCGGAAGGCCCGCTTGCTGATCCGGGCGACCACCGCGCCGTCCTGCTTGACCAGGATGGTGTGGTGCAGGGTGAAGGCCTTCTTGGTGATGCTCGCCACCTTCTCCCCGTGGGTGTCCACGAAGTCGAAGGTGGTGCGCAGTCGCAGGAACCGCCGGTTGACCTTGTAGAGCTTCTCCCGGTGCTCGGTCTCGATCCACGCCTCTTCGTGGAAGGCGAACATGCGGTCGCGTATGAGGTAGCGCATCCAAACCCCCGTCAGTGTCGCCGCCGCTCGGCGGCGTGGTGTCGCCCAGAGCGTAACGGGGGCCCGAGACGGGTCGGCGATGGAGCGGCGACGGACCGGGCCATTGGCGGGCCATCGGCAGGCCGATGCCGGCCCGGAGGCGGCACGACGGCCGGAGCGGAGGCCGGCCCCGCACCCGGGCCGGCCCGGCTGTGGCGGAGTGGGATCCGTGCTGCCCGCACGGTGCCTGACGTGCCGTTCAACCACAAAGCGATGAGCGCTGACGGCTGATCAGGTGTTAACGTCTGCACCGCCCTGGTCGGACCCGGGCTCGGCCGCCCTGCTCACCCGGGCGGTCCAGGTCCGGCGATGAGGGCGGTTCTCACCGATTCCATCATGAAAGGGACAGCGGACTCCGTTGATATCCCCAATTCGGCACGCCCACCGAGCCACGCGGGGCCTGCCGCGCCTCACCACCGCCGTCGCCGCCTCCGCGACCGGCCTGGCGCTGGTCACGGGTATGACCGCCGGCGCCGTCCCGGCATTCGGCGCCACGCCGGCCGAGGACACACTGCAGCGCCAGTTCGACTCCGCGGCCGCCGAGTTCCACGTTCCGGTCGGCGTGCTGCTGGCCGTCTCGTACCAGCAGACCCGCTGGGACTCCCACCAGGGCGCGCCCAGCACCACCGGCAACTACAACGTGATGGGCCTGACCGAGGTCGACGCGGCCGCCGTCAACGCCGCGCTCGCCAAGGGCCCGGGCCCCGAGACCGACGGCCGGGGTGACGGCGCGGAGCCGAAGCCGGCCAAGGGTGCGACGGCGCGACCCAAGGTCCAGGACGGTCCGGCACTGCACACCCTGGACGCGGCCGCCAAGCTGATCCACCGCCCGGCCGAGGACCTCAAGCGGGATGCGGCCCAGAGCGTACGCGGCGGCGCGGCCCTGCTGGCGAAGTACCAGAAGGAGGCCGGGAAGCCGGCCTCCGCCGACCCCGGCGCCTGGTACCAGGCGGTGGCCAGGTTCAGCCAGGCCGGCGACGCGGCGAGCGTCGACGCCTTCGCCGACCGCGTGTTCGGCACGATCCGCACGGGCGTCTCCCGGCACACCGCCGACGGCCAGTCGGTCGTCCTCGCCGCGACCCCCTCGCTCAAGGCGGACCGCCCGGCCCCGCTCAAGGCGGACCGCCCGGCCGCCGCGATGCGGGCCGCCGCGGCCCCGGCCGCGGACGACACCACCCCCGAGTGCCCCTCCGGGCTCGACTGCGACTTCAAGCCGGCCGCCTACGCGCTGACCAACCCGAGCGACCTCACCTCGTTCGGCAACTACAGCAAGGCGAACCGCCCGGACGACGGCGACAAGATCCAGTACATCGTCATCCACGACACCGAGGGCGGCTTCGACGCGTCCATCGGGCTCTTCCAGAACCCGGCCAACCAGGACAGTGCGCACTACATCGTCCGGTCCTCGGACGGGCACGTCACCCAGCTGGTGCACACCAAGGACATCGCCTGGCACGCCGGGAACAAGTCCCTCAACATGCACAGCATCGGGATCGAGCACGAGGGATACGCCCTCCCCACCGACCGCCCGACCTGGTACTCGGAGCAGCTCTACCAGTCCTCAGCCGCCCTGACGCGCTACCTGGCCGCCCGCTATGACATCCCGCTGGACCGCGAGCACATCATCGGCCACGACGACGTGCCCGGCCCGATCCAGTCGTACGTCGCCGGTATGCACTGGGACCCGGGCACCTTCTGGGACTGGTCGCACTACATGGACCTGCTGGGTGCCCCCGTCTGCGCGAACCTCGGCGGTCCGCTCACGGTCGGCGGCGTGGTCACCGTCTCGCCCGCGTTCGACGCCACCAACCAGCCCCCGGTGACCGGAACGGCCGACCGGCCGGAGAACTTCGTCTACCTGCGTACCCAGCCGGACCCGAACGCCCCGCTGATCAACGCCGGTACCACCCAGGCCTCCGACTGGCACGACAAGGCCGTGTACGGCACCAGCTACGTCGTCGCGGATCTCCAGGGCGACTGGACCGCCATCTGGTACGACGGCCAGAAGGCCTGGTTCTACAACCCGTCCGGGCAGACCGGCGGTGCCGACAACCGGCCGGGCCGGACCGTGCTGACCGCCAAGCCGGGCCTGGCCTCGATCCCGGTGTACGGTCGCAACTACCCCGAGGCCGCCGCGTACACGCCGTACCCGGGGATCGCCCCGCAGTCCGTGGTGCCGCTGACCGCCACCGTGCCGGCGGGTCAGTCCTACGTCGCCGGCAGTGACGCACCGGTGCAGTCGGACTTCTTCTACTCGCACACCATCGACAACAGCGCACCGAACGACTGGACTCTGGTGGTGGGCAACGACACCTACTACCCGATCCGCTACAACCACCGGATCGCCTACCTGAAGGCCTCCGACGTCCAGGTCGGCACGGCCGTCACGGTCGGCGGCAACACCGGCCAGAGCACGAAGTCCTGACGCTACGTCAGATCAGTGAGGGTCCCCGCGGCCGGATGGTCGCGGGGACTCTGCGCTGACCGCCCACCTCCGGGCGCCCGGGCCGGAGCGGCAATCGGTGTTGGTGCCGAACGGGATCCAGCCGCACCGCTGATCGTTCTGTTGGCGGGCGCGAGCGATCAGACCCCGCAGAACTCGTCTGCCGCGGAGGACCGGTGACGTTCGTGCCGGTGGCATGCTCGGCGGCTGTGCGGATCGTCGCCACGGGGTCGTCGCCCGGTGTCGAAGCACCACCCCTCGGAGTCGCGATCTACTCAGCGGGCCGATGGCTGGTCTCGGTCAGCCGTGCGGTGTCGGGGGAAACGGTCCGGGATGCCTTCCGGGTGCGGCGGAGGCCGAAGCTGCAGGCGGCAGCGATCAGCAGCAGCGCGATGGGCAGTAGCAGGGTCCAACGCATGGCAGTGACGAAGCCGTGGCCGAACACCCCCACGCCCAGTTGGTGCCACTGCGCCGAGAGCGACGTCGGCAGTCCGGCGGGGGCGTCGACCGTGCGGGCCGGGCTGCCGGCGCTGACGGCCGTGAAGCTGTCGACGAACTGCTCGCGTACCGACACGGGCAGGCTTTCTGCGGCGGTGGCGGCTTCCCGGTGGGTCGAGGTGCGAAGTGCCGCCTGCAACAGCGCGCCCACGGCGGCGGTGCCCAGCGCCTGGCCGAGTTGCCGTGTGGTGTTGAACACCGCGGAGGCGGCGCCGGACAGCTCCGGTCGGACATCGCGCAGGGCCACGGTGGTCATCGTGGAGAACAGCAGCCCCATGGCAACACCCAGGACGATCACCGCTGGCACGATCAGCCACACGCGCATGTTCGGCGCGGCGAGCAGCGCACTGCCGCCGATCCCGGCGCAGAAGGCCAACAGGCCCGTGACGAGCAGGTATTTGCCGCCCGTTCGGTCAGCTCTGAACCCGGCGAAGGGTGCGATCATCGCTGCGCACACCGATGCGGGGGCGGTTACCAGACCGCATTCCAGGGCACTCAGGCCCAACACGTCCTGCAGGAAGAGCGTCACGGGCAGCAGTGCAACCATGCCGAAACCCACTGCCGTGGCGACCACGTTGGCGATCGAGAAGTTCCGGTCGGCGAACAGCGTGAGCGGCACCATCGGCTCCGGGGACCGCTGCTGCACCAGCAGGAACGCAGCGACCAGCACGACGCCGGCCACCAGCAGGACCGGTACGGACAGCGGACCCGCGATCACGCCCCAGTCGTAGTGGCTGCCTTCCTGGAGTGCGTAGATGACGGCGAACAGCCCGGTGCTGACCAGCACGATGCCCAGGGGATCGAGCCGCTGGGTACTCGCGTTGCGGGACTCGGGCACCACGAGCAGGGCGAGCACCAGCCCGATGACACCGACAGGGACATTGACGAAGAAGATCCACTCCCAGCTGAGCTTCTCCACGATCAGTCCACCGAGCAGCGGACCGGCGATGGTCGACACCCCGGCGACCCCGCTCCACGCCCCGAACGCCGCACCCCGCTTCTCCGGCGGGAACAGAACCGTGATGAAGGCCAGCGTCTGGGGGGTCATCAGCGCGCCACCGACGCCCTGCGCCGCGCGGGCCGCGATCAGCTCGCCGCCGGTGTCGGACAGGCCGCAGAGGGCGGAGGCGAGCGTGAAGACCACCAGCCCGACGACGTACAACCGTTTGCGTCCGAAGCGGTCTCCCAGGCGCCCGGCCAGGATGAGTGGTACGGCGTAGGCCAGGGTGTAGCCGTTGACGATCCACAGGATCTGGTCGAGACCCGTCCCCAGGTCGGACATCATGCTAGGGACCGCGATGTTCACGATCGTGTTGTCGAGCAGGATCATGAACAGACCGGTGCAGAGAGCGGAGATTGCTAACCAGGGCCGTGTGACGCGTCGCGGGTTCATCGGCTCGCCGTGCCCTTCCCGGTTCCGTCCGCGTCCTGCGCCGACGAGCCGGCGGTCCCGGCCCCGCCTGTGATCAGGCCGAACTGGACCGGCGGGGCGTCGGCCTTCCGGTCCCAGGGCAGTGCACCGCTGCGCAGCCGTGCCACCAGAGTGTTGATCCACTTCAGTTCGGCCCGGGCCCTGGTGAGCTGCCAGTCGAGGTCGATGGAGAACATGGGAGCCACACCGAACTCGGTGAGCCGGGTGGCCATCACCTCGCCGCCGGCGATGTGTGCCTCCAGCGCCGCGGCCCGCCAGATCAGCCGCTCGATCGCGGCCTCCCGGTCGAGCGTGTGCAGCAGGGCGAGTGCCAACGGGAACTCCGGGAACTCCTCCGCGGGAGCGGAGACCATCTCCTTCAGCCGGTCGGCGAACGCGTCCCGCCCCTCCTGTGTGATCGCGTACACCGTGCGCTCCGGCAGCCTGCCCTGCCGGTCCGTGCCCACGGGCTCGATCAGGCCGAGCCGCTCCAACCGGTCCACCGCGTGGTACAGCGAGCCGACGCTGAGCTTGACCAGCCGGTTGCGCTGCCGGTCACGCATGGTCTGGTGGATTTCGTACGGGTGAGCCGACCGCTCCTCGAGCACCTCGAGGATCGCCATGGCCAGCAGATTGAGCTTGCGTCCCCTTGGTTCGGCCACGTTCCCTGCCTCCTACCTACCTCAAGTGGGGTACTCCAGTTAGAGTATATGAAGTGGAGTGCTCTGGTTACTGGCCCAAGAGTGATGGGGGTGCGCTTTCGGCCATGATCGAGCTCACCGGGGACGGCTGTCTGCAGGGCAGGAGGGGTGCTGGTGGCCGCGGGTACGCCGGTCTGCGAGTTGAGCTGCCTGGGCGCTGTCCTGATTCGGTGGGGCCGGGGTCCGGGTGCCGTGGCAGGCGGGGTGCGTCGTGGCTGGGATCTGGCGGGAACTGCACCATCGGCAGTCAGGGCGCCATTTGGATTTTCCTACAAAGTCGGCTGGCCGCCCGGTCGGCGGCAGCTGTGTGGATCTTCAACGTTCACTCGTGAACTGGCTTTCGAGCAGGGTATGAGTGAAACTCGACGGTTGGGTGCGGGGCGCCCGAGTGCGCCCTCGCGGGACATCCGCAGCCGCACCCGAGGTGTAATTTCTCCCAGCCAGAGAGCCCTTTTCATGCGCTTCCTGAACGACCTCAAGCCCGCGTACGACCTCACGTACGACGACGTCTTCATGGTCCCCAGCCGTTCCGCCGTGGGCTCCCGGCAGGGTGTCGACCTCTCCTCGAACGACGGGACGGGGACCACGATCCCGCTCGTCGTCGCCAACATGACCGCGATCGCCGGTCGCCGGATGGCCGAGACCGTGGCCCGCCGTGGTGGTCTGGTGGCCATCCCGCAGGACATTCCGACCGAGGTGATCGCCGAGGTGATCGGCTGGGTCAAGCAGCGCCACCTGGTGCACGACACCGCACTCACCCTGGCCCCCGGTCACACCGTCGCGGACGCGCTGTCCCTGCTGCCCAAGCGTGCGCACAACGCGCTGGTCGTGGTCGAGGACGGCAAGCCGGTCGGCGTGGTGACCGAGGGTGACTGCCAGGGTGTGGACCGGTTCACCAGCCTGTCCGAGGTGATGTCCCGCGACCTGCTGCTGCTGGACGAGGGCATCGACCCGCGCGCCGCGTTCGACAAGCTGAACGAGGGGCACCGCAAGCTGGCGCCGGTCGTCGACGCCGAGGGGAAGCTGGTCGGCATCCTGACCCGCAAGGGTGCGCTGCGCGCCACCCTCTACACCCCGGCCGTGGACACCGCGGGCAGGCTGCGGATCGCCGCGACCGTCGGCATCAACGGCGATGTGGCCGGCAAGGCGAAGGCGCTGATCGACGCCGGTGCGGACGTGCTGGTGGTGGACACCGCGCACGGCCACCAGGAGACGATGATCAACGCGCTGCGCGCGGTGCGCGCGCTCGACCCGGAGATCCCGGTCGTGGCGGGCAACGTGGTCTCCGCCGCCGGTGTCCGTGACCTGGTCGAGGCCGGTGCGGACATCCTCAAGGTCGGTGTCGGCCCCGGCGCGATGTGCACCACCCGGATGATGACCGGTGTCGGCCGCCCGCAGTTCTCCGCCGTCCTGGAGTGCGCCGCCGAGGCCCGCAAGCTCGGCAAGCACGTCTGGGCCGACGGCGGTGTCCGCCATCCGCGCGACGTCGCCATGGCGCTGGCCGCCGGTGCGTCCAATGTGATGATCGGTTCCTGGTTCGCCGGCACCCTGGAGTCCCCGGGTGACCTGCAGACCGCCGCCGACGGCCGCCAGTACAAGGAGAGCTTCGGTATGGCCTCCGCACGCGCCGTGACCAACCGGACCTCGGGCGAGTCGGTGTACGACCGCGCCCGCAAGGGCCTGTTCGAGGAGGGCATCTCGCACTCGCGGATGTTCGTCGACCCGGTCCGTCCTGGTGTCGAGGACCTGATCGACTCGATCGTCGCGGGTGTGCGCAGCGCCTGCACCTACGCGGGTGCCAACAGCCTGGAGGAGTTCCGCGAGAAGGCGATCGTGGGCGTCCAGAGCGCGGCCGGCTACGCCGAGGGCAAGCCGCTGCACTCCAGCTGGGCGTGACGCCTCCCAGGCGTCGGTAGGCGGTCGGCCGGTCTCCCGCAGTGCGCGGGAGGCCGGCCGACGGCGTGTTCAGTGCCCGTCGAACGGGGTCAGCAGGGCCCGGCTGACCATGCCCACCGAGTCGGACAGCGCGGTGGTGACGGTCTCGTACGCGAGCGGGGCGCGCCGCAGCTCCCACAGGCCGAGGACGCTGGCCCAGGCGGCGTCCCGGGCGCGGTCGATGCTCCAGACGCCGATCACGTGCAGCAGCGGGTCGGCGATCCGCAACCGCTCGGGGCCGGGCAGCAGTTCGTCGCGGACCTGGGACTCGACCTCGGCGAGCAGGTCGTTGATGCGGTGGTAGTCGGCCTCGGCGTCCTTGGGTTCGAGGCCGAGGACCCGGCAGCAGTCCAGTACGGAGAGCGGCAGGTCGTTCTCGATGTGGGCGTTCATCCCGGCCAGCGCGAACTGGATCGGATGGATGCCGGGGTTGCCGCGCAGTTCGAACAGCGGTCGCCAGCAGGCCTCCGGCGCACCGCCCGAATCGGCGGTGTCGACGGCGGAGAGGAAGCGGGCGGCGAAGACGGCGTCCAGCCTGGCCATCCCCGCGGGGTCGTCGAAGTAGGCCGTCGCCAGCCGGTCCCTGACCAGTTCGGTCACCGTCAGGTACATCGCGTTGAAGACCTCGATGCCGTCCCCTTGTGGCAGCCGCTCGGCCAAGTCGCGCATACGACTGATGACTTGATCGATCGTCAGGACATCGGTGGTTGTCATCGTCTCGTCCGCCCTCCGCCGGTGAAGCCCCCGGCCGTTCACGTTGCCAGGCGCCCGACCCGCGCGGAATCCGCCGGGCGGGTGCCCGTCGAGCGGGGGCGCGGGCCACCAGGGGGCGGGTCGGGGGAGCCTCGGTGTCGCCGTGGGTGCGTCGGAGGGCAGGGATCCGGGTGGAGTGCGATGGGTGCCCGTTCGGGTGCAGGGCGTCACCATCGTGACAGTAGTTGGCCAAGTGGGTCTAAATTTCCTATTCAGGGCATATATCTCAGCATGAGCCCTTGAAGGGAGGCCCTCGATGTTCCTCCTCGGACTGCTGCTGCTCGTCGTGAGCGCCGGGTTCGCCGCGTTGCTGATCTCGCAGAACCTCCAGGCCGGTTCCGACTACGCGATCACGTTGTTCGGCAACCACATCGGGACCATGAACGCCCTGGAGATCTTCCTCGCCGGTATCGCGCTGACCCTGCTCTTCGCGCTGGGCTGGATGCTGGCCTCGTCGGGGGCCCGCAGGCACCGCCGCCGCGCCGTCGCGCGGCGGGTCGACAAGCGGGCCGCGCGGGAAGCCCGCCGGAGCCCGACGGGTGATACGCAGGTGGACCAGGCGGTGCAGGATCTGGACGCCGACAAGTCGCCGCCGGCCACCCGGCGCCACCGCTTCGGCCACCACCGCTTCAGTCACTGAACGGCGGGGCCTCGGCGCACTGAGCGGCGGGCCCCGGTCGGGCCCCGGTCCCGGGCCCGACGCGGTCCGTCGAGGCCCGGTGTGGTCCGCCGGGCTGGTTCGGTCGCGGCCCGCCGCGTTAATTCGCGTGCGGGCGGCGGGTCCCGGTGACAGGATGACGAAGCTCGTGCCGTCACAGTCAGGAGAGTGAGATGCGCCAGGTTCTCGGAAACCCCAAGCTCCCCGTTCTTTCGAGCGTTTCCGAGGATTCCGCCACTCATGACCACCCTGAACATCGGTATTCTGGCGCACGTCGACGCCGGTAAGACCAGCCTGACCGAGCGACTGCTGTTCGAGACCGGCGCGATCGACCGGCTCGGCTCGGTGGACGCCGGTACCACCCAGACGGACACCGGCGACATCGAGCGCGAGCGCGGTATCACCATCCGTTCCGCCGTCGCCTCCTTCACCACCGCCGGCCCCGCGGGCCGCCTGCAGGTCAACCTGATCGACACCCCCGGCCATGTCGACTTCATCGCCGAGGTGGAACGGGCCCTGCGGGTCCTGGACGCGGTGGTCCTGGTGGTGTCCGCCGTCGAGGGCGTCCAGGCGCAGAGCCGGGTACTGATGGCCACCCTGCGCAGGATGGGCATCCCCGTGCTGATCTTCATCAACAAGATCGACCGCGCCGGCGCCCGCCACGACGAACTGCTGGCAGCCATCCGGCGGCGGCTCGCGCCTGGGCTCGTGCCGCTCAACACGGTTGCGGGCATCGGTACTTCGACCGTCCGGACCAGGCCGTGCGCACTCGACGACCCGGACTTCCACACCGCGGTCACCGACCTGCTCTCCGTGAACGACGACGAGTTGCTGACCCGTCTCGTCCTGGACCGGCCGACGCCCCACGAGGAACTGTGGGCGGGTATCGCCGCGCAGACCGCGGCGGGCCTCGTGCACCCGGTGGTCTTCGGCTCCGCCCGCACCGGCGAGGGCATTCCGACCCTGCTGGAGGGCATCACCCGGCTGCTGCCGGTCCCGCCGCAGCCCTTCGGTGACGCGCCGCGCGGCACGGTCTTCGCGATCGAACGCGGCAGCGCCGGCGAGAAGATCTGCTGCCTGCGGCTGTTCGCCGGGACGGTGGCCCGGGGCGACCGGCTCACCCTGCACCGGCGGGAGGCGGACGGCCGGTACCGGCAGTACCAGGGCCGCGTCACCGAACTGACCGTGGTCGGCTCGGCATCCTCGGACACCAGGGCCGTGGCCGGCAGCATCGTGCGCCTGCGCGGCCTGGCCGAGACCCGGGTCGGTGACCGGCTCGGAATGCCGGGCGAGTCGGAACTGTGCGAGGAGCAGGACGGCTTCACCCCGCCGTCCCTCGAGGTCGTGGTCCGGCCGGAGCCGCCGAACCTCGCAACCCGGTTGCACGAGGCCCTGAGCGCGCTCGCCGAGCAGGACCCGCTGATCCAGGCCCGCGTACTGCCCGGCGGCCGGATGTCGCTGCTGCTGTACGGCGAGGTGCAGCGGGAGGTGATCGCGGCCAGGCTGCGCGAGGAGTTCGCGGTCCAGGCCGTCTTCGAGCCGTCCCGGATCCGGTACACCGAGCGGCCGGCGGGCGGCGGCGAGGCGTTCGAGGAGATCGACCGGCGCGGGCGCAACGAGTTCTTCGCGACCGTCGGACTGCGGGTCGAACCCGCGAGCCGCGGCTCCGCCGTGAGCTTCCGCTGGGAGACCGAACTCGGCGCGCTGCCGCGCGCTTTCCACCGCGCCATCGAGGACACCGTGCACGAATGCCTCCAGCAGGGCCTCCACGGCTGGCCGGTGACCGACTGCACCATCACCCTGACCCGGTCCGGGTTCGCGAGCCCCATCAGCACCGCCACCGACTTCCGCAACCTGACCCCGCTGGTCCTCATGCGGGCTCTCGCGCAGGCCGGCACCCGGCTCTACGAGCCCTGCCAAGACTTCGAGTTGGAACTCCCCGCCGAGGCCGTCAACCCGGTCGTCGCCCGGCTCGTCGGACTCGAGGCCGAGATCAGGCGGTCGTCCGCCCAGGGGGAGGGTTGGTTGCTCGAGGGCGGCATTCCGCTGCGCCAGGTGCCGGTCTTCAAGCGGCAGTTGGCCTCACTCACCGGCGGCGAAGGTGTCTGGTGGTCCCGTCCCGGCGGAGACCGGGCGGTCACCGGTCACGCGCCGGGCGCCTACTCGGCCGGCCGGCGGACGGACGGCAACCCGCTCAACCGCGCGGAGTACCTCCGGCACCTCGCGCAGCGCGGCGGGCAGGCGGGGTGAACTCCGGCTCCCGGCGCCGCGGCTGGGGGCCAAGGCTGTGAAAGCGAGGGAGCCGGATGCGCCGCAGGCGCCGGGATCTCGGGGATCCCGGCGCCTGCGGCAGCGCTGGCCGGCGTTCGGTGGCCGGCGTCCGAGTGGTTACGCCTGGCGGCTGGCCTGGCGGTAGAGGGGAAGCAGAGCCAGGGCGTAGAACGCGACGCCGACCGTCATCATGTCCATCGAGGCGGCCATCGCGACCACACCGGCCAGGATGGCAAGCGGGCTCCAGAACGGGAGGCGGCGGCGGACCGCCAGCACGATCACCATGGCCAGCAGACCCAGGTGGAAGAAGACCGGAAGCACCTGGTAGAAGATCGGCAGCACGCCCGGGTAGCTCTGCACCTCGGCGAAGAACCGGTTCTGCTCGGCCAGGGTGTCGGCCCGGAAACCGCTGTAGAGGTCGATCAGGACCTGGCCCACGCCGGTGGCCGTGCCGACCATCGCAGTGCCGTAGCCGAGTACCGCCGCCACCCGGCCGCGCTCGGCCAGCACCCGGTACAGGTCGCGGAAGACCACGCCGAAGGTCAGCAGCGCGCCGAGCAGGCACAGGTGCCCGACGGTCCAGCCCGGGCCCGGTTGGCGAGAGCCCGGCAGTAGCCGGATCACGCCGTACACGCCGAACAGTGCGGGGGCGGCGATGCCGGCGAGCACCGACAGACGGCCCGTGGGGCGGGTGGCGGTGGCGACGGCGGGCGAGACGGGGGCGGGGGCTGCGGCGGTCACGGTGGCGGGTCCTTCTGATTTCTTCCGGTGCGGTCGGGCGACATGGAAGATCGTGCTCCGTTCGGAGCGGCCGGGGATCGCCGTTGAGGGGGAGATCGACGCCCTGTTCTCTGGGGGTGGGCACGGACGCTGACTCGGGGACGGGTCGGGGGTGCAACCCCTAGTGGGAGTGGTCCGGATGCTCGACCCACTGTCGGATCAAACGTCTGATACGTGCCTGATGTATCGTCAACTCATTGAAGCCGTAGTGTCAGTCCCTCCTGTGATGCTGCGCGCATGGCGACGTGGAAACAGTTCGAGGAAGAGGCCGGGGAGCTCGCAGCCGTGGTGAAGTCCCGGTTGGAGGCGGCCAGGACCTACATCCTGGCGACACCGCGCAAGGACGGTTCGCCCCGGGTGAGTGGGACGGAAGTCGACTTCAAGGGGCCGGATCTGTCGTTCGGTTCGATGCTGAACGCGGTCAAGGCTCGCGACCTCCGGCGGGACGACCGGTGCGCGATCCACGCCCACCCGAGCGATGACGGTGATGCCAAGGTCAAAGGGGGCGCGGTAGAGGTGACCGACCGTGGGGACAAGGCCGGCTACGCCACCGGCGGCGAGCCGCCCGGTGACTTCCATGCGTTCCGCCTGGACCTCCAGGAGGCCGTGACCACCACCGTCGAGGACGGCGAGCTCGTGATCCGGCTCTGGCGTCCGGGCCGTCCGGTGGAGGTGTTCCGGCGCAGGTGACGCGGCGACGGCGCACAGGTGATCCGGTGGCAGTGCCTTCGCCGTGCGCCGAAAGCCGCTCGAGTGCCCGGGTGCTGACGCAAATCCGGTAGCCCCTTCGGCCGCCGGTCGCCGAACTCGGCTGCCGGCGGCCCAGGTTGAGAGCGGGACAGCCGGCGGCGGAGCCGCCGTACCCGGCTGGGCGGCCACCCGTCCGGCGGCGGGTTTTTGCATCAGGGCGTGTGGTGTGATCGGCTGTTGGCCCGATCTGCCCGCATGGGCGTTCCCATTGCCGACGAGGAGAGTGAGTGACCCATGGCGGGCTTCGGCTGGAAGCTGCACGGCGACGGAAGGAGCCCGGCGCCCGGTGCGGTGGTGAAGCCGGACGAGCGGCTCAGCTGGGGGCGCACCATCGGACTCGGGGCCCAGCACGTGGTGGCCATGTTCGGCGCGACGTTCGTGGCGCCGGTGCTGATGGGGTTGGACCCCAACCTGGCCGTGATGGTCTCCGGCGTCGCGACCATCTTCTTCCTGCTCGTCACCGGCGGGCGGATCCCCAGCTATCTCGGCAGCAGCCTGTCCTTCGTCGGGGTGGCCGCCGTGATCAAGGCACAGGGCGGTGACGCCGCGACGCTGACGGGTGCACTGCTGGTGGTCGGTGCGGTGCTGGCGGCCTGCGGCGCGGTGGTCCAGGCGGCGGGCGCGAAGGTGATCCACGCGGTGCTGCCGCCGGTCGTCACCGGCGCCGTCGTGATGCTGATCGGCTTCAACCTGGCCCCCGTCGCCGCCGGGACGTACTGGCCGCAGGACCAGTGGACCGCGCTGCTCACCATGCTGTTCACCGGACTCGCCCTGGTGGCGCTGCGCGGTTTCTGGTCGCGCATCGCAATCTTCCTCGGCCTGGTGTTCGGGTACGCGCTCTCCTGGGTCTCCGACCGGATCTTCGGGCAGATCCACTCCGCCAACGGTGCCGGGGTGGTGGGCGACCACTGGCGGCTCGACCTCTCGGGCGTGAGCAAGGCCGACTGGATCGGCCTGCCGACCCTGCACACCCCGAGCTTCTCCGCCTCCGCCGTGCTGGTGGCGCTGCCCGTGGTGGTCGCGCTGATCGCCGAGAACGCCGGACACGTCAAGGCGGTCGGCGAGATGACCGGTGATCCGCTGGACGACAGGATGGGCGTGGCGATCATGGCGGACGGCGCCGCCACCATGATCTCCACCAGCGTCGGCGGCCCGGCCACCACCACCTATGCCGAGAACATCGGCGTGATGGCCGCGACCCGGGTCTACTCCACCGCCGCGTACTGGTGCGCCGCCGGCTTCGCGATCCTCTTCGGCCTCTGCCCCAAGTTCGGCGCAGTGGTCGCCGCCATCCCCGGCGGAGTGCTCGGCGGGATCACCGTCGTCCTGTACGGCATGATCGGTCTGCTCGGCGCCCAGATCTGGGTGCACAACCGGGTGGAGCTGACCAACCCGCTGAACCTGGTCCCGGTGGCGGCCGGCGTGATCATCGGCATCGGCAACGTGTCGCTGAAGATCACCGAGAACTTCTCGCTCAGCGGCATCGCCCTCGGCACCTTGGTGGTGCTGCTCGGGTACCACGTGCTGCGCCCGATGGCCCCGGCACACATGAAGGAGCCGCAGACCCCGCTGCTGGACGCGGGCACCAGCGAGTACGACAGCACCACGCCGGAGCAGTAGGGCGTCAGCTCTTTCGCAGGTCAGGGGCGGGCACGCCGATCAGCAGACGGCGCAGCGCGTCCCAGGCGGCGCGCATGGCGCGGGTGAGCGCGGGGGACTCGTCGGACATCACGCGGACCCAGGCTCCGCACTCCCCGGGCAGGGTGCTCACCCCGTACGTCAGTGAAGTGGGCCGCAGCGCCTCGTCCAGGGTGTCGGCGACCGTGTCGGCGGGGGCGAGCGGGGTGACGGCGAAGAGGCTCGACATGAGGTCGTAACCGTCCAGCACGGCCGGGCCGTTGACTCCCTCGCCGCCCTCGCCCGGCTCCAGCCGAACGGTGTCCACGGCCAGCGGCTCGCCGTCGGGGCGCCGGATCTCCAGGTCGCTGCAGAGCATCCGGTAGGCGTGCCGCTCGCCCCGGGCGAGCCGTCCGGCGGCGATGGTCTCGCCGAGCAGGACGGTGGCGCCGGGGTCCACCGTGACCACGGTGTGCTGGTACAGCCGGGCGTCCCGGTAGGGGATCAGCGGGTCTGGCAGGTACTCGACGTAACTCCCGGCCCGCGCCGTCAGGTTGACGAGCTGGGTGGCGTGGTCGAACTCCATCCGGTGCACCTTGGTGGCGGCCTGGGTGGTCAGGTGCACGGCGCTGCCCGGACCGCAGTCGATGTCGATGCGGTTGCGGTCGGCCTGGACGATCCCGCCACCGGTGGACATCAGGAAGGTGACCGGCAGATCGGGCCGCAGCGGGTCGATGTAGAGCGGCCGCACGATCTGCAGCGGGGACTTCTGGTAGCGGTGGACGAGTTCGGTGCGCTCACCGACCCGGGTGTAGCGCAGTTCGAGCAGGCCGACCTTGCCGGGGCGCCCGGCGGCCAGGGTGTCCGGGCTGCCGGCGAGTTCGAGCAGCCGGCCCGGTACCCGGCGGGGCTCGTAGTGCGCGGGGTCCAGCCGCTCGGGTGCCGCCGTCATGCGGGGACCGCCGCCGAGCTGTTCGCCGCCGTGTGCGCGAGCGGGACGCGCTCGCTCCGGGGCGCGGCGCCGTTCGCCCGCGGGTGGGCGAGGAGGAAGTCGGCGACTGCGTCCAGGCCCTCGCCGGTCAGCGCATTGGTGAGGACCACCGGCCGGCCCTCCCGGACCGTCCGGGCATCCGCCTCCATCCTGATGAGGTCGCAGCGCACGTACCGGGCGATGTCGGTCTTGTTGATGACCAGCAGCTCGCACTCGGTGATGCCGGGGCCCTTCTTGCGCGGCATCTTGTCACCCTCGGCGGTGTCCAGGACGAACAGGAACAGGTCGACCAGGGCGGGGCTGAAGGTGAGGGTGAGGTTGTCGCCGCCGCTCTCGAAGAGCAGGGTGTCGATCTCCGGGAAGCGTTCGAGGAGTTCGTCGGCGGCAGCCTGGTTCATCGTCGGGTCGTCCCGGACGGCGGTGTGCGGGCAGGCGCCGGTCTCCACGCCGACGATCCGGTCCGCGTCCAGCACGCCGGCCAGGGTGCGCCGGACGTGTGCGGCGTCCTCCGAGGTGTAGATGTCGTTGGTGATCACGGCGGGCGTGCGGCCGCGTCCGATCAGGACCGGGACCAGTGCCTCGATCAGCGCGGTCTTGCCGGAACCGACCGGGCCGGCGATGCCCACCCGCAGCACGCCGTCCTCGGGACGGCGGACGAGGCCGTCGTGGTCGTGGTGGTGGGTTCCGCGTACCTGTGTGGGGTCGTGCATGACAGTCCTCAGGGGGAGTGGGGAGGTCGGTTCAGCTGGCGAACAGGCGGGCATCGGCACGCTCGTGGCGGCCTGCCATCACGTCGGCCAGCGGTGTGCAGCTGCCGAGGTCGGCCAACTCGCGGCGCAGGGCGGCCTCGACGGCCTCCTCGATCACCGGGGCCGCGCCGTGCAGTACGACCTGCGCCCGCCGGTGGTCGGTGAGCCGCAGCCGCAGCGCGGCGCCGGTGAAACTGGCCGCGAAGGCGAACAGTTCGCAGGTGACCGCCTGCCGCGCCGTCACGCCGTTGCCGGCGTGCACGGCGGCGGCGACCACCGGCTGGCAGCCGTGCACCCGGCTGGATCGGTACAGCTCCCGGTAGCGCTCGATCTCCGGTGTGCCGTAGACCTCTCCGGCCAGGTCCAGCAGCTGCCGCCCGGTACGGACGGCAGCCTGCCGGGACTCGCGGCCCAACTTGGCGGCGTACAGCCGTCGTTCGACCGCCACCAGCTGCTCCCAGTCGCCGGCGGACACCGCGCGGTGGGCGAGGGCGAGGGCGGTCGCGTCGGCCGGGCCCGCGCCGTGCCGCAGCAGGTCGTGCAGCAGCGCTGGCAGGGTGCGCGGCGAGACCGCGCGCGACTGCTGGAAGCCCTCCAGGCCGTGGGAGAGGGTGTAGTAGCCGCTGGGGAAGGCCGAGTCGGTGAGCTGGAGCCCGGTCAGCAGTGCCGGGATCTGCATCGGTTCGTTCAAGCCGGTGTTCCTGACTGGGAGTTGTCGACCGGTATCACGTCGTGTCGGCCGGATCAGGCGATGTAGAACAGCTGGCTGAGCGGGAGGCGCTCGGCCGGCTCGATGGTGGCCACCTCGCCGTCCAGCGTGACCTTGTAGGTCTCCGGGTCCACCACGATCTTCGGCAGCGCGTCGTTGCGGACCATGTGCTGCTTGCCGACCGTACGGCAGCGCCGCACCGGTTCGATCCGGCGCCGCAGGCCGAGCTCGCCCGGGACGCCCGCCGCGACGGCCGCCTGGGACATGAAGGTCACCGAGGTGCGCTGCCGGGCGCGGCCCATCGCGCCGAACATCGGGCGGTAGTAGACCGGTTGCGGGGTGGGCAGCGAGGCGTTGGGGTCGCCCATCAGCGCCCAGTTGACCATGCCGCCCTTGATGACGAGCTTGGGCTTGGCGGCGAAGGAGTGGATGGGCCACAGCACGATGTCGGCCAGTTTGCCGGGCTCCAGTGAACCGATCACGTCGGCGGCGCCGACCGCGATCGCCGGGTTGACGGTGAGCTTGGCCAGGTAGCGCAGTACCCGCGCGTTGTCGTTGCGCGAGCTGTCCTCGGCCAGGGCGCCGCGCTTGTCCTTGCAGTGGTGGGCGGTCTGGAAGGCGCGGGCGAAGGACTCGCCGACCCGGCCCATGGCCTGGGAGTCGGAGGAGAAGATGCTGATCACGCCGAGGTCGTGCAGCACCGTCTCGGCCGCGATGGTCTCGGCGCGCACCCGGCTGTCGGCGAAGGAGACGTCCTCGGGGATGTCCCGGGACAGGTGGTGGCAGACCATCACCATGTCGAGCAGCTCGTCCACCGAGTTGACGGTGTACGGCAGGGTCGGGTTGGTGGAGGACGGCAGCACGTTGGGCTCACCCGCGACCCGCATGATGTCGGGAGCGTGGCCGCCGCCCGCGCCCTCGGTGTGGAAGGTGTGGATGGTACGCCCGTCGATCGCCGAGAGGGTGTCCTCGAAGAAGCCGCCCTCGTTCAACGTGTCGGTGTGGATGGCCAGTTGGACGTCGTGTTCGTCGGCGACCCGCAGCGCTTCGTCGATCACGGCGGGGGTGGCGCCCCAGTCCTCGTGGACCTTGAGACCGGCGGCGCCCGCCTCGACCTGCTCGCGCAGTGCCTGGGGCAGGCTGGCGTTGCCCTTGCCGAGCAGGCCGACGTTGACCGGCAGCTCCTCGACGGCCTCCAGCATCCGGTGGATGTTCCACGGACCCGGGGTGCAGGTGGTGCCGTTGGTGCCGTCGGTCGGCCCGGTGCCGCCGCCGAAGAAGGTGGTGATGCCGTTGGACAGGCCCTCCTGGGCCTGCTGCGGCGAGATGAAGTGGATGTGGGTGTCCACCCCGCCGGCGGTGGCGATCAGGTGCTCGCCGGAGACCACCTCGGTGCCGGGGCCGATCACCAGCGCGGGGTCGACACCGTTCTGCAGATGCGGGTTCCCGGCCTTGCCGACGCCGGCGATCAGACCGTTCTTCACGCCGATGTCGCCCTTGACGATGCCGAGCACCGGGTCCATCACCACCACGTTGGTGATGACCAGGTCGAGCGCGCCCTCACGGCTCAGCGCGGCGGGGTCCTGGGCCATCCCGTCCCGGATGGCCTTGCCGCCGCCGTAGACGGCCTCGTCGCCGTAGGAGCCGGCGTTGTGGTCGTACTCGACCTCCACCAGCAGGTTGGTGTCGGCCAGGTGGAACCGGTCGCCGACGGTCGGGCCGAACAGGTCGGTGTACTGCTTGCGCGGCAGGAGCGCCATCAGGCGTCGGCCCCCTCGTTCTCGTCGTTCGCCGAGGCGGTCGGCGGTACCGTCGCCAGTGCGGTCGCAGGATCGGTCGTCGGCGCGGTGGTCGGTACGGCCGACGGTTCGGTCATCGGAGCGTTTGTCAGCGAGACCGTCGGCACGACCGCCGGTGTGTCAGCCGGTACTCCGGCCCCCACCCCCGCCGGCGCGTCACGGAAGCCTTGGTCGGCCGCGCGGCGCAGGGCGGTCCGGCGGGTGTCGGGCGCGGTCAGGCCGCCGTTCACCAGCCCGGCGAAGCCGACCAGGCGACGGGTGCCGCCGAAGGCGCACAGATCGACCTCGCGGGTGTCCCCGGGTTCGAAGCGCACGGCGGTGCCGGAGGGGATGTCCAGGTGCATGCCGTACGTGGCCTCGCGGTCGAAGCTCAGGGCGCGGTTGGCCTCGAAGAAGTGGTAGTGCGAACCGATCTGCACGGCCCGGTCGCCGGTGTTGGCGACGGTGAGCCTGGTCGTGGCCCGGCCCGCGTTGATCTCGACCGGATCATCGCCGTAGAGGTACTGGGATCCCCCGGACATCCTGCTTGACTCCTCGGTGCGGCAAGGGCGTTTGCTCGTACTCCGGGGCACCTGCGCGGCACGGTGTGGTGCGGCGCGGGCGGCCGGGCGGCTCGGTACGGTCAGGGGTGGATCGGGTCGTGGCAGGTGACCAGCTTGGTTCCGTCCACGAAGGCGGTCTCGACCTGGAGCACGCCGAGCATCTCCCTTACGCCAGGCATGACTTCGTCGGCTGCGACGACCTTGCGGCCGATCTCCATGCACTCGGCCACGGTGTGCCCGTCGCGGGCGGCCTCCAGTACGGCCTCGGTGATGAGCGCGGCGGCCTCGCTGTAGTTGAGCTTGGTGCCCCGGTCGCGGCGGCGCCGGGCCAGGTCGGCGACCACGTAGACGTGGAGCTTGTCGATCTCTCGGGGCGAGAGGTTCACGGCGTCACTTCTCTCGGTGGAGGGCTTGGCCGGTCCGACGCTGGACCGGCCGGGGGAGAAGGCCCTGTGGGTCGGGACTCGGTCAGCCGGGCTTCGTCAGCCGGATGTCGGCGGCCAGGGCCTCGATGGCCGGGGCTTCGGCGGCGTCGGCGAAGCCCTGTCAGCGGGTGGAGCGGAGTGCGCCGTACCGGTGGATCAGGTCGGCACGCCGTTCGTGGGGGAGACGGACCTGATCGAGGCGGTGGCGTCGGGGCCGGTGGCTGCGCGGCGCCGTGGTCCGTGGGCCAGCCCTGATGGCGCCCCTTCGGACGCCTGCTCCGCAGCCTGCACAGGAACTCCCGAGAACGTCGTCCCGCCCGCCGACACCGCTCGGTTCGGGCGGTGTCCGTTCGTGCTCTGCTCCCGGATCGGAACAGTACGCCTGACCCGGCCGGAGGCAAGTGAGCGATACCGGATGCGTAGCGTAGCGGATCGATTGCCGAAAGGAATAATCCCTGATGGGGGCGGGTTGGCGGGTGGGCGGGCGTGTGGCTGGTGGGGCGGGAGAGTGGAAGCGTTGACAAAATGTTGAACTCTTCGGGGTCAAGGTTTGACCGAGTCGACCGCCCCGAAGGCTGTCCGTGGCCGGCGGACCGAAGGCCCGAACGTGCCAGTGGGAAGCGGAGCCTGACGTTCCGTTCGGTCACCCGCTTTCGTTCCGCCGCACCCTGAGTGTCCGTCAGCCCGGCGTGCGCGACCGCCGCCCACGCAAGACGCTCGGCTGGGAAACCCCAGCCGAGCGTCTGTCTGAACTGCTCGCGGCCTGGACGACCGACCACGGGTTGCAGCGACCCCTGGAAACCGCCGGTGGAACGCCGGGCCGGGCTCTGGGGCGGAACTCGCTCGGGGTGGGCGTCACTCGTAGCGGTACAGCAGCGCCTCGCGCTCGGACTGTTCGATCATCTCGATCGTCAGCTCCGGGTCGCTCAGATGGGAGAGCGTGACCTGGGCCGAACTGGGTGCGGCGTCGGGGGAGAGCCACTTCTCGGGCTTCCAGGCGCCCGCCCGCAGGAAGGACTTCGGGCAGTGTCCGTACACCGCCTCGACCGCGACCACGACGGCGCTGCGCGGCGGCTTGCCGACGGCGGTCAGCTGCGCCAGCAGCTGCGGGTCGGTGGAGACGCACGCGCGGCCGTTGACCCGCAGGGTGCTGTCGCGGCCCGGGATGACGAACAGCAGGCCGACCTGTCCGGTCTCGATGATGTTGTGCAGGCTGTCCAGCCGCTTGTTGCCGGTCGCGTCCGGTATGGCGAGGGTGTGCACGTCCAGCACCGAGACGAACCCGGGCGGGCCTCCCCGCGGAGTCACATCGGTCCGCCCGTCCGCCCCGGCGCTGGCCATGAACACCAGTGAGGCGCAGCCGATCAGCTGCTGGGCGCTGTCGTGCAGGTGGTCCACCTGCTTCCGGCGGGCGTGCTCGCTCGGCTGCTCGTAGATCTCGCGCAGCTGTGCGGTGTCCCGCAGTGCGGCGGTGCTCAGGGCGTCGAAGAGCCGGCCCGGAGCCAGCGGTGTCGTGGTCACGCATCGGCAATCTAGTCGAGTACCCGGAGGACGGACAGGGGCTTTCGCCGTTCCGGGGCTCCCGGGTGCGGCGTCCGGTCGGGTCGGGCCCGTCGTACCGGGTGAGCCGGTGGTGCCGGTCCGAGTCGGTCAGATCGTGATCGACACGTGGTGGATCTCGTCGGCCCGGTGTCCGGCGCGCTCGTGCACCCGCTGGACGGCCTCCTTGGACGGGGCGTCGGAGAGGCAGTAGACGGTGCCGGTCTCGGGGTCGGCCCAGGCCTGCTTGAAGTGCACGTGCTCCCCGGCCTGGATCGCCAGGTCGGCCCGGTGTGCGGCCGCGAGCTGTTCGGCGGTGATGCCGGTCATCCCGTGGTGGACGTCCATGAAGGTGGCCATCGCCCCACACCTCCACTGGTCGGTGGCCCGGGTCGACACCGCCCGGTGCCGTGGATACCAACAGGGTGCGCCCCGGTGGAGGTGTGGCGCCAGAGGCCTGGGCGTGCGGTTGGCGGAGGCGGAGAGGGGCCGTCCCCGGGGCCGTCCGCTGGGCCGGCGTCCGGGGGCGCGGTACGGGTTGGACTCGCGGCGCCGGCCCGCAGTCGGCCGTCGTCGAACGGGCTGTCGTCGAACGGGCCGTCGCGGGTCGGTCCGCAACGTGGTCGAGCCCGGTCCGTGGCCGCCGGCGACGATGCGTGTCGCCGCTGGACGAGGCCGACCGGGCTCGCAACCTGGCGGGTTACCCGCTGCGCGGGCCGCGCAACCCCGACCGGCGGCCGAGGCGGTGGCCGGAGCCGGCACCGGCCTCGGCCGCGCGCGGCGGATGCCCCTCGCCGTCCGGCTCGAGGTCGATGGCCGACGGCCGATGGCCCCAACCACCTCCGCACTCAGTCTGGTTGGCGGTCGGCGGGCGGGCCCGCGCACTCCTCGGGCCGCCGGCGCCCTGCGCCGGACGGTCAGTTCCCCCCGCAGCCGGGCCAGTTGCGTGCCCAGCGGGTCGCGGTGCTCGATCTGCCGCCGGGGTGCGGGATATTCCCGCCGGCGCCGATCTGGCCAAGTGAACCAGGCCACAGTGAGTTCCCCTCCTCGTCCGTCGGGGAGCGTGGCAGAATGACCGCAGTAGCAGTGACGTTCAGCGCGCTCCGGGGTCGGTGAAAATCCGAACCGGCGGTTACAGTCCGCGACCCGTCCGCAGCCAGCGGCCGGTTGACCAGGTGAAATTCCTGGACCGACGGTTAAAGTCCGGATGGGAGGCGTGCGCGGGCGGACAAGCAGTGCCGCGGCTCCACCCGAGGGGCCGCGGATGGTGTGCCGGGAGGACTCCGTCCCCTCGCAGCGGTCGTACCCGGCCGGTGCCGAGGAGCGCTCCCGACATCCAGGAGTGCCCGGTCGGGCATCCCTGGGCATTGCTGTCCGTGTCATCTCCCATGCCGCCCCGGAGTCCGCGCCCTAAGCGCGAGGAGAACCCGGGTGTTCACCGGCATCATCGAAGAGCTCGGCGAGGTCGTCTCCATCGAGGAGTTCGGCGACTCCTCGCGAATCCGCCTGCGCGGCCCGGTGGTCTGTTCCGGAGCCCGGCACGGCGACTCCATCGCGGTCAACGGCGTCTGCCTCACCGTGGTCGACAGCCCCGAGGAACTGGCCGCTGCCACCGGCGAGTTCAGTGCCGACGTGATGGCCGAGACGCTCCATCGTTCCAGTCTCGGCGCCCTGAAGCCCGGTTCCAGGGTCAATCTGGAGCGCGCCATGGCACTGGGCGACCGGCTCGGCGGACACCTCGTCCAGGGCCACGTCGACGCCACCGGCACCCTGCTCTCCCGCGAGCCGGGCGAACGCGATGCCGAGGGCAACCTCCGCTGGGAGGTGCTGCGCTTCTCGCTGCCGCAGAGCATCACCCGGTACCTGGTCGAGAAGGGCTCGATCACCGTGGACGGCGTCAGCCTCACCGTGGTCGAAGCCGCCCTCGACAGCTTCACCGTCAGCCTCATCCCGGCCACCCTCGCCCTCACCACCCTCGGTGCCAAGGGCATCGGCGACCCGGTCAACCTCGAGGTGGACGTCCTCGCCAAGTACGTCGAGCGCCTCCTCGACACCCGCACCCTGCCCAGCACCCTCGCCGCACCCGCCGCCGCGGAGGACGCCTCGTGAACTGGCTCAACGACACCGCCTTCTCGGTTCTCGGCCAGCCGGTCAAGTGGACGGACATGGCCGGCAACCTGCTCGGACTCCTCGCCCTCGCGCTCGGCTGGCGCCGCTCGATGCTGACCTGGCCGGTCCAGGTGCTCTCCGGCGTCGTACTGATCGCCGCCTACCTCTCCGGACATCTGGCCGGACTGGTCGGCAAGCAGGGCATCGTGATCGTCGCCGCCGTCTGGGGCTGGTACCGGTGGCAGCGCGGCCGCCGCGACACCGGTGACATCGAGGTCCGCTTCGCCAGTTGGACGGAGCGCGCGCTGCTGGCCGGCGCCACCGCGCTGGCCACCGTCGGCCTGGCCGAGCTGTTCCTCGCCTACCCCAAGCTGTCCTGGAGCCCGTGGGCGGACGCCTACATCTTCGTCGGCACGCTGGCCGCGATGTACGCGCAGGCCAGGGGCTGGGTCGAGTTCTGGTTCGCCTGGATCGCGGTCGACGTGGTCGGCGTTCCGCTCGCCTTCTCCAGCGGCTACACCTTCTCCGGTCTGACCTACGTCATCTACTTCGTACTGGTGCTGCTCGGCCTGCGTGCCTGGTGGCTGCGCACCCGCATCCCCCGTGCCGCGAGCACGGCCGTCCTCCAGGGAGCCACGGCATGACCACCCAGCCCGTCCACGACGTCCACCCGCTGCTGGACGACAGCCTCGCCCTCGACCCGGTCGAGCACGCCATCACCGACATAGCGCTCGGCCGCCCGGTGATCGTGGTCGACGACGAGGACCGCGAGAACGAGGGCGACATCATCTTCGCCGCCTCGGCCGCCACCCCCGAGCTGATGGCCTTCACCATCCGCTACAGCTCCGGCGTGATCTGCGTGCCGATGACCGGCGCCGAGCTCGACCGGCTCAAGCTGCCGCCGATGACCCAGGTCAACGAGGATCGCAAGGGCACCGCGTACGCGGTCTCGGTGGACGCCCGCGACGGCGTCGACACCGGTATCTCGGCCGCCGACCGGGCCCGGACGGTCCGGCTGCTCGCCAGCGAGGCCACCGGGCCCGGCGACCTCACCCGACCCGGACACGTCTTCCCGCTGCGCGCGGTCGAGGGCGGCGTCCTGGTCCGCCCCGGCCACACCGAGGCGGCGGTGGACCTCGCCCGGCTGGCCGGACTCCCGCCCGCCGGCGCCATCGCCGAGGTGGTCAACGACGACGGCACCATGGCCAGGCTGCCCGAACTGGTCGCCTTCGCCCGCAGGCACGGTCTGTCGATCATTTCCATCGAGGACCTGATCGCCTACCGCCGCCGCACCGAACTGCACGTGGCCCGCGCCGCCGTCACCGCCCTGCCCACCGAGCACGGCGACTTCACGGCCGTCGGCTACAAGGGCACCCTGGACGGCGTCGAGCACATCGCCCTGGTGGCCGGCGGCCTCGGTGCCGACGGCCGGGTCCCGGACGGCGAGGATCTGCTGGTGCGGGTCCACTCCGAGTGCCTGACCGGTGATGTACTCGGTTCGCTGCGCTGCGACTGCGGACCCCAACTCCAGGCCTCGCTGCGGGAGATCGCCACCGCTGGGCGCGGCGTGCTGCTCTACCTGCGCGGCCACGAGGGCCGGGGCATCGGGCTCGCCCACAAGCTGCGCGCCTACGAACTCCAGGAGCAGGGCCGGGACACCGTCGACGCCAACCTCGAACTCGGCCTGCCCGCCGACGCCCGGGACTACAGCATCGGCGCCCAGATGCTGGCCGACCTCGGGGCGCGCTCGCTGACCCTGCTCACCAACAACCCCGACAAGATCGCCGCACTCACCGAGTACGGCCTCACCGTCAACGGCCGGCAGCCGGTGGCCGTCGAGCCGGGTGCCCACAACACCGCCTACCTGCGCACCAAGCGCGACCGGATGGGCCACGAGCTGCCCTGGCTCGACATCAACTCCTGAACTTCCCGACCAGCAAAGGACATACGAACGTGAGCGGCCACGGAGCCCCCGTACTGACCATCGATGACGCCGCCGACCTGAAGGTCGCCGTCGTCGCCGCGCAGTGGCACGAGCAGGTGATGAACGGCCTGCTGGACGGTGCCCACCGCGCGCTCAAGGAGCTGGGCATCGCGGAGCCCACCGTCATCCGCGTTCCCGGCACCTTCGAACTCCCGGTCGCCGCCAAGCGGCTGGCCGAGCGCGGCTTCGACGCGGTGATCGCCCTCGGCGTGGTCATCCGCGGCGGCACCCCGCACTTCGACTACGTCTGCGAGGCCGCCACCCTCGGCCTCACCCAGGTCAGCGTCGACACCGGCATCCCGGTCGGCTTCGGCGTCCTCACCTGCGACAACGAGCAGCAGGCGATCGACCGCGCGGGCCTGGAGGGCTCCGCCGAGGACAAGGGCCACGAGGCCGTGACTGCGGCGGTCGCCACCGCCGTCACGCTGCGCGGACTCGCGTAGCGGGGGCTCGCCCTCGATAGCAGGCCGGGACGCCCGCGCGCCCGGCCCCGCACCGCCGGGGATGCCCGGTCGCCCGTACCCGCACCGTCCGAGGGCGCGGGGAGTCATGACCTTGACGGTCGTGGCTCCCCGCGCCCTCGGCCGTTGCGAGGTCGTCGCGAGGTCGTCACGAGGCCGGTCGGGTGGCTCCGGCGAAAGCCGGGGGAGGCCGCACGCGCGGTGGTTCGCGCCCTTGAGGGCCACGAGCGGGTGCGTCTGCGATAGTCCATGGGAGCGTCCACGCTGCGGACCGTTTACCGTCGGTCAGCCCGCAAGCCGTAAGGTGAGCTCATCATGGCTTCCAAGACATTCGAGGAGCTCTTCACCGAGCTCCAGCAGAAGGCCGCCAACGGCGACCCCTCGTCCTCCCGTACCGCGCAGCTCGTCCAGCAGGGCGTCCATGCGATCGGCAAGAAGGTCGTGGAGGAGGCCGCCGAGGTCTGGATGGCTGCCGAGCACGAGAGCGACGAGCGGACCGCCGAGGAGATCTCGCAGCTCCTCTACCACCTTCAGGTGATGATGGTCGCCCGTGGTCTGACGCTCGACGACGTCTACGCCCACCTCTGAACCGATCCCGACCACCCCGACGCACCACAACCCCCTCCACAGCGAAGGATTCCTCTCTCATGCTCCGCATCGCCCTCCCCAACAAGGGTTCGCTCTCGGGTCCCGCGGCGGAGATGCTCCATGAGGCCGGCTACCGGCAGCGCAAGGACCCCAAGGAACTGGTGCTGGTCGATCCGGAGAACCAGGTCGAGTTCTTCTTCCTGCGCCCGCGCGACATCGCCGTCTACGTCGGCTCCGGCCGGCTCGACGTCGGTGTCACCGGCCGCGACCTGCTGCTGGACTCGGGCGCGGACGCGGAGGAGGTGCTCGCACTGGGCTTCGCCGGCTCGACCTTCCGCTTCGCCAAGCCGGTCGGTGCCGGGATGAAGGACGTCCAGGACCTGGAAGGGCTTCGGATCGCCACCTCGTACACCGGCCTGGTCGAGAAGCACCTGGCCGACCAGGGGGTCAAGGCGACCGTCACCAAGCTGGACGGTGCCGTCGAGACCGCCGTCCAGCTGGGCGTCGCCGATGTGATCGCCGACGTGGTGGAGACCGGCACCAGCCTGCGCAACGCGGGCCTCCAGGTGTTCGGCGAGCCGATCCTGGTCTCCGACTCCGTGGTGATCCGGCCCAAGGGCGCCGGGGAGGACCCGGCGGTCGAGCAGTTCCTGCGCCGCCTCCAGGGTGTGCTGGTGGCCCGCCGCTACGTGCTGATGGACTACGACATCCGCGCCGAGAAGGTCAGCGACGCCGTCGCGCTCACCCCGGGCCTGGAGTCGCCGACCGTCTCCCCGCTGCACACCGAGGGCTGGGTGGCCGTCCGGGCGATGGTGCTCCGCAAGGAGGCCCAGCGGATCATGGACGACCTGTGGGGGATCGGCGCCCGCGCCATCCTGGTCACCAACATCCACGCCTGCCGCCTCTGACCCCGTCGCCCGCGACGGATAAGGCCTCGGTAGAGTCGGCTGACCCAGCCGTTCGATCCAGTTGATCGATTTGGACCGGCCGGCGCCGTCGAGGGCCTTACCCATGTCACCGAGCGTGAGCGGGCCGCCCTCGCCGCCCTTCAGACGGC
>NZ_JBSFJU010000042.1:0-67512 GCF_053598215.1 Kitasatospora sp. NPDC001175 | reverse complement strand
CACCCGCCGAATACGAGACCAACTACTACCTGGCGACCACGAAACCCCTGGTCACAGCCACAACCTGAGATCTCTACCGAACCCGGGGCGGTTCAAAGCGGCGGCTGAGTGCCGTGGCGAGCCCGTCCTCCAATGCGAGCCGGGAGGGGAAGAGCTCGACGAACGGCCAGCCGAGCCGACCGGCCACGGCCCTGGCGAACGTGCTCTTGCCCGTGCCCGGCGGACCGAACAGCACGACCGCGCGGGGCGGCTCCACTCCGTGCGCGTCCGCAAGCTCAGGGTTGGCCAGGGGCAGCACCAGACGCCGTTCGATGAGCCGCTTCTCGTCGGCCATGCCCGTGAGCTGCTCCCAGAGACGGGCCTCGGGCACCACCGCGCCCAGCGAGGCCAGGAGCGCCACACCCTGGGCGCTCACGGCCTCCACCTTCTCGAAGTACGTGAGCCCTCCGTGAGGGCGGAATCCGGAGTTGACCAGTGCCGTGGCGCCGGTCTCCTCGTCGGGCAGCACCGCTGCGACGATCCTGGCTCCGGCGTCCCGCAGACGATGCTCCAGAGCGGACAGCAGCGCGGTACCCAAGCCCAGGTTCCGCCAGGCGGGGTGCAGCGCGATGCGCAGTACCCAGGCCCGGTCCCCGTCCACCCGGCCCACCGCCGCGCCCACGAGATGTCCGTCGGCCACCACGACGACGCTCGGATTCTGCGCCTGCAACGCGGCGACGATCTCGGAGAGGCGGAAGACGGCGGGTTGCTCCGCGCCGGCACTCTCACTGTCGAGCCGCACCACCGCTTCGAGATCGCCCGGTGTGAAGTCCCGAACGTGCCACACAGCCATGGCAAGCCCTCGAATGTCGTGGTTCCAGGACTTCCATCATCGGCCGCTCCCTGCGTGGCCGCTTGCCCGGAGGACCGACCACGGTCGGTTCGCGTCGACACTCGCGGACGGCGGTGCGGGAACCGCCGTCCTGACCGCCGGTTGTGACGCCCGGGTCCACCGATGTCCGCATCATCGCCACCGCCCCGGAGACCGCGCGGAAGGTCGCGACCGAATGGCACGCACCCGACAGGAGGTGTGCGGGCGAACAAGCGAGGGGCGAAGCACGCCGCCGTTGGGCGTAATGGAAGGACCGGCCTGGTGAACCACGCCTGGAGGTTCAGGTTGATCAAACTCATGCCGGGTGCCGCAGGACGGGGGAGGAGGACGGTGGTGAGCGAGGATGAGCGGTGAGCGGCAGCCTGCCGCAGGGGAGCCGGACCGGTCGGAGGGGTTCGGCGAACGGCCGCTGGGGGCGCTGCAGGTGAACCTGCTCTGTGGGACAGGAAGCGCGAAGGGCGGGTACCGACTGCTCGCCGGTACCCGCCCTGAGCTGGGACTATGCCCACGTGCGGAGGGCGTGGGATTTGAACCCGCGGTGACGGGTCACGCCACGACAATTTTCAAGTCTTGCACCCGACTTGGTCGCTGTGAGAGCTCGCCGGTCAGACGGTTACGAGCATCCCCGCAGCGCCGTCTCCATCGTCGTCGCGCCAGTTCTGTGCCAGATCGACAACGGCGTCAGAAGCCGTTGTCGTACCGATCAAGGGGTTGCCGATCGAACGAGAGCCCCGACTCGGGTGATCGCAGAGTGGTCGGCGTATAGCGGCAGGGCCTCTGGTGCGCTTTCCCTGTGTTCGGTGAGAGCGCAGCACTCGACGGCCCCGGCTGTGCCCCGGCTGCCGGGGGGCCGGGCCGCCGGAGTCGGCCGGTGGCGGGGCGTCGCGGTCGCCGCCCCGGGCATCGCTAGGTGAGGTGGAGCGTGAGGTCCGTCTCCGTGGCGTTGACATTGGTGCCGGTCACGAAACCGCGGGCGTTCTTGTAGACGCCGGTGCCACCGGTGATCGCGAGCGTGAAATCGGTGGGAAAGCTCTGGATCACGGGGGCGAGCCCCTGGATGGCGATGTCGCCCTTGGGCAGGTGGAGGGTGATCTCGCACTCCCGCTCGTCCGGTGAAAGGCTGGTGACCGTACACACGAAGCCGTCGCTGCCGACCCTGTTGCCGTTCTGGAAGAGCTCGTCGTTACCGACTTGCCGGTCACCGAGGCTCAACCCACCGTCCACCGGGATGCCGGCCGCCTGTCGCAGGAGGGCGACGAGCTTGATGACCTTGACCTTGCCCTTGCCATCACCACCGAGGGTGTCGGGGACCGGGGCGGCAGCATGTGCGAGTGGCGCGCAGGCGAGGACAGCGGCCAGGGCGGTTCCCGCGACCGACCCCAGTGCCTTGTAACGGCGCATTGTGCGTCTCCTGGTGAGAATTGATGAAGGTTGCATAAGTGACGGTTAATCACTTATGCCTTCCTGCATACCTCATCGGCTTTGCTGCAGATCACGGCGCGCCGGGCGTGCGCGGAGTCCGGCCCAGTCGGGTCCATCGGATGGGCGTGACTCCGGCATGGCGCGCCGACACGCGACGTGGGAGCGCATCCCGATGTCGCGCCTTCCACGCCGGCACCCCTCCCAGAACCGACACGGCGGACGACGAAGCTTCTGTCAGTCGCTCGGCCCCGGTGCAGGGGCAGTCCCTCTACGAGCGCCACCGCAGCACCGCCTTCATCGTCGGCGCGCCGGCCGGCCACGCGTTCCACGGACGTTCCACGGACGTTCCACGCGCGCTGAACGACGGCGGACACCGTGGGACGGAACAGCGAAGGGCGGGTACCGGCTGCTTGCCGGTACCCGCCCTGAGCTGGGCTTACGCCCACGTGCGGAGGGTGTGGGATTTGAACCCACGGTGACGGGTCACGCCACGACAGTTTTCAAGACTGTTCCCTTAGGCCGCTCGGGCAACCCTCCTGGCGGAGGTCAGCCTAACGGGTCCGGAGGGGTTCGGTGCACACGCTTTTCCGGAGCGGGGCGTTTTCCGGGGTGACGGGGTCAGGGGGTGTCGCCCTTGCGCTCGCCGAGGGTGATGGTGGTCTTGGCGGTCTTGCCGTCCCGGATGTACTCGACGGAGACCTTGTCGCCAGGCTTGTACGTCCAGATCTCGCTGACCAGGGTCGGGGAGCTGTCGATCGGGTGGTCGCCCAGCTTGGTGATGACGTCGCCCGCCTTGAGGCCGGCCTGGTCGGCGGGGCCGCCGGGGGTGACGGCCGGGGTGCCCTGGACCGGTCCGGTCTGGATCTGCGCGCCGTCGCCCTTGTAGTCGTCGTTGCGCAGTACGCCGATGATCGCGTAGACCGGCGTGCCGGTCTTGATCAGGTCCTGGGCGACCCGGCTGGCCTGGTTGATCGGGATGGCGAAGCCGAGGCCGATGCTGCCCGCGCGGCCGCCCGAGCCGCCGGTGTTGGACTGGATCGCCGAGTTGATGCCGATCACCGCGCCGGCGCTGTTGAGCAGCGGCCCGCCGGAGTTGCCCGGGTTGATCGAGGCGTCGGTCTGCAGTGCGTTCATGTAGGACGACTGGGCGCCGGTCTCGTCGCCGGAGGCCACCGGGCGGTCCTTGGCGCTGACGATGCCGGTGGTGACGGTGCCCTCGAGGCCGTAGGGCGCGCCGATGGCGATGGTGGCGTCGCCGACCGCGACCTTGTCGGAGTCGCCGAGCGGGAGCGGGACCAGCTTGTCCTTCGGCGGGTTGTCGAGCCGGATCACGGCCACGTCGTAGCCCTGGGCGCGGCCGACCACCGAGGCGGTGTACGCGGAGCCGTCGGAGAACTTGACGGTCAGCTTGCCGCCGTTGGCCGCCGGGGCGACCACGTGGTTGTTGGTGAGGATGTGGCCCTCGGTGTCGTAGACGAAACCGGTGCCGGTGCCGGACTCCTGCGAGCCCTGGGCCTTGATGGTGACCACGCTGGGCAGCGCCTTGGCGGCGATCCCCGCGATGGAGTTCGGGGCCCGGTCGATGGTTTTGTCCCCGGCCTGGATGGTGGTGCTGGTGTGGCTGGCGCCGGAGTTGGTGAAGCTGCCGCTGTTGCCGCCGACGGTGGCGCCGATCGCGCCGCCCGCGAGGCCGGCCACCAGGGCGACCGCTGCGATCAGGGCGACCAGGCCGCCGCGCTTGCGGGGCTGCGGGGAGCCCTGGGCACCGAACTCGCCCGGGTAGCCGGGGACGCCGGGCTCGCCCGGGCCGGCCGGAGGCGCGCCCCAGCCGCCGAGCGGCTGCCCCGCGCCGAACGGGTGGTGCTGCTGCCCCTCGGCGCCCAGCACCGTGGTCTGCTCGGCCGAGGCGGCCGGCGCGGCGTAGGGGTTCCCGGCAGCCGGCGGCGGGGCCTGGACGACCGGCGGCGGCGCGTCCAGGTAGCTCTGCGCGGCAGGCGCGGCCGGGGCGGTCGGCGGCGGCGCGTCCAGGTAGGTGGGGGCCGGAGCGTCGGACTCGCCCGCGGCGGCGGGGGCGGACGGCTCGGCGGCCTCCGCGTCGCTCAGCTTGGTGAGGGCGACCGTAGGCGCGGACTCGACGACCGGTGCGGCACCAGCCGACGCGGCGTCAGGAGCCGGACCCACCGCCCCCTGGCCGTCGGAGGAGCGCTCCTCCTCCGGCCCGGCGGACCCACTCGCGTGCTCGGTGCTCACGGACGACCTCCATAACTGACAGGACCTTGACCCATAGTTTTTCGCATCCAGGATTCAGTTGCCGTAAGGAGCCCTCTGAAGAACTCGTGAGAATCCTTAGGTACTCCCGACATGCTCCCGACAGGTTTCCCGTCCGAGCGCTCCGTCCGAGCGGTCCGACCGGGTATACCAACCGGCGCGCCGACCAACTACGCCGACCGGGTGCGCCGGCCGTCCGCGATCCGGACGAGCGCCCTCGACCTTGGGGTTCCGGGGGCCCTGCGGTTAACCTGGCCGCTCCAAACTGACACGCGGGAGCTTGGACCGTCCAGGCTGAGAGTGCGCTGATCGGACCGTACGCCATTCACACCGGCGATGGGGCGAGGGGGCGCAGACCGCTCGAACCTGTCCGGGTAATGCCGGCGTAGGGAGCATTGGCCATGTCGGCTGTCTCTGCACCACCGTCTGACGCGTCCACGACCGCCGCGCGCCCCGAGGCGCCGCTGACGCTGGACACCGCGCCCCCCCGCACCCTCGGTTTCCGCGACCAGTTCGCGCTCTGGGCCAACCTCGGCGTCAGCCTGATGGGCTTCAGCGGTGCGGCCACCGTGCTGGGCACCGCGGGTTCCGAGCTCTCCTTCGCGGCCTCGGTGACGGCGGTGGTGGCGGGCACGGTGATCGGTACCGCGATGCTCGGTGTGGCTGCGCTGATCGGTGCCCGGACGGGTGCCCCGGCGATGGCGTCGCTGCGCGGGCTGTTCGGCACGAAGCTCTCGTACCTGCCGACGGTGCTGAACATCGCCCAGTGCATCGGCTGGGGCGTCTACGAGCTCATGGTGATCGCGATGGGCGCGCAGGCGGTGGCCGGCACCGGGGGTTGGCGCTGGCTGTTCGTGGTGCTGGCGGGTGCGGTGACCACCACGCTGACCATCTGGCCGCTGGGTTCGATCGCGGTGCTGCGCAGGTACGTCGCGGCGGCGGTCGGTCTGGCGATGGTGTACTTCACGGTGCAGCTGGGCCGCCAGGGCTTCCCCGACCCGGGCGCGGGCAACTGGAACGGGTTCCTGCACGCGACCGACGCGATCATCGCCGTCTCGATCTCCTTCGTCCCGCTGGCTGCCGACTACACGCGGCACTCGCGCACCTCCTCGGCGGCGTACTGGGGCACCTTCTCCGGCTACACGCTGGCCCAGGTCTGGTGCTACGTGGTGGGCCTGATCGCGCTGCTGCAGTCCGGCGGCGACGCCTCGAAGATCTTCTCCTCGTTCACCGGGGTCGCGGCCGGCTGGCTCTTCCTGCTGGTGCTGGTGCTGCGCGAGACCGACCAGTCGTTCGCCAACGTGTACTCGACCGCGATGTCCATCCACAACCTGCTCCCCCGGGTCGACCGCCGCCTGCTGACCGGCGGGATCGGCGTGCTGGTCACCGTGCTGGCCCTGCAGATCCAGGAGTTCACCGACTCGTACTACAACTTCCTCGGCCTGATCGGCTCGGTGTTCGTGCCGCTGCTGGCCGTGCTCGCGGTGGACTACTTCTTCGGCGCCGGCCGGCGCGGCTGGAACCTCGACCAGGACGCCCCGGCCCGCTGGCTGATGCTGGCGCCGTGGCTGCTGGGCTTCGCCGTCTACCAGTTCCTGTCCCCGACGCCGATCGCCGGCTGGTGGACCGACCTGTGGACGGGTCTGCAGTCCGCGGTGCACTTCACGCCGCAGGAGTGGAGCTCGGCCTCGCTGTTCGGCTTCCTGGTGCCGGCGCTGGCCACCTGGCTGCTGACCCTGGTCCGGCGGGAGGGTTCGGCCGCCTGAGCAGCGATCCGTCCCCGGGCCCGGCCCGGGGACGGATTCCTGTCTTCCCGCGCCGTTTCGCCTCCGCTGCCGGCTTTCTTCACCGCGAGTTCCCCGTGCCGATGGTTCCCGGCCAGCTACCGCCCCGTAGGGTTGGTGTCGTGGAAACCCGTGACCTCTCAGCGACGGCACCAGGAACCATCGACCGCACGGCCGTCCGGGTCATCGCGCACCGGGGTTCCTCCGCCGCCCTCCCCGAGCACACCCTCGCCGCCTACCGCCGCGCGATCGAGGAAGGCGCCGACGGCCTGGAGTGCGACGTACGGCTGACCGCCGACGGGCAGTTGGTGTGCGTCCACGACCGCACCGTCCAGCGCACCTCGAACGGACGGGGCACGGTGTCCGCGATGACGCTGGCCGAGCTCTCCCGGCTGGACTTCGGCTCCTGGAAGTCGCCCGGGGCACCCGAACCCAGCCCGGTCCTCACCCTGGCCGAGCTGCTGGAACTGGTCGCCGACGCCGGACGGCGGATCGAGCTGGCGATCGAGACCAAGCACCCGACCCGGCACCGCGGCGGGACCGAGACCGAACTGCTGCGCATGCTCGGGTACTACGGGCTGCTGCCCGCGATGTCCGCGGAGTCCTCGGTGCGGGTGATGAGCTTCTCCGAGCTCTCGCTGCACCGGATCCGCCGCACCGCGCCCGCCATTCCCACCGTCTATCTGGCGGAGCGCCGGCTGCCGCTGCTCGGCCGGACCAGCAGGCTGCCCGGCGGCGCCCGGATCGCCGGTCCCGGCATCGAGCTGATCAGGGCCGACCCCGGTCTGGTGCCGGCCCTGAGGCGGGCCGGGAACCGGGTGCACGTGTGGACGGTGGACGATCCGGCGGACGTCGAGTACTGCCTGGAGCTCGGTGTGGAGGCGCTCATCACCAACCGCCCGCGCGAGGTACTGGCCCAACTAGGCCGATAACGGCCTCTCGCCGAGACGGCCGGAACCGGCTGGAACGGTCCGGGACCGGCGTGGAGTGTGACGCGCGTGGACCGTGGGCCCACATGAGCCGTGACGCGCGTTGACCGTGACGGACGGCGGCCGTGGCGGACACCCACCACAGCGGCCGTCCTCGGCCACCGGCGTTCACCCTGGGCAGTTGCCAACCACGGCAGGCGATTTGGTGTACGCGGGCGTGAAGTGGGGGCGCAAAGGACAGCGCAAACAAGGCCGAAGGCAACCTTGTTGGCGAATTCCATGCGCTTTCACAACAGCGCGTGAGCAGTTAATCACCATTTGCGTACCGTGAGTTGCGGCCCCCGGAAATGTCGGGTCAGGATCGCCGACCGGTCGTTTCCGACGGATTCCCAGGGGGCATCCATCCCTCGGCGAACGCTGAAGGAGGTCCGGGGGTGGCATTGATGGTCGCGCACGCTGTGCTTGTCAAGTCCGGTCCCACTTCATCGGCCATGGCCGTTCCGCACGGCCCGGCCAGTGTCGCAGTCGCACGGCGGCGGCTACGGCGCGATCTGGGAGAGCGCGAGATACCGGACGCGGTGATTGACGATGCGGTACTGATCCTTTCCGAACTGCTCAGCAATTCCTGTCGATACGCCCGTCCGCTGCCGCTTCTCGCGGCACTCGACGGGGACGGGGAGAGCCGGGAGAGTTCGGGGGCACCGGGGGTTTCGGGAACTTCCGTGAACTCCGTGACGTCGGTGGCCGATCTACTGGATCCGGATCTCGGTGACGGGGGCGGCATTCTGGTGCGCTGGCAGCTGCATGGCGACGGCCTGCTCGGCCTTGAGGTGACGGACGGCGGTGCGGCCACCCGGCCGTTGCCCGCCCGGCCCTCGATGACCTCGCGCGGTGGCCGCGGCCTGAACATCGTCGGGCAGTTGGCGAGCGACTGGGGTGTTCGCGACGAGCCCGGTCAGGTGACGGTCTGGGCCCTGCTGCCGGCTCGGGTGAGCCACGTGACGAGCGCCAGGAGTGCCTGACCCCCTCCCGCCGGGGCGGGCGCGCTTCCGACCGGGCCCCGAGGTCGGCTTCCGACCGGGCCCAGGGTCGAAGGACACCCCAGTGGCGTTCCGAAGAGCGTGTTCGCCCGCTCCCCTGGAGCTAGGCTGCGCGGGAGCAAGTCATCGCCGTTTCCGGGAGAGCCGCACCATGGCCAAGAAGGCCGCGAAGAAGTCGCCGCAGCGCCGTCCGTCCACCGCCGTGAGCACGGGGGAGATCCCCGTCGTCGGTGCCCGTGAGGACTGCCCGTGCGGGTCGGGCCGCCGCTACAAGGCCTGCCACGGCCGGGAGGCCGCGCACGCGGTGCAGACGCTGGTGCACCGCCCGTTCGAGGGTCTGCCGGGCGAGGCGGACTGGGTCGCGCTGCGCGAGCTGGTCCCGGCCGCGACCGCCCCGCTGACGCTGAACGCCGAGGCCAGGGCACTCGCGGTCGGCGAGGTGCCCTCGGTGACCCTGGCGACGGTGCTGCCGCTGGCCTGGCCCGCGCTGCGCCGCCAGGACGGCTCGATCCTGATCGGTCTGCAGACCCAGTCCTCCTCCGGCGACCTGAGCCGCGACCTGGCCGACGCCCTGGAGCTGGCCCTGGCCACCGAGCCCGGCACCCCGGTGCCCGCCCGCCGGACCACCCCGGGCGGCCGCCGCCTGCAGGAACTGCTGGATCTGGACGCCGAGTTCTCCCCGACCGTGTTCACCGGGTTCGAGTTCTGGCTGGAGGACGCCGAGGGCGCCGCCGGCGAGGTCGCCGCCTCGCTGGAGCGTGCCAACGCCTCCGCCATCCCCACCGAGAAGCTCTCGTCCGTGGACTCCGCGTTCTGGTGCGCCGCGCCGGACAAGAACCACCTGCGCTGGGTGATGACCGTCCCCGAGGAGCAGCTGCTGGACGCACTCGCCCGGCTGAGCACCGCCGGCCAGTCCTCGCTCGGCCAGGACACCAAGCTGGTCGGCTCGTTCCGCGCGCACGGTCTCACCGTGCCGGTCTGGGACCTGCCTTCGACGATGACCGCGGAGGACTGCGAGAAGCCCGCCGCCGAGTTCGCCGAGCGCCTCGCGGACACCCTCGCGGCTCTGGCCTCGGCCGGTGCCGCCCCGCTGAACGCCGACGAGCGCCGGACCCGGGCCAACCTGGTGAACCGTCAGGTGACGCTCAACTGACGGCTCTCAGGTCCGCCGAGAAGATAAGGTGACTCGCGTCACATTTCTCCCGCGTTTCGGGAAATGTCCAGGTGGAACGCCCCGTGGACATCCCGTGGACAATTTGCGCGGACGCGGATCTTTGTTACCATTTAAACAGTCCGGTCGCTGGTGCATCCCCCGTCGCCAGCGGCCGGATCTTCCATTTTCCAGACAGGTTCCCCGAGTTCGAGAAGTCGGGCGCGAGAAGCCGGGCACGACAACCTCGGCGCGAAGACCGCGGCACGAGAACCGCGGCTCGGCGGCAACCACCGCGCGACAGCCGCGACGGAACGACCGCGGCGCGGAATTGCGCGGCCCGACCCGCCTTGCGGGCCCCGGCCGCGGTCAGAACGCCAGCCGGCTACCGTCCGGGGCGACCCGGCTCGCCGCGATCAACCCGCCTAGCAGCAGATCGACTTGGGGCAGCAGCGGTGCCCCCTCGGCCGGCGGCCTGATCCAGCGCACCGGACCGGCCGCGGCTTGCGCGGGCGGCAGCAGCAGATAGCCGTCCGGCCCGTGGAAGCGCAGCGACCCGGGCACCCAGGGCAGGTCCGCGAGCACGCCGCCGAGCCCCTCCAGCGTGTACGGGGCCACCAGCAGGACGTACCGCCGCCGGCTCGCCAGCACCGGGCCGAGCGGCAGCCGGAGCAGGTCGAAGTACTCCAGCGCCCGCTGCCCGGCCTCCGTCGGGAGGCTCACCGCGCACACCGACCGGCCGGTGGCGAGCAGCACCGGCGAGCCCGGGCTGCGCTCGCTCCACCACCAACTCACCATCCGCGCATCGGTGCTGGCCGCCAGCAGCGGCGGGTCGTGCGGGTGCGCGCCGGGAGCCGGGCAGCACGGATCGTCGCAGGAACACGGCCCGAGCAGTCCGGTCACGGCACGGGCACCGGGCAGTACCGGCCAGCCGCGCCCGACCGCCGCCAGCGCGGTGCGCAGCAGCGCCTTCCGCCTGTGGCGCCGACTGCCGGGCCAGCGCAGCCAGTTGCGGCACGCCCACCGGGGGTTCGCACCGGGGAAGGTCCATCCCAGGAGGTTCCGGCCGCGCCGAGCCTGCCCGTGGCTCGTACGTCGCATGAGCACTCGTTCCTTTCCGAGACCGCCTGGCTCAGGCGCGACCGCTGGGGGTTCGGGCCCGATCACCGGACTCCGGGCCGCGGGTGCGGTCCGGGCGGCCCGGACCAATCGAACCGCACTGGCTGTTCGAACTGCACTGGCCACGCTGACTGTTCGGAACATTCGAACTGACGACACGTCACCGCCGGTGTCACGACCGGCGCCACCGCAGGACGTCACGACACGGAACGCGAACGGGCGGGCACGAGCCCCGCCTTCGGGCCCCTCGAGGAGAATCCCGCATCCGTCCGGATGGACGACGCCGGGAGCGCGACGGTTCCACCGTACGGGTGAGTCGGGCCGGACCGTGCCGGGTTGCCGGGCGCGGCGGCCTACGATCCGGGCCGCCGACTGGGCGTCACATCCGTTGTATCCCACGCCCGTCAGGCACGGAACCGGCCGCTCGGCCGCGCACACCGATTCTGGACATGCCCCGATCGGCCTGTGTACAAGTGGTGGATTGGTGCCGAGTAGTGACGTAGCAGTGTTTTTGCGCGGTGCGATCCTTTTGTGTGCCGCTGTCCTTCTGTGCGCTCCTGGGAGTCCTGCGTGGCACACACCAGTCTGTGGGGAGTTGGGGCGGAATGACCGACGCCAAGCCGCTTGACCTGCCGCTGCCCGGGCCCGCCGGCCCGGCCGGGCCGGAAGCCGTACCCGGCCTGCCGTCCGGGCCGGCCCTGCTCGCCCCCGGGGCCGACCACTGCGGCGGCCGCATGCTGACGGAGTATTCCGTCCGGGATCCGGCGCTCGCGGGTCCCGTCGCCACGGACTCGGAGACCTCTGCCGCCGCCGTCCCCAACACGCCTGAGCTGCAGGACCGTTTGACCGGATGGCTGTCCGATTTCACCTCGCTCCACGAGCACACCGGCAGGCTCGCCGCCGCCCGCGGGCTCGCCGCCACCCTGACCGCCGTCCTCGACTCCGGCGCCGCCCTGCTCGGTGCCCACCGCGGGCTGATCACCACCACCGTCCCGGGCTCCGGACGCCCGGTCGGCCTCGGCCTGGACGGGGCCAGCGTCGGTGCGCTGGAGACCGTCCCCGCCGAGCACGGACCGTTCGCCGGACTGCTCAGTCGCCCCGGCGGCTCCGGGCAGCTGCTGGTCGCCGATCTCGCCGCCGACCCCTCCGTCGGCCCGCGCTTCCGCGAGGTGGCCGGACAGCTCGGCCTCGGCGCCTGCTACGCGCTGCCGCTCGCCACCGAGCAGGACGGACCGCTCGGCGCCGCCGTCTGGTTCTACGACGAACCCGCCGAACCCGACGAGCGGCGGCGGGAGCTGGCCCGGATGTACTGCGAGTTCGCCGCGCCGCTGGTGGCCAAGCAGTTGGAGGCGGACCGCACCCACCGGGCCACCGAGGCGCTGCGCCGCGGCCTGCTGCCCGACCGGCTGCCCGCCGTCCCCGGGCTGCGGCTCGCCGCCCGCTGCGTCCCCGCCGCACTCGACCGCTGCACCGGCGGCCGGGCCAGCGGCTCGGCCGGTGCGGCCGCGAGCAGCGACTGGTACGACGCCATCGCACTCACGGACGGCACCCTCGGCCTCACCGTCGGCAGCGTCTCCGGCGACGGACCGGGCGCCGGCCCCTCCTCCGTCCCCGGCGCGGCGGCTGCGATGAGCAGGGTGCGAGCCGCACTGCGGGCGTACGTGGTGCTGGAGGGCGAGGACCCGGTCTCGGTGCTCGGCGACCTCGAACTGCTGCTCAAGACCACCGAGCCCGCGCGCACCGCCACCGCCGCCTACGCCTGGGTCCAGCCCGGGGAGCGGCGGATCACCCTGGCCGGGGCCGGCCACTGCCCCCCGGTCCTGGTCACCCGGTACGGCGCCAACTTCGTCGAGACCTCGCTCTCCGCTCCGCTCGGCATGCTCGCCTGCTGGGAGGCGCCCGGGGTCGAGCTCGACGCGGAGCGCGGGGACCTGCTGCTGCTCTACACCGAGGGGCTGGCCCGGCGCTTCGGGCCGACCCTGCACGCCGGGCAGGCGGCGCTGCGGCGGGCCGCGGCCGACGCCCCGCGCGACGTCCGCCTCGAACCGGACCGCTTCTGCGGCCACCTCCTCGACATCTGCCCGGCGGCCGGGGATGCCGGCGCCGTGGACGACCTGGTGCTGCTGGCGGTCCGCTTCGAGTGATGCGAGTGAGGCGTCCGGGCCGGCCGTCCGGGGGGCCGGGGACGGGCCGGCCAGGAACCCGGCGAGCCGTCCACTGCCACTGAGTCGCAGGTCCGGGCACGGATGGGGCTCCACCGGTCGCGCAGCCGTTCGGCCGGGCATCCGTACCATGGGACGCACGACCGCCCGCGCGTGTCGCGATCCGACGCGTCCGGGGCGGTACCACTCGCGAGGAGGCGACGTAAGTGACCGAGGACCGTACCCCGGCGGCAGCGGAGAACCCCGAAGGCGCTGCCGACGGCGGCCAGGAAGCCACCGAGCAGCCCATCAAGGGCCGGAAGAACGGCCTCTACGGTGAGATCTCCGACGAGCTCGCCGCGTCGATGAAGTCCGGCTGGGCCGACACCGAGCTGCGCGACCTGCAGCCGGTCGAGCAGGCTCGGTACGCCGCCGAGCGCCGCGCCGCGCTCTCCGCCGCGTACCCCGGCGAGCGTCTGGTGATCCCGGCGGGCAACCTGAAGACCCGCTCCAACGACACCGACTACAACTTCCGCCCGGCCACCGAGTACGTGCACCTCACCGGTGACCAGACCGAGGACGCGGTCCTGGTCGCCGAGCCGGCCGGCGAGCGCGGCCACGACTTCCACCTCTACCTGCTGCCCCGCTCCAACCGCGAGAACGGCGAGTTCTGGCTGGACGGCAACGGCGAGCTCTGGGTCGGCCGCCGCCACAGCCTCACCGAGGCCGAGGCGCTGCTCGGACTGCCCGCGCGGGACGTCCGCAAGGCCGCCGAGGAGCTGGCGGCAGCCGCCGCCGACGGTGTCCCGACCCGGATGGTGCGCGGCTACGACGCCGGCCTCGAGGCCGCGCTGTCCGAGGTGCTGGACGCCGACAAGGACGACGAGCTGAAGGTCTTCCTGAGCGGGCTGCGCCTGGTCAAGGACGAGTGGGAGGTCGAGCAGCTGCGCGCCGCCTGCGCCGCCACCGTCAAGGGCTTCACCGACGCGGTACGGGAGCTGGGCCAGGCCGTGGCCACCTCCGAGCGCTGGATCGAGGGCACCTTCTGGCGCCGGGCCCGGGTCGAGGGCAACGACGTCGGCTACGGCTCCATCTGCGCCGCCGGCCCGCACGCCACCACCCTGCACTGGGTCCGCAACGACGGTGAGGTCCGCCCCGGCGAGCTCCTGCTGCTGGACGCCGGTGTGGAGACCCGCACCCTCTACACCGCGGACGTCACCCGCACCCTCCCGATCAACGGCCGCTTCGACGACCTGCAGCGGAAGATCTACGACGCCGTGTACGCCGCCCAGGAGGCCGGTATCGCGGCCGTCCGGCCGGGCGCCCGGTTCCGTGACTTCCACGAGGCCTCGCAGCGCGTCCTGGCTGAGCACCTGCTCGCCTGGGGCCTGCTGGACGCCACGGTCTACGACGTCGAGAAGGTCATCGAGCTCGGACTGCAGCGCCGCTGGACCCTGCACGGCACCGGGCACATGCTCGGCCTGGACGTGCACGACTGCGCGGTGTCCCGCCGCGAGGAGCACGTGGACGCGCTGCTGAAGCCCGGCATGGTGCTGACCGTCGAGCCCGGCCTGTACTTCCAGCAGGACGACCTGACCGTCCCCGAGGAGTACCGCGGCATCGGCGTCCGGATCGAGGACGACATCCTGGTCACCGCCGACGGTCACGAGAACCTCTCGGCCGGGCTGCCCCGCCGCTCCGACGAGGTCGAGGCCTGGATGGCGAGCCTCACCGCCTGACGGCCACCGGGCACCAGGGGCGCGGGGACCCGCGCGCGGCACCAGGCGGCCGCGCGGTTCCCCGCGCCCCTGTCGGTCTGTCCGATGGTCCGCTCACCGGCGTTCTCCCGACGGCCGGTTGGGGTCTTCCCCGGTCTTCCGCGACACCCCGGTCATCCGGTGCCAAGACCGCGCTCCGGCGGTGGCGGGACGACTACACTCGCCAGGATCCCGCCAGCGAGGAATGGGGCAGACATGTCCGCTCAGCAGGCCACGGGCGGCCCGGTCGCCGTGACGATCGGGTCCCGGCCAGAGCCCGTCCACACCGTCGCGGTGTACGCCTTCGACGGCATGGCACCGTTCGAACTCGGCGTGGTCGTCGAGGTGTTCGGCCTGGCCCGGCCGGAGCTCAGCGGGCTGCTGGCGGCGCCCTGGTACGGGCTCAGGGTCTGCGCCGACCGGCCGGGAACACCGCTCGGCGCGGTCGGCGGCTTCTCGATCACGGCCCGGTACGGGCTGGACGAACTGGCCGCCGCCGACACCGTCGTGGTGGTCGGCGTACCCAACCCGTTCGCGGGCGACGTCCCGCCCGGCCTGGTCTCCGCCCTGCGCACCGCCCACGATCGCGGCGCCCGGATCGTCTCCATCTGCTCCGGCGCCTTCGCCCTCGCGGCCGCCGGGCTGCTCGACCACCGGGCGGCCACCACCCACTGGCGGTACGCCGAACTCCTGCAGCAGCGCTACCCGTTGGTCCGGGTCGACCCCGACGTGCTGTACGTGGACAACGGCGATGTGCTCACCAGCGCGGGCAGTGCCGCCGGGATCGATCTCTGCCTGTACCTGGTCCGCCGCGACCACGGCGCCAAGGTCGCCAACACCGTCGCCCGCCGCTTCGTCGTACCGCCCCACCGGGACGGCGGGCAGGCCCAGTTCATCGAGGCGGCGGTCCGACCGGTCGAGGAGGACGAGGACGGGATAGCCCGCTCCATGCAGTGGGCACTGGACCACCTGTCCGCTCCGCTGACGGTGCCGCTGCTCGCCCGGCAGGCCGGGATGTCGGAGCGGTCCTACCTGCGGCACTTCACCGCGCGCAACGGGACCAGCCCGATGCGCTGGGTCATCACCCAGCGCATCGCCGCCAGCCTGCCGCTGCTCGAATCCCCCGACGGCACGGTCGAGGAGATCGCCGCCGCCGTCGGCTTCGAGAGCGCCGCCACCTTCCGCCACCACTTCGGGCGGACGATGCACACCTCGCCGACGGCCCACCGGCGCGGTTTCGGCCGCGGCGTCGCGTAGTCCCCGGTCCGGCGGGCCTGAGAGACCCAGATCACTGCGCACATCCGGCCCGTTTTCCGTTATCCCGGGCCGGGTGGCGGGTCTCCCAAGCGTTGGTACACGACCCCGACGCTAGGTAGGCCATGAGCAGCGACTTCGAGACCGTGGTGACGGCGCCCTCCGGAGAGGGGCACAGGCGTGCCGGAGGCCAGGCCCGCAGGCGCGACCGCCGCCGGGCGGCCTCGGGAACCGCCGGACGGGCTCGCAGGATCGCCACCATGGCCGGGGCGGCCGCACTCGTCGTCGCCGCCGCGGGTGCCGGCTTCGGCATCCTGGCCGCCTCGGGCAGTGCTCCGCGGCCGCAGACCGCCGCCGCCCTCCCGGACTTCGGTGCCCCCGCACCGGTCCTCGGCACGCCCTCGGCCGCTCCCTCGAACACGACCGCCGCGGCGTCGCCCACCGCCGCCGCGTCGGCGAGCCCGACCAGCAGCCCCACCGTCGCGGCTCCCGGCCCCGCCGGCTCCTCGACCGCCGCCCAGGACTCCGCGAAGCAGTCCGGCACCGCGGCCGCGAAGGGCGGCGCCGCCTCCCCGGGCGAACGGACCGCCGCCGCGGGCGGATCGGCTCAGGACCGGACGGGTGACCGCACGTCAGGCCGGTCCGCCACGCCCGGCGGTCCGCCCGCGAAGGCGCCCACGGTGAGCGGCGACTGGCCCGCCTCGCAGTCCGTGGCCGACGCCGAGGCCATCTCGCTGCAGCTGATCAACAAGGAGCGGGCGATGGCCGGGGTCCCGGCGCTGAAGCCCGCGTCCGATCTCGCCGCCTTCGCCACCCAGTGGGCGAAGCACATGCGCGAGACCGGCTTCGCCCACTCCGCCAACGCCTCCGGCGCTGGCCCCAGCCGCACCGCGCACCGCACCCTCACCGGGGAGTGCATAGTGATGTGGAGCGACCCCTCGATGACCGCCGAACAGGCCGCGGTGCAGTTCCAGGACATGTGGCGCAACCACCTCCCGCACTACCTGGCCCAGATCAACCCCGCGTACACCGAGATCGGCGTCGGCATCTACCACGACGAGAGCGGCTGGTGGGGCGTCCACGAGTTCGGCAACGGCTGAGCCCCCGGGCGGCGTTGACCGCGGCGGCGGGTCTGCCGCCGTGGTCAACGCCCCTGTCCCGGCGACCGCTGGCCGCCGCCTCCCCCGCGGGCGGCGGGGGCTACGCCTGGTGGGCGTCGGCGTTGGCGACCATGGCGTCGTGGAGCCACTGGGCCAGGCCGACGGCGAGCTTCTCGTAGGTGGCGGTGAACCGGGGGTCGGCGACGTACATCCCGGCGATGCCGCGGTGGATCTCGTAGGTGCAGTCGTAGAAGTTGCCGCTGATGTGCCGGCGGTGGGCCTCGGCGGCCTCCATGGCCTCCGCGCTGTCGGCGGCGGCGCCGGACCGGAACACCTCCGCCAGACGGGAGTTGAGCGACTCCGTCTCCGTCTGGATCCGCTGCCAGTCGGCCTTGCTGTACTGGCCGGTGCGCTGCTGGGACTGCTTCCAGGCCTCGGTGTGCCCCCAGCGCTGCTCGGCCTCGGTCTCCCAGCTCTCCTGGTAGTCGGCGCCGAAGACCTCGAACTTCTCCTCGGGCGTCAGTTGAATGCCCATCCTTCTCGCCTCCATGGCTTGTTCGACGGCTGCGGCCATTTCCTGGAGCTGCGCGATCCGTGAGGTGATCAGCTGGTGCTGACGGCGCAGGTGCTCGGTCGGGCTGACCGAGTCGTCGTCCAGGATGGACGCGATCTCTTCGAGGGAGAACCCGAGTTCGCGGTAGAAGAGGATCTGCTGCAGCCGGTCGAGGTCCGCGTCCTCGTACCGGCGGTAGCCGGCCGGGGTGCGGCCGCTCGGCGACAGCAGTCCGATCTCGTCGTAGTGGTGCAGGGTCCGTACGGTCACCTTGGCGATCGCCGCCACCTGTCCCACCGAGTACGTGCTCATCGGGTCCGCTCCCTCCTCGATGGCTTCAGCCTGCCGCCTCACGTTGCGTGAGGGTCAACCCGGTACGAGGGCGGGCCGTGCGCCGAGCGACCCTACCCGGCAAGGAAGGAAGCCGGCGCTCAGTCCGCCAGGTCGGCCACCGCGACGACGTGGTCGATCCTGACCCGGACCAGCAGTTCGCCCGGCACCCCGTTGCGCGCCGCCAGCTCCTCCCGCCGGTCCTCCCCCATGTACCGCGCGCCGATCCGTCCGGCCCACTCGCGCACCTCGGGCAGGTCGTCGCCGAGCGTCGCCGTCCCCCGGACCGCGACGAAGGAGAACGGCGGCTGCTCGTCGTCCACACAGAGCATCACCCGGGGGTCACGGGCCAGGTTGCGGCCCTTGACGGTGTCCCGGCCGGTGTTGAAGACGAGGTCGTCGCCGTCCAGCAGGAACCAGATCGGCGCCACGTGCGGGCTGCCGTCGGCCTTGGTGGTGGCCAGTTTGGCGGTGCGGGTACCGGCGGACAGAAAGGCCCGCCACTGGGATTCGGTCATCTGAGGCATGCGGCCCATGCTGGCCCAGGCCTCCCCGCCGAACCGGGACAACCCGCCCTGACCCCCCACCGGGTCGACCGATCGGTTGAGCCCCGGACCGCCCGCCGGTGTCCGCTCAGAGCACGTCGGACAGTTCGCGCAGCAGCTTCGCCTTGGCCCGCGCACCGACCATGCTCCTCACCGGCCGCCCGCCCTGGAAGACCATCAGCGTGGGCATCGACAGCACCCCGTACGCCGCCTGGGTCTCCGGGTTCTTGTCCACGTCGAGCTGGACGATCCTCAGCCGGCCCGCCTCCTCGCGGGCGACCTCGGCCAGCACCGGCGCGATCATCCGGCAGGGCGGGCACCAGTCGGCGGTGAAGTCCACCAGCACCGGCAGTTCGGACTTCAGCACCTCGGCCGCGAAGTTCTGGTCGGTGACCGACTCGACTCCCGTGATCTGCACCATGGTTCAGTTCCCCTCCGTCTCGTTCGGATGCGCGCTGAGCTCGCAGCGCGGTTGCGGACCGCCCGGCCGCGCGGCCTGCGCCTCCAGCTCCGCCCTGGCGAGCTGGGCCCCCACCTGGTCGCGGACCTCCTGGAGCCGGGCGATGCACCGGTCCAGCTCGGCCAGCTTGCTGCGGTAGACCTCCAGCGAGGCCGGACAGGAGTCGCCGGCCGGGTGCCCGGCCCGCAGGCACTCCACGAACGGCCTGGTGTCCTCCAGTTCGAAACCGAAGTCCTGCAGCAGCCGGATCTGGCGCAGCAGCCGCAGGTCCTCCTCGCCGTACGCCCGGTAGCCGTTGCCGCTGCGCCGCGCGGGCAGCAGGCCACGCGACTCGTAGTAGCGCAGCGTCCGCGTCGTGGTGCCCGCCTTCTCGGCCAGTTCTCCGATCCGCATGGGGACGACGGTAAACCTTGACCCCGGCGTCAAGGCCAGCGGAATCGGCAGGACCGGTCCGCCCCGGCCGTCCGGAACGGCCGGGCCGCCCGTACGGCCTGAGGCGGCCCCGCCGGGAGCGCGGTCAGTCCTCCTCGGCCGACAGGTTGGGGATGTCGGCCCGGTACAGGCTCAGCAGCATTCCTGACCGCCCCACCGGCGGGCGGCCGGCGGCTCGGGTCCGGATTCCGGGCCGGCCGGGTCCGCCGGGCGGGGAGGCTCGACTAGCCCAGGGTCCAGAGGTGCAGCGCGTCGCCGTCCTCGGTGAGGGTGTACCAGGTGCCGTCGCCAAGTGCCCTGGGAGCGGCGGATATCGGGAACGGGTAGTCGACCTGGCCGATCGTCCGCATCCGCGCCGCGTCAACCAGCCAGTGCCGGACGGCGCCGAACTCCTCGTCGTACTCGGCCGTCCCGGCGATGACGGTGTCATCGTCCAGGAAGCCGCACTCGTAGTCCCAGCGCAGCTCGTCGGGCTCGCCCTCCGGGTCGGCGTCGGGGTGCGCGGGAAGCGTTCCCTCGGCCTCCAGTTCGGCCAGGACCTCGCCGTCCCCGACCCGGTGCAGGGCGAGGGCCTCCTGGTAGTGGGTCACGGTCAGCATGCGGTCACCGGACGGGCTCACCGCGATCAGGACGCGATCGTCGTCCCCCACACACTCCACGGTGAGCTGTTCGCCGTCCCAGCGGCCCCACCGCAGCAGGACCCCGTCCTGGCCCTCGCCGACGCTCAGCCCCATCTGCCCCGGGTCCGGGTGCTGCACGTGATCCGAACCGGCGGCCACCGTCATGGCGTCCGCCCGTCCGAGCACCCGCCCGTCGGCGGCGTCCAGCACCAGCCACTCGTCGCATGCCTCCGGGTCCAGCTCGCCGGCGTGCGCGACCGGGCCGCGGATGTGGGCCCAGAGGAGCGCGCCGTCCGGGGAGAAGACCAACGAGCCGCTGTCCGGGTACCGGTGCCCGCGGTCGTCCGCGTACTCCTCGTAGGACGTGTGCATCTCCCGGCAGCCGGCGTCCCAGCAGCCGTGCCGGACCTCCCACCGCACCGTGCCGTCCGGCTCCACCGCCCGCAGCGCGTGCACGCCCGCGAACACGGCGACGTCGCGCTGCGGCGACACCGTGCAGACGCCGGGCCAGGGCGCCGGGAAGCGGACCGCTTCGCCCCTTCCCGCGAGCAGTTCGTCCAGGTCGTACGCCACCGCCTCGGCGTCGTCGCGCCGCATGAGCAGCCGCCGCCCCGGCCAGTGCAGCACGAACGAGGCGTCGAGCGTGGCGATGAGGCGGGCGGCCGTGGTCATATGGTCCTCCGGTGCGAACGGCGTTGCGCGCACCTTACGACCGGATTCCGACAACGCCGCTGCCGGGCTCCGGGCGAGGTGCCGGCCCTACTGCGCGAGGTAGCCGCCGTCCACCGGCAGCACCGCCCCGGTGATGAAGCTCGCGTCGTCGGAGGCCAGGAACAGGATCGCCGCCGCCACCTCCTCCGGTTCGCCGAGCCTGGCCATCGGGTGGAGCTTCTCGATCGCCTCCAGGTACTCGGGACCGCCCGGCTCGTCGGCCAGCTGCCGGACCCGTTCCGTCCTGATCGTCCCGGGGGCCACCGCGTTGATCCGGATGCCCCTGGCCGCCCACTCGACCGCCAGGTGCTTGGTCAGGCCGGTGGCGACGAACTTCGCCGGTCCGTAAGCCGCCTGTCCCGACTGCCCGGCCAGGCCGGAGATGGAGGAGAGGCAGACGATCGAGCCGCCGCCGTCGGACCGCAGCATCTCCTCGATCGCGTACTTGCAGGTCAGAAACATGCCCCGGCCGTCAACGGCCATCACCTTGTCCCAGTCCTCCGGGGTGGTCTCCAGGACGGTCTGCAGCGGGATGATCCCGGCGTTGGCGACCAGGGTGTCGATCCGCCCGAAGTCCTCGACCGCAGCCGCGATCATCTCGCGGGCGTCCTCGGCCACCGAGACGTCCCCGACCACGGTCCGGATCTCCGCCCCCGTCTTGGCCAGTTCCTCCCGCAGCACCTCCAGGCCGTCCCGGTCCACGTCGGTGAGCACCAACTGGGCGCCCTCGGCGGCGAACAGCCGGGCCGTCGCCCGCCCGATCCCGAACGCCGCCCCGGTCACCACGGCCGCCTTGCCCCGCATCCGTCCGCCTGCCATCCGCCACACTCCCGTCAGCCATCGGTCGAGTACGGACCACCTTCCCACCCCGGCCGCCCCCAACTGCGGTAGAACACCAGGGAATCGACCGGAAGCAGCAACAAGCGAGGCCCCGGCCGGAACGGGGTTCCGGCCGGGGCCTCGGGCATGGTGCTGGCGGTCCGTCAGATAGCGCCGAACTCGCCTCGGGCGGCGGCGGCGGCGAACGCCAACCAGGCCTCTGTTGAGAAGCGGAGCTGCGGACCCTCGGCGTCCTTCGAGTCACGGACGGGGACGACGCCGTGGGTGGCGGCGAACTCCGGTGCGAACTCGATGCAGTTGCCACCAGCACCACCGCTGTGGCTGCTCTTGCGCCACATCGGCTGTTGCTCTTGTCGCATGACCACACTCCTCCCGCACACACGCTGTTAGTAGTTTCAGCTGATCAGACGTCGCCGAACTCGCCTCGAGCGGTAGCGGCGGCGAACGCCAACCAGGCTTCTGTTGAAAAGCGGAGCTGCGGACCCTCGGGGTCCTTCGAGTCACGAACCGGGACTACACCGTGGGTGGCGGCGAACTCCGGTGCGAACTCGATGCAATTACCGTTGTCGCCACCGCTGTAGCTGCTCTTGCACCAGTGCGCTTGCGGCGGTTGGTGATCAGTCTTGCTCACTTGCATAGTCCTCTGCTGCCGCTTCAATCAGAGCCAGGGACGCCTCATGGGACAGTGCGGCGCTCCGTACGAGATCGTAGGCCCACCTGCAATTCTCCACATAGGCGGGATCGTCGATGAGTTGACCGCGATACGGCCCCTCGCCATAGGCCACGGGAGGGGCGTCAACAAAGGTCATGAGGGTGAGAGATCCCTGCATCAGGGGGTGCCCACCTGCCGAGAAGGGCAACACCTGCAACACGATCCTGTTGCTACGCACCAGTTGGGCGAGATGGGCAAGCTGGCCATGCATCACTCTCGCGTTGCCCGTGACTCGGCGGATGACGGCTTCGTCAAGAACAACCCAGTACCGAGGCCTCGTTGGGGAATGAAGGATGTGTGCTCGCTCCATACGCATGCTCACGAGCTCGTCGGTCTCTACTGCCAGCCGCAAGGGATCAAATGCCCGGAACACCGCACGCGCGTACTCGGCGGTCTGCAGGAGCCCCGGAACCAGAACCGGGTCGTATTCATAGATCGTCCGCGCCATCTCTTGCAGCTCTCGGACAGCTGTGAAGTAGTCAGCGAACCGGCTACGCGTGACCATCGGATACAACCGGGTGAAGTGCCCATCCGTACCCAGGGCAACGTCCAATCGCTCGGACAGATCCTTCTGCGGCTGCCTGGTCGCCGACTCCATCTGCCCGATGTATGCACCCGAGCAGAACACCAGTGCCCCCAGGGCCTCCTGGGACAGCCCCTTAGCCAGCCGAAGCCGCCGGAGCTCGGCCCCGTAGAAGGCCTGCGGGGACTCGGCAGGGTCGAGTTCCTTGGGGTTCGCCACAGCGCGGCACCTTCCCTTCCGACAGTCCCGTTGTTGGGAGCCTCCCACTTCACAGACTAGTGCCGGAGAGCGACGATTGGAGTACGGAATGTAACAATCGGGGCTGTGGCCCCCATCGAGGAGCGCACCATGGCTGCAAGCACCGGACCGAGACCGAACACCCCTGCGAAGTCGGGACGTTCACGCCTCCAGCGCATCGCGGCGGAGAGCCGGGCCGCCGCCCGCGCGGCGGAGGCCGAACTCGCCGATGCCCTGCGGCAGGCGGGCCTCGTACTGCCCTCGCTGGCGACGGAACACCAGGCCGGCTACTTCACCGGCATCGTCCTGGTGGACCTCGGCAGAGCCCGGCCCGACGTGGTCTCACGGCTCGCGGCGCTCGTCCGGCGCGGGGTGGCGGCCGCGGAGTCGGGCCCGTGAACGGGGAACCGGCACCCGAGGACTCCGACCCGCAGCCGCCGGAGCAGGACCCCCGCCCGGTCCTCACGCCCGAAGAGCACACCGACCGACCGCTGAACCCGGAGGAGTACGCCAACCGGGCCGCACTCCTGCGCAAGCTCAGGCACATCAACAAACTGACGTGACAGCGCACTTGAGTCACCCGGTGGTGAACGGCCAGGCCCGCGCCCTCCTGGGCCTGGAACCCCGGCACACCGTCAGCGCAGGCTGCGCAGGTACTCCCGGTTGAGCGCGGCGATGCCGGAGAGCGGGATGCCCTTGGGGCAGGCGGTGGCGCACTCACCGGTGTTGGTGCAGCCGCCGAAGCCCTCGGCGTCCATCGCGGCGACCATGTTCCGCACCCGGCTGCCGCGTTCGGGGGCGCCCTGCGGCAGGAGGTTGAGGTGGACCACCTTGGCCGCGGTGAAGAGCATCGCCGAGCCGTTGGGGCAGGCGGCCACGCAGGCGCCGCAGCCGATGCACTCGGCGTGCTCGAAGGCGAGGTCGGCGGTCTCCTTGGGAACGGGGGTGGCGTGGGCCTCGGGGGCGCTGCCGGTGGGGGCAGTGATGTAGCCGCCGGAGCCGATGACGCGGTCGAAGGCGGAGCGGTCCACCACCAGGTCACGGACCACCGGGAAGGCGGCGGCGCGCCAGGGTTCGACGTCGATGGTGTCGCCGTCGTCGAAGTGCCGCATGTGCAGCTGGCAGGTGGTGGTGCGTTCCGGGCCGTGCGCCTGGCCGTTGATGACCATGCCGCAGGCGCCGCAGATGCCCTCGCGGCAGTCGTGGTCGAAGGCGACCGGTTCCTCGCCGCGCAGGATCAGCTCCTCGTTGAGGGTGTCCAGCATCTCCAGGAAGGACATGTCCGGGCTGATTCCGCCGACCTGGTAGGTGGTGAGCGCGCCCGGTGCGTCGGGACCGGCCTGCCGCCAGATCCGCAGGGTGAGGTTCATGTGTAGCTCCGCTGGGTGGGGTGGACGTACTCGAAGGTGAGCTGTTCGCGGTGGAGCACGGGGGCGCCGCCCGCGCCGTGCTCTCCCAGGGCCTCGGATCCCCGGAACTCCCAGGCCGCCACGTAGGTGAACTCCTCGTCCATGCGGGCCGCTTCGCCGTCCGGGGTGGCGCTCTCGGTACGGAAGTGGCCGCCGCAGGACTCGGTGCGGTGCAGGGCGTCCAGGCACATCAGCTCGGCGAGTTCGAAATAGTCGACCAGCCGGTTGGCCTTCTCCAGCGACTGGTTGAGCTGTTCGCCGGCGCCGGGCACCTTGATCCGCCGCCAGAACTCGTCGCGCAGCTGGGGGATCCGCTCCAGCGCCTTGCGGAGACCGGCCTCGTCGCGGGCCATTCCGCACTCGTCCCAGAGGAGTTCGCCGAGTTCGCGGTGGAAGGAGTCCGGGGTGCGGTCGCCGTCGATCGCCAGCAGCAGGTTGAGCCGGTCGGTGGCGTCGGCGACGGCCTCCTCGACCGCCGGGTGGTCGGCCGGTACCGGTGGACCGTCCTGCCGCGCCAGGTAGTCGGGCAGGGTGGCCGGAAGGACGAAGTAGCCGTCGGCGAGGCCCTGCATCAGCGCGCTGGCGCCGAGCCGGTTGGCGCCGTGGTCGGAGAAGTTGGCCTCGCCGATCGCGAACAGGCCGGGGACCGTGGTCTGCAGGTCGTAGTCCACCCACAGGCCGCCCATGGTGTAGTGGATCGCGGGGTAGATCCGCATCGGGACCCGGTACGGGTCCTCGGCGGTGATCCGCTCGTACATCTCGAACAGGTTGCCGTACCTCTCCTCGACGGCCGCCCGGCCCAACCGGCCTATCGCGTCGGCGAAGTCGAGGTAGACGCCCTGTCCGCCGGGGCCGACGCCGCGGCCCTCGTCGCAGACGACCTTGGCGGCCCGGGAGGCGATGTCGCGCGGGACGAGGTTGCCGAAGGAGGGGTAGATCCGCTCCAGGTAGTAGTCGCGGTCCTGCTCGGGGATGTCCTGCGGCGCACGGGTGTCCCCGGCGGCCTTGGGCACCCAGATCCGGCCGTCGTTGCGCAGCGACTCGCTCATCAGGGTGAGCTTGGACTGGTGGTCGCCGGAGCGCGGGATGCAGGTCGGGTGGATCTGGGTGAAGCAGGGGTTGGCGAAGTAGGCGCCCCGGCGGTGGGCGCGCCAGATCGCCGTCGCGTTGGAGTTCTTGGCGTTGGTGGAGAGGTAGAACACGTTGCCGTAGCCGCCGGTCGCCAGCACCACGGCGTCGGCGAGGTGGGCGGTGATCTCGCCGGTGACCAGGTCGCGGGCGACGATGCCCCGGGCCCGGCCGTCGACCACGATCAGGTCCAGCATCTCGGTGCGCGGGTGCATCGCCACGTTGCCGGCCGCGATCTGCCGGGAGAGCGCCTGGTAGGCGCCGAGCAGCAGCTGCTGCCCGGTCTGGCCCCGGGCGTAGAAGGTGCGGGAGACCTGGACGCCGCCGAAGGATCGGGTGTCCAGCAGTCCGCCGTACTCACGGGCGAAGGGCACGCCCTGGGCGACGCACTGGTCGATGATCTCCACCGAGATCTCCGCCAGGCGGTGGACGCCTGACTCGCGCGCCCGGAAGTCCCCGCCCTTGACGGTGTCGTAGAACAGCCGGCGGATGCTGTCGCCGTCGTTGCGGTAGTTCTTGGCGGCGTTGATCCCGCCCTGGGCGGCGATCGAGTGCGCCCGGCGCGGTGAGTCCTGGAAGCAGAACTGCTCGACGTGGTAGCCCTGTTCGGCCAGCGTCGCACCGGCCGCGCCGCCCGCAAGACCGGTGCCGACCACGATCACGCGGTACTTGCGCCGGTTGGCCGGGTTGACCAGCTTCGCCTCGAACCGGCGGCGGTCCCAGCGGCCCTCGATCGGCCCGTCCGGTGCCTTGGTGTCGCGGATCGGCGTGCCCACGGTGTAGTTGAGGTACGAGCTCATTGCACGACTCCGGTCATGACGGCCACGGGGATGGAGACGAAGCCCGCCGTCAGCACCAGGGCGAGCAGGTTCGCGGTGAGCTTCAACGCCCGGTCGCGGCGCGGGTTGTTGACGCCGAGGGTCTGCGCGGCGCTCCAGAAGCCGTGCCTGATGTGCAGGCCCAGCGCGAGCATCGCCACGATGTAGATCCCGCCGCCGTACCAGGTGGAGAAGGAGGCCACCAGGTTCTGGTACGGGTGGCCGGCCTCGGCCTTCGGGTTCACGGTGAGGGTGGTCAGGTCCAGCAGGTGCCAGACGATGAACAGCGCCAGGATCACCCCGCCCCAGCGCATCGTCCTGGTCGCGTAGCTGGTCTGCCGCCGGCGGTGGACGTAGCCCTGCGGCCGGGCCGCCCGGTCGCGCTTGCTGAGCTGGTAAGCGGCCGTGCCGTGCGCCAGGACGGCGACCAGCAGCACCAGCCGGGCCAGCCAGACGAACCAGCCGTGCCGCAGGAACGGCTCGCCGATCGTGCGCAGCCAGGCCGCGTAGCCGTTGAGTTCGTCGGGGCCGAAGAAGACCTTCAGGTTGCCGAGCAGGTGCCCGACCAAATAGAGCAGCAGGATGCCGCCGCTGACGGCCATGACCGCTTTCTTGCCGACGGTCGAGCGCCACAGGGTCGTCAGAGTGGACGGACGCCTCCGGCCCGTCCCAGTCGCCAATGCCATGCCCACGACGGTAGGAATCCCGCCCACGGTACGTCCAAGACATGCTGAAGCTGGTCACCATAGGCAGGGCCTATCGTGGCTGCCTATAGTCGGGGCATGCAGCTGCAGCAGCTCCGCTACTTCGCCGCCGTGGCCGAGACCCGCAACTTCACCCGGGCGGCCGACCAGACCCATGTCTCCCAGCCGTCGCTCTCGCAGCAGATCCGGTCGCTGGAACGGGAGTTGGGTGCTGAGCTGTTCCACCGCACCCGTGGCAACATCGCCCTCACCGACGCGGGCGCCACGCTGCTGCCGCTCGCCCGGCGGATCCTCGCCGACGCGGACAGCGCCCGGCTCGCCGTGCAGGAGGTGGTCCAGCTGCGGCGCGGGCGGGTGCGGCTGGGGGCGCCGCCGAGTCTGTGCGGGAGCCTGGTGCCGGATGTGCTCACCGCCTTCCGGCGCAATCACCCCGGGGTGGAGCTGGAGGTGCAGGAGGGCGGTTCGCAGGACCTGGTCGCCGCGCTGGGCGCCGGCGAGCTGGACCTCGCGCTGGTCATCGCCCCGCAGGCGGGCGAGACGTGGCCGGCCCAGCTCGCGGTCACCGAGCTGCTGCACGAGCAGTTGGTGCTGGTCTCCTCGACGCGGCTGCCGCGCAGGCGGATCCGGGTGGAGGAGCTGCGGGAGCGGCCGCTGGTGATGTTCCGCAAGGGGTACGCGCTGCGCGAGAGCGCGCTGGCGGCCTGCCGGGCGGCCGGGTTCGAGCCGCGGTTCGCCGTCGAGGGCGGGGAGTTGGACGCGGTGCTCGGCTTCGTACGGGCCGGGCTCGGCCCCGCTGTGGTCCCCGGCATGGTGGCCGACCGCTCCGGCCTCCACCTGGCCACCTTCGCCGGGCCCGGCCTGGGCCGCACCATCGCCCTGGCCCACGGTCGCGACCTCCCCCTCACCCGCGCCGCGGCCCAGCTGCGCGCCACCCTCCTCGACCACCTCCGCACCGCGGCAGCCCAGGGCTCCCTGCCCACGGGCACCCGGCTGCTGCCGAACGCGAAGTAACTCCGCCCGCACCGCCGCGACGGCTCAGCGGGCGGCAGTGCCGCCCTGGGGCGGGGTGAGCACGGCGGCGACCAGACGGTTGGCGACGGCGGGGGCGCCGCCGTTGTCGGCGGTGGCGGTGCCGACGCCGTAGACGATGCGCAGCCGCAGGTCGCGGGTGGCGAAGACGCCGCCGGCGTAGCCGAGGTCGTGGCCGGTCTTGCCCCACAGGACGGTGCCGTCGGGCAGCGTGACGTTCTTCAGACCGGCGCCGTAGCAGGCCGCACCCTTGGCGGGTCCGCTGTCGCAGTCGCTGCCGTCCGCGTAGCGAAGGGGGTTGCCCGCGCCGTCCTTCGGGAGGGCGAACATCTCGTTCAGCTGCTCGGGGGCGAGCAGTCGGCCGCTGAACAGGCCGCTGATGAAGCGGTCGAGGTCGGGTGCGGTGGAGATGACGGCGGTGGTGTCGTCGCCCTGTTCGCTGACGTCCACGGCCCGGCCGGTGGAGTCGGTGACATAGCCGTGCAGGGTCGGCCGGGGCATCCGGGTGTCGCCCTCGGGGACGGACGTGTGGTCCAGGTGGAGCGGCCGGATCACCCGGCTGGTCACCTCGTGGCCGAAGGAGTTGCCGGTCACCTGCTCGATGATCTTGGCGGCGATGCGGTAGCCGAGGTTGCTGTACTCCTGCTCGGTGCCCGGGGTGAAGTGCATGGGCGGAGTCGATCCGCCCGGCAGGTGCAGGCTGGAGCGGATGACGTCGTCGAGGGTGAAGTAGTGGAGGTGTTCGTCGATCAGCTGGTCGGGCGTGGGGTTGGGGATGCCCACCCGCATGTCCGGCAGGCCACTGGTGTGGTTGAGCAACTGCCGTACGGTGATGGGCCAGTAGCCGTCGGGCAGGAGGTTGGGCAGGTAGTACTGGACGGTCCGGTCGAGGTCGAGCTTCCGCTCGGCGGCCAGCTGCAGGACCACCGTGGCCTCGAAGGCCTTGGAGATGCTGCCGACGTGGAAGTGCGCGTCCGGTGAGATCGGCCGGCCCGTGAAGGCGTCCGAGGAACTGCCCCGCCAGGTCTGGTCCGGGGTGCTGACCCGGGCCAGCTGACCACCCGCCCGGTCACCGGGGTGCAGGGCGACCGCCGCGTCGAGGGCCGCCGTGTTCAGCCCGGACGCACCGGTCGGCGCCGCGCTCCGCACGGCGGCGGCCGGGGCTGCTGCGGCCAGGGCCGGAGCGGCGGTGGTGGCGACCAGCGCGGCGGCCGCGATTGCTAACGGGGCGAGGTGTCGTTTGAGGGCGTTCATCGGTCGACTCCGGGTGATCGCGTCGGGGCGCCGGTCGAACGCCCTCGATCATGGTGTCGGCCGACCGGTCGACGGCGCATCGGGAATCACCCCGACCCGCCCCCGGGCTCTCCCTGACTGAGTGTCAGGGAAAGCCCGGGGGCGGGATCCGGGAGACCCGGAGGCGGCGGCCCGTCCGCTCAGTCGACGCAGGGGATGCCGCCCGCCTTCACGGCGGGTCCCTGCATCGGGAGGGTGGAGGCCGGGTCCGGGGTGTCACTGCTGGACGGGGAGGCGGAGTCGTCCGAACCGCCGCTGGGGGCCGAGTCGAGGCCGGTGCTGTCGGACGGCGGGGTGTACCCGGTGCCCAGGGTCACCACGATGCGGCCCGCGGGCACGGACGAGGAGGCGGTTGCGGTGACCCCGTAGCGGGCCGCCACCTTCTCGGCGGCGCCCTTCTCCCCGGAGCCGTACACCACGGTGGTGGTCCTCGGGTGACTGGTCGCCTCGCCGTACCTGCCGGCCTTGAGGCCCATGTCGGTGAGCGCCTTGGACTCGTTCGCCGCCGCCTTGCTGACCTTGGACGCGTTGTACACCTCCACCGTGCCCTTCAGCGAACCGCCTCCGGAGTCGTCCGCCGGAGCGGTGGAGGGCCCCGAGTCCCCGCCCGCGGTGTCGGAGGGGGCGGGCACCGGTGCCGAATCGTGGCCGAACAGCTGCTGCACGATCCTCTTGATCAGGTCGGGGTTGACGGTGTTGACGGCCTCGCCGCCGATGGTCTTGAAGCCGCTGATCGGGAGGGTGTTGAACTCGACGTTGCCACCGGTGAGGTTGGGTGCCTGCTGGGCGAAGTCCAGGATGTCCCACTGGTTGTCGATGACCACGTCCTTCTTCACCACGTTGAACAGCTTCTGCATCTGCCCGAGGTCGCCTATCACCCCCTGCTGCTTCAGCTTGTACTCGACGGAGGCGATGAAGGCCTGCTGGCGGTGGGTGCGGTCGAGGTCGCCGCCGGGAAGGTTGTGCCGCTGGCGGACGAAGGAGAGGGCGTCCGCCGCGTTCAGGTCGCTGTAGCCGGCGGGGAGCTTGAGGCCGGTGCCGCCGCCCTCATGGGTGGCGGTACGGGAGATGATCGGGTCGCTGACCGGGTGGTTGAGGCAGACCCGGATCGGCTCCAACGCCTTGGCGATGTCGTAGAAGCCGATCAGGTTGACCTCGGCGAAGTGGTCGATCGGGATGTCGAGGAACTTCTGCACCGTCTGGATGGTCGCCGAGCGCCCGGCCTCCCGGCTCTGCCGCTCCAACTCCGACTTGGACAGCCCCTTGCCCTGCAGCTTGCTCTCGGCGGCGTCCTTGGCTATCCCGTACGCCTCCTTGATCTTGTGCATCCTCCCGTCCGCACCGTACGTCTGGACGTAGTCGTCGCGCGGGACGGACAGCGCCGTCACCTTGCCGCCGTTGGCCGGGATGTGCAGCACGATCAGGGAGTTGGTGTTGTAGCCGCCGATGTCGCTGCTGCTGCCGGCGTGCAGGTCGTCCTCGACCACCTGCGGCGGCAGGTCGTTGCCGTCCATGTCCTTGCGGCTGTCCAGGCCGATCAGCAGCAGGTTGACGGACTTGTCCAGGTGCGGCGGCGCGTTGCGCTTGGCCTCGTCCAGCGCACTGGAGGTGGTCAGCCCGTCCTGGAGGTCCTTCAGGGTGTACCAGGTGAAGCCGCTGGAGCCGAGCACCGCCACCGAGACGACGCAGGCCACGGTCCGGCCGGCCATCAGCAGCGGCGAGATCCGCCGTCCACCACGGGCGCCGCCCGGCTTGCGCGACCGCATCTGACCCTGCCTGCCCTCAGCCACGACGGCCCCTCTCCTCCCGCAGCCTGCGGACCACGATCATCAGCAGTGCGGCCAGCACGGCCGCCGACATCACCGGGAAGGCGTGGGTCACCCAGCGCAGCGCCCCACTGGCCAGCGCCTTGCCCTGGTACTTGTCCCCGTTGACGAGGTACTCGGTCCCGACGGCCACCGTCAGCACCACCACCGGCGCGGAGGTGACCACCCACCACCAGCCGGCCCGGCTGCTGACCAGCGTGGCCAGCGCCGCACCCAGCACCGCGCAGACCGCGAAGACCACTCCGACCCCGGACCCGGTCACCGCGTCGACCACGGCGCCGAACACCGGCAGTCCGAGCGCCGGGTAGACCGCGGGCAGCCGCTCTCCGGCACCGCGTCCGGCGTTCGCCGCACGGGCGTCCCGGCGGCCCCGGCCGTCGGCGTCCTCGATGGACCGCCGGCTGCCCGGGACCTGCCCGGCGGCCGCGCCGGGACGCCGCTGCGCGATGGCGCCGGTGCTCTGCGCGAGGCCCTCGTCCGAGCGCCGCGCGGGCGGGACCGGGCGCTGACGCCGCGCTTCCGCCTCGCCGTAGGGCGCACGCGCCCGTTGTCCCGTCATGCCCACACCCCTCGTTCGCTCGGCTGCTGAACCGCCACGTCCCGCCTCGACCCAGGCCGGTGCGGACACCGGCGGACGGGCGGCGCGGGGACGCGAGTGCGTCCTCGCCACCTACTGGGACATGCGGCGCCCGAGCGCCGGTTCCGACGTTCGAGCCGCCCGGACGGGCCTCCCATTTACTTCTACAGACGTGTAGAGAATGACCGAAGCATACAAAGGCGCTCCCTCGAAGTCACCCGCAGGGGTGTAACGGCTCCACCACTCGCCTACGTGCAACGAGCGACAGCCACAGCGGTGGCGCTGCCGCCCCGGCACCGCACCGCGACCGCCCCCGGCCCCGGTCCGGACCCCGACATCCGGGCGACCGCCGCCACCGAGCGGAACGTCATGCCATGGCCTATACCTGGGTGCTGAGCCCCCGACGCGAAGTGCTCCACCACCGGTCCGCCGGGAGCGGTCGCCGCTCTACCCCGGAGCAGCCCATGCGCCCACCCAGGCAGCCGTACCGCGTCGCGGCGATCCTGGCCGTCCTGGTGCTGAGCGCGGGGGTGCTGACGGGCTGCGGCAGCGGCCGGGCCGCTCCGCCCGCCGTCCCGACCGCTCCCGCCCCGCTGACCCCCTCGGCCACCACCGTCCTCAGCACCGACCTGGCGTCCGGGGACCACAACATCTCGTTCACGGTGGACGGCACCACCACGTACGGCACCCTGCACATCCCCGCCCACGCCCCCGGCAGCCGGCTCCCGGCCGCCCTGCTGCTCCCCGGCAGCGGCCCCACCGACCGCGACGGCAACCAGCCCCGGCTCAGCCCCGGCACCCTCGCCGAACTGGCCCGGCTGATGGGCGACGACGGCATCGCGACCCTGCGCTACGACAAGTACGGCACCGGGCTGACCGGGCTCGGCGCGTACACCGACAAGGCCGCCACACTCGACCTCGGCGCATACGTCCGACAGGCCGAGGCCGCGTACCGGTTCCTCGCCTCCCGCAGCACCACCGACCCGCACCGGCTGCTGCTCGCCGGGCACGACGAGGGCGCCGTGATCGCCCTTGAGGCCGTCCGGACCGCCCGGCCCGCCCCCGCCGGTCTGGCCCTGCTCCAGCCCCAGGACGAACGCCTGCTGGACCTCGTCACCCTCAGGCTGGACCGGCAGCTGGACACCGACGTCGCCGCCGGACGGATCGACGCCGACCAGGCCGCCGCCGTCAAGGAGTCCATCGCCCAGGGCGTGGCCGACCTGCGCGCGGGCGGGACGGCCGACACCACCGACATGCCCGCGCAGACGGCCGCCGTCTTCGAGGACTTCAACTCCAGCGCCGCGTACGTCCGCACCGCCGACGCCGTCCACCCGCCCGACCCGGCCGGCCAGGTGCCCGCCGGCGCCAGGGCCATGGTCACCTGCGGCACCGCCGACGCCGACCTCCCCTGCTCGACCACCGGCCCGCTGGTCGCCGCCCTGGCCGCCGCCGGCACCACCGGCCCCGGCCTGGTCACCCTCCCCGACGTCGACCACCTCCTCCGGCCCGCCCGCGCCCAGGCCGGCACCACCGCCCTCGCCCCGGCCGCCCAGCGGGCCGTCCACGACTTCGACACGCTGTGGAGCGGGCGCGGGGCATGACGGGATGACGGAACCGGGACCGCACGGCGCTGCCCGGCTCGCGGCCCCGATGCCCTTCGGCCGTTGCTCCGTCCGGCGGTACCCCCGTCGCGGAAATATGATGAATCCGGGGTTTCGCCATGAGCCCAGCTCGGGCTGGGCCCGCCGCTGAGGCACCTCGGAGGGTCCATGCCCCGACACCGTTCCCCCCGGCCCGCCAGCGCCGACGACCTGCTCGACGAGCTCGGGCGGCTGACCGCCCAGGCACTGGAGCGGGCCGAGTTCCAGCAGGCCCGGGTGGAACTCGCCGAGGCCCTGCAGCGCGAGCTGCTCCCGGGCGTCCTGCCCGAGCTGCCGGGCCTGCGGACCGCCGCCCGGTACACGCCCGCCCGAAACGGCCTGGACATCGGCGGTGACTGGTACGACGGCTTCTGGCTGCCCGACGGAACGCTCGGGTTCTCCATCGGCGACGTCCAGGGCCACGACGTGGAAGCGGCCGCCTTCATGGGCCAGGTCAGGATCGGGCTGCGCGCGGTCGCCGCCGCCTCCACCGACCCCGGCGAGGTGCTCAGCCGGGCGAACGACCTGCTGCTGTCGATGGACACCCGGCTCTTCGCCACCTGCACCTTCCTCCGCTTCGACCCGCTCACCTGGGAGCTGGCCGGTGCCCGGGCCGGCCACGTCCCGGCCGTCTGGGCCACCGCCGACGGCCGCAGCGGCATCGCCCAGGACGAGGGCGGACTACCGCTCGGCATCCTGCCCGGCGAGGTGTACCCGGTGTCCGCCCGACGGCTGTCGCAGGCCGGGGCGATCGCCCTGTTCACGGACGGGGTGGTCGAGGGCCCGTCCTTCCCGATCGAGGCGGGGCTCGACCGGGTGATGGAGGCGCTAGGGGCCCAGGTCACCGGCCAGACCGGTGTCGACCCCGGCATCCTCGCAGCCGAGGTCCTCAAGGTCGCCGACCTCACCGGCCACTCCGACGACGCCGCCGTCCTGGTCCTCTGCCACGAGAAGCCGGCCGACCTGCCCGACTGAAAGCCCAGCCTCCGGGCAGCCACTCCGGCAGCGGCCCCGGCGGCCCGGTACGGCCGCCGCGACCCAGTACGGCTGACGCGGTCCGGTGGGCCCGTGCGCGCGTGTCACGTACGGGCACGGCTGCCGGACGTTGTGTGATGGCTGCTGTGCTGCGAAACGAGCGACTCCGGCGTTTCTCCGCGACAGGCCTCCAGATCATCGTCATCGCCGCCCTCTACTTCGCGGCCGGACGGCTCGGCCTGCTGCAGAAAGTGAACATCGCGGGGGCGGAGGTCACCCCGCTCTGGCCGCCCACCGGCATCGCCCTGACCGCCTTACTCCTCCTGGGCCTGCGGATCTGGCCGGGGATCGCCCTGGGCACCCTGCTGGTGACCGGGACGATCGACCTCAACCTCTCCGCCCTCGGCGTCGTCCCCGGTGACACCCTCGCCCCGATCTGCGCCTACCTGATGCTGCGCCGCGTCGGCTTCCGGGTCGAACTGGACCGGCTGCGCGACGGTCTCGCGCTGGTCTTCCTGGGCGCGCTCACCGGGATGCTGATCAGCTCGACCGTGGGCACCGGCTCGCTGGTCCTGTACGGCAGCCTGCCGCCGAGCGGCTTCTGGCCCACCTGGTCGGCCTGGTACACCGGCGACGCGATGGGCGTACTCGTGGTCACCCCGGTGCTGCTCGTCCTGCGCAGCGCCCGGATGCCCCGGGACATCGCCTTGTACCGGTGGATCGAACCGGCGGCGCTGCTGGCCGCCACCGCCGGGGTGACACTGCTGGTCACCAACACCACGCTCGATCTGCTGTTCCTGGTCTTCCCGCTGCTCATCTGGGCCGTGCTGCGTTTCCAGCTGGCGGGGGCCGCACCGTGCGTCCTGCTGGTCTCCGTCCTGACCGTGGTGGCCGCCACCGACCACAACGGACCCTTCACCCACCGCAGCCTGCTCGGGACCATGATCACCCTCCAAGCCCTCAACGGCTCCGCCGCCCTGACCGGACTGCTGCTGTCAGCCGTCATCGCCGAACGGAAGAGCACCTACCGCAAGATCGAACAGGCCTGCATCGGCCTCGCCGAAGTGGTCGCCCGCCTCGACCCCGGCGACGGCACCCCCCACTGGCCCCCGCCCCGCGCCTGATCCACCGCGACATGCCTGACGCACCGTGATGCACCGCCCCGGATGGCGGCCGGCGCGCCCGCGTCCCGGGGCGGAGCGACGGCCGCCAGGGGTCCGGCCCGCCTGCCGCGACGGTGCCAGCGCGCTGCCAGCGGTCTGACAGCACGCACCGGCAGGGTGTGCCACGCCGGAAGGGCGGGTCGTGGCCGACGACGCCGCGGCCGTCCCGGCAAGGACACCGAAAGGGCACCCGATGACTCCCGCACTCCGGCCCGGAGGTCTGACCGCAAGCCTCCGCCGTCCCCTCCCCCGCGCCAAGCGCCCGACCGCGGCCGCACGCCGGGCACGCGCCGCGACAGCCATCGCCGGACTGATCGCGACGGCCCTCCCGGCCGTCACCGCAACGGCGAGCGCCGCGACCGCCTCGACCGCCGCCGCCCCGGTCCCCAGGCTCGTCTGGCAGTCGTGCGCCGACGGCTTCGAGTGCGCCACCGCCCACGTGCCGCTCGACTACCGCGCACCGCACGGCGCCACCATCGACATCAAGGTGATCAAGCACCCGGCGGCCGAACCGGCACACCGGATCGGGTCGCTGTTCTACAACCCGGGCGGTCCCGGCGCACCGGGCACCCTGGCACTTCGGGCGATGACCTCGCTCTTCCCCGAGCAGGTGCAGAAGCGCTTCGACATCATCAGCTTCGACCCGAGGGGCGTCGGCACGAGCACCGCGACGCACTGCTTCCCGGACATCGCGGCCGAGCAGAGGTTCTTCGCCGGTGTCCCCGCCGGTTTCCCGGTGGGACGGCAGCAGGAGCGGACCTGGACCGACGCCTATGCGCGCTTCGGCCAGGAGTGCCTCCGGAACAACCCGGCGCTGCTGCCGCACCTGTCCACGGCGAACGTCGCCAGGGACATGGACCTGCTCCGCCAGGCCGTCGGGGACCGCCAGCTCACCTACTACGGCGTCTCCTACGGCACCTACCTCGGCGCAACCTACGCCAACCTGTTCCCCGGCAGGGTGCGGTCGATGATCCTGGACAGCGCCGTGGACCCGGTGGCCTGGTCCACCAAAGACAGTGCTCAGGCCGGGCGGCTCGGTGCCTTCCTGCGGACCGGTACCGACCTGGCCGCCGATCACGTCCTGAACGCCTTCCTCGACCAGTGCGGCCAGGCCGGGCCCAAGACCTGCGCCTTCGCCGCCGGTGACGCCGCCGCGACCCGGGCCAAGTTCGCCACCCTGCTCCAGCGCCTGCAGCAGCGGCCGGTCACCATCGACACCCCGATGGGGGCGATGCCCTTCAGCTACGCGTCCGCGCTGGAGAGCATCGCGTTGCAACTCGACGCCACCAGGCCGATACCGTACCTGGCGGCCGGCTGGACGGGCCTCGGGTCGCAGCTCCAGCAGCTCTGGACCGGCTCCACCGCCACCACCACCGCCGCCACCACCGCCGCAGACGCCCCAGCCCCCGCCGTCTACCAGGGGAAGGAGCAGGCCCTCGGTGTGGTGTGCGCGGACAGCGCCAACCCGCGCTCCCCGTCCGCCTATCCGGCGCAGGCCGCCCTCGCCCGGGCCAGGTCCGGCCCGCTCGGCGCGTACTTCGCCTGGGCCGCGGAGCCCTGCGCCACCTGGCCGGCCACGGACCGCGACCGCTACGACGGACCGTGGAACCGCCCGACCGCCAATCCGGTCCTCGTCGTGGCCAACACCGGTGACCCGGCCTGGCCCTACCAGGGCTCCCGGGCCATGGCCCAGACCCTCTCCCGCGCCCGCCTGTTGACCGTGGACGGCTACGGCCACACCGTTCTCGCCAACCCCAGCGGCTGCGCCGCCGCGCACGAGGCCCGCTACCTCGTGGACAGCGTCCTGCCGCCGTCCGACACGGTCTGCCGGCCCGACCACCAGCCCTTCGACACCGTCGGCTGACGGGATCCGGCAGAGGCGACGAGACACTGTCGGCCCGCCGCGGCCCCGCACAGGGGCTTCGGCGGGCCGATGCGGCCTCACCCGGGCGGCAGGGAAAGCGTCTCGGGCCTGGGCAGCCTCCGGCCGTGCCGCCAGGCGGCGGCGAAGCCGTCCGCACCGAGCGCGGCGCGGCAGCCGTCCCGGAGCTCGCGCAGTTCCGGGTCACCCGCGTCGTGCGTTCCGCGCAGCGCGTGTGCGGCGCCCAGGGCCGCCGCACTCCGTCCGGCGTCGCCGTGCGCGAGGCAGTACTCGGCGAAGCCCTCCAGGGCCGCGGCCCGGACCGGGTGGTCGCCGCAGTCGGCGGCCAGTTCCAGGGCCCGCCGGTGTGCCTCGGCGGCCTGTTCCGGGCTGCCCAGGCGCAGGCGGATCCGCCCCAGGCTGGTGTGCAGCAGCGCCAGCAGCTGGACCTGGTCCGGGCTGCCGGTCCCGGCCGCGATCCGGTCCTGGAGGGAACTCGCCACCTGCTGCTGGCAGTTCAGCGCCTCCTCGAACTCCCCTGTCCGGCGGGCCAGTTCGCCGATCGCGTACCGCGACGCCAACTGCAACTGCGGGTCGCGGTTGCGCAGGGCGATGTCGTGCGCCTGCTCGAGCTCGGCCCTGGCGGCGCTCAGGTCGCCGCCGCGCGCCAGCAGTTGGCCGGACAGCACCAGCAGCATCGGGGACTCGCCCGCACCGCCGACCTCGGCGTCGTAGCGGCGGGCCTCGTCCAGCGCGGCCATCGCCTCGGCCACCTCCCCGGTGACGGACAGCAGGCCGGCCAGCGTGATCAGTGCCAGGGCCAGGCCCCACCGGTCGCGAAGGCGCCGGAACCGGAGCAGCGAGGTGCGCAGGCACTCCTCGGCGCGCCGCACCCGACCGCTACTGAGCTCCATCCGGCCGAGGACCAGCGGCGCGAGGGCCGCGATCCACGGGTTGGCGTGGGTCGAGAACCGTTCCGCCACCTGGGCCGCGCCGCGCGACGAGCCGCCCATGGCGGGGATCAGGGCGGCGGCCAGGGCGATGGGATGGTCGGCCTGCTGCGCCGTCACCAGCGCACCGGTGAAGGCCTCGGCCACGGCGGCGTCGCCGTCACCGCGCAGCGACAGGGTGAGCTGCGCGACGATCACGCAGATGCCGTGGGCCTGTTCGGCACCGGGCGGCGGCGTGGCTCCGAAGACCCGCAGGACCTCGGCCGTCCGCTCCCCGGCCTGGTGCCCCTGGCCGCGCATCAGCCACGGCCACACCCTTGCGGCGGCCAGCCTCAGCCCCCGCTCGGCCGACCCGGGCCCGTTGCCCGCCGCCCGGATCTCCCGGCGCAGCGCGGCGTCCAGGTTGCCCTGCTCGGCGTCGATCCGGGCGAGCCAGGCCAGTTGGTCGGCGGTGCGCAGCAGGGGCTCGGCGGTCTCGGCGAGTTCGAGGAAGCACTCGGTGTGCGCCGCGCCGACGGTCTCCGTCTCCCCGGCCTCGGCGAGTCTCCCGGCGGCGTACTCCCGGACGGTCTCCAGCAGCCGGTACCGCTCGGCGCCGGCCGAATCCGCCGCCGGGAGGAGCACCACCAGCGACTTGTCCACCAGTGCGGCCAGCAGGTCCTGCACGGCGGTCTCGTCGGGCCGCTCGCCGCCCGGCCAGTGGCCGGCGCACACCCGGTGCGCGTCGGCGAGCCCTGCCCCGCCGGAGAACACGGACAGCCGCCGCAGCAGCACCCGCTCGTCCTCCACCAGCAGCGCCCAGCTCCAGTCGATGACGGCACGGAGCGTACGGTGCCTGGGCAGCGCGGTGCGGCTGCCCTGGGCCAGCAGCCGCAGGCGGTCGTCGAGCCGGCCCGCCAGCTGGGCCGGCGTCAGCGAGCGCAGCCGGGCCGCCGCCAGCTCGATGGCGAGCGGGATGCCGTCCAGCTCGCGGCAGAGCCGGACCACGTGCGGAGCGCTCGCGGCGTCGACCGTGAAGCCGGGGCTGACCGCTGCCGCGCGGTCGGCGAACAGCGCCACGGCGGAATGCGTGCGGGCTTCCTCGGGGTCGGCGCCTGGCCCGGGAACTGCGAGCGGCCGCACCGGGTGCAGGGCCTCCCCCGGTACGCCCAGCGGCTCCCGGCTGGTGGCCAGTACCCGGACCTGCGGCGCGGCGGCCAGCAGGCGGCCGACGACGAGTGCGGCCTCGTCGACGACGTGTTCGCAGTTGTCCAGGAGGAGCACCACCGGGCGAGCGGTCAGCTCCTGAACGATCCGGTCGACCGGGTCACCGGCGGAGCCCGCGGCCGCCGGTCCGGCCGGCAGTCCGCCGGCCAGTACCCCGACCGCCGGTCGGCAGACGGCCGTCAGGACGGCGGCGACGACGGCGCCCGGGCCGGCGGCGGACGCCAGCTCGACCATCCGCACCTCGCCGAGCCGCCGCTCCTCGCCGGGCCGCCGCACCTCGAAGGCCGCTCCGGTTTCCACCGCCAGCCTGGTCTTGCCCACACCGCCGGGCCCGGTCAGGGTCACCAGCCGGTGCTCGCCGAGCAGCCGACGGACTTCGGCCAGTTCCTCCGTCCGGCCGACGAAGCTGGTCGACCGGGCCGGCAGCCCACCGGGTCCGCTGCCGGCCCGGGCGCCGGGGCCGCTGCTCCGGGCCGCGGAGTGCACGGCGGAGTGCGTGTCCTTGCCGGCCGGGGCATCGCCGCGCAGTACCCGCAGGTGGACGTCCCGCAGCTCGGGGCCCGGGTCCGTGCCGAGCTCTTCCGCCAGTGCCCGGCGGGTGCGGTCGTAGGCTTCCAACGCGGCGGCCTGCTGCCCGTCCGCCTGCAGCGCCCGCATCAGCCGGGCCGCGAACCGCTCCCGCAGCGGGTCGGCCGTGCACAGCTCGGTCAGCTCGGCGATCAGCCCGGGCAGCATCCCCGGGACGCCGGTGCCGGCCAGCGCGAGTTCGGCGTCCACCCGGTCCTCGACGGCCGCCAGCCGTACCTCGCGCAGCCGGGCCGCCGGCGCCGCGGCGAAGGCGGCGGCACCGGCGTCCGCCAGCGGGTCCCCGCGCCAGAGCGACAGCGCCTCGCGGAGCACCCGCACGGCCCGCTCGAACTCGCCGGCGCCGAGCGCGGCCCGCCCTTCGGCCGCCGCCCGTTCGAAGGCCCAGGCGTCGACGGCGTCCGGCGGCAGGTCGAGCCGGTAGCCCGAGGGGTGCGAGCCGATCGCGGCCCGGCCGGTCCCGGGGTCGGCGTCCAGGGCCCGCCGCAGCCGGGAGACCAGGGACTGCAGCGCGCCGGCCGGATCGGACGGCGGCCGGTCCTCCCAGAGGTCCTGGACCAGCCGCTCGCTGACGACCAGTCGGCCGGGGTCGAGCGCCAGCCGGATCAGCAGTGCGCGCAGCCGGGCTCCGCCGATCCCGATCGGCGGCCCGTCCGCGCCGCCCAGGACCTGAAGCGGTCCCAGTATCCCGATACGCATCGCCCCCGCGCCCCTTCTCCCGTCCGCACGGTGATCATTCCGTACCGGACGGGAGCGGGCGGCAGCGGGCGCCCTCCACCGCCAGTCGAACGGCAGCGGGCGCCCTCCGCGGTCAGCCGCACGGAAGCGGGCCGCGGGCGTCCTCCGTGGTCAGCCGGCCGACGGCGCCGGGGCCGAGCCGACCGACTTCAGCAGCCACTCCTTGTGGTAGCCGGGCAGCGGGAGCTCCTTGTCCACCACCGGCGTGCCGAAGATCTTCAGGTGCGCCGACAGCGCGCCCGTCAGATCGACGCCGCCGTACAGCGCGAGGTTGCCGCGCACCTGCGGGGTGATGCCCTTCGAGGTGTCCAGGGTGAGCGAGCCCTCGCCCTGGGCCCGGACGTACGGCTCCAGCGTGGCGTCCACGCCGACCGCGTTGAACAGACCGACGTTCACCTCGGCGCCGAGGCCCGCGCGGACGGCGGCCTTGCCGGAGAGCTGCGCCTTGACCGGCGAGATCTTGGTGTCACCGGTGTCGGTCACCGGGCTCCAGCCCCGGCCGCCGGTGTACTGGGCCTGCACCGCCCAGGCGCCGTCGAACTGCTGCTCGGCGTCCATGGTCACCTTGCCGTCGGCGTTGACCTCCAGGAAGCAGGTCAGGCCGAGGTTGACCACGACCGGCAGGCCGCCGACCGTGAGCACGGGGTTGGCGTGCAGCTCGGCGAAGGGGACGCGGACCGGGTTGCCGGTGGTCTTCGCCAGTTCGCCGCTGACCTTCCACTGCGCGTGCGCGCCGAGGTCGAACCCGACCGACGCGGTACGCGGGCTGCCCTGGGCGGCACCGTGGTACGCGAAGTGCACGGCGGGCCGCAGCTGCAGGGAGCCGGAGGCCGAGGCGCTGCCGCCCGGCAGGGCGACCGGCGCGTTCAGGTCCAGCTGGAGCGTGCCGGACGCGTCGGCCTTCGACGTGCCGCCGTCCTTGCCGAACGTCAGCTTCAGGTCCTTCACCAGCGGCTTCACCGTGATCGCGTGCGGGTCGACGGCGATCTTCCCGTCCGCCTCGGCGGAACCGAGCAACTCGGACAGGGTCGCGGGGCGGGTGGCGGCGGTGACCGAACCGTCCTTGCCCGGCTGCACCGCGGTGACGGCCAGCAGCGCCCCCTTCGGCGCGGCCGCGGTCGGCGGGCTGGCTATCAGCTGGCCGGGCCGCACGGTGTCGGCCGGAGCGGCCGAGGCCGGCTGGGAGGCCGCGGCGGACGCCGACGGCTTCCCAGCGGGCGGGTTCCCGGCGGACGAGCTCCCGGCCGAGGGCTTCGCGGCGGGCGTACCCGACGACTTGGCCGCGGGCGAGGCGCTCGACGCCGCGCCGTTCACCCCGGTCGTACCGGCTTTGAGCACGGCGGTTCCGGTGGCCGGGTCGTAGGCGGCGAGCTGGACGCCCCGCGCGGCGGAGGCAGCGGCGGGACGTCCGCCCCCCGCGGCTGGGGTGCTGACCGCGGTCTGCTCCGCTCCCGGCTGGGCGGCGGCCACCACGAGGGCCTCCGAGCCGGCGCGGGCGGCCGCGATGGTCGAGGCATCGGCGACACTCGGTGTCCCCGGCGTCCCGGCGGCCTGCGGCCCGCCCCCGGGTGCCGCACAGGCGGAACCGCCGAGGACGATCGCCGCCGCGATGGCAGGCAGGACGGCTTTGCGAGCGGAGCTGTTCAACAAGTCCCCTTTGGCGCGGCGGACGAGGACACGACCGCGCGAGATCAGTAGACACAGGCGGCGTGGGACAGCCGCTTAAGCGATGTTACTGACGAGTTATCTTCTTGTCGAAGACATGCCGATCCGGGCCGCGGATCTGGCCCCAACTCCCTTACGGGCCATGGGTTTCACCGCACGCCGACCCCGAAGCCGCATGAACCGTCAATCGGCCCCGCGCCTGCACCTGGCAGACCCGGTACACCTGGCGGACCTGACGGACCTGACGGCCCCGGCGGACCTGGCGGGCCGTCAACCGGGCGACTCGCACCCGCCATCCTCCCCGCTGCCGCTCACGGCCCGTCACGCACCACCGCCCTCGCGGCGCCTCCGCACCCGGACCACCGCGCGGCCCGAGTCCAGGTCGATCCGGCGATCCAGGGGCTCGCCCGACTCGGCGTCGTCGTCGCGCAGGACGAGCCGGCGCTCCTTCTCCTCCGCCACGTGCTGCCGGCCCGGCGAGAGGAAGGCGTGCAGCTCGTCCATCAGGCCGGCGGTGGAGGCAGCGCCGATGCCGGCCCGCCGCTTCCGCCAGTAGATCCAGCCCCGCCGTTCCAGCCACAGCAGCACCTGGTCCAGCAGGAGGAGTCCCGCCACCGCTGCGACCGCCCAGATGAAGATGTTCACGCCCACCCCCTGAAGTCGCCCTCCCGACAACGCACGGGCAGGGGCCGGGGTGCCGGGGAGCCGCCCCGTCAGGCCTCACTCGGCGGCGGCGAGTTCGGCGCCTCGATAGGTGTAGAGGTCGTCGAGGAACTTGCGGCGCAGCGGCGGGATGGCGTCCACCGCCCGGAAGTAGGCCCGGTTGGCCGCAAGCACGGCCCGGCCGACGACCGGCCTGTGCAGCGGATCACTGCCGGAAGTTCCGTTCTGCACAAGGGAGTCGGCGACCCGGGCGAAGCCGTACGGGATCATCTCGGCCTCGTACTCGCAGATGGCCGCCAGCAGGTCCCGCCCCTTGGCCTGGACCGAGGAGAGGGCGCGGCAGAGCAGCATCGCGTCCCGCAGCGAGGTGTTGGCGCCGACCCCCTGGCCGGGAGTCATGGTGTGGATGGCGTCGCCGAGCAGGGTGACCGTGCTGGTGGGCCAGGCCGGCACGGCCTCGGAGGTGGCGATCTGCAGCGGGAAGGCCGTGGACGGGTCCGCCATCGCGAACAGCCGGCGGAAGTCCGGGTGCCAGTTCGGGGTCAGCCGCAGCACCAGGTCGATCAGGTCCGGTCCGCGCAGTGACAGCACGTCGGCGGGGAACTTGTCCTCCGAGGCCCACAGGCCGAAGGAGATGTAGTCCCTGGTGTTGTCGAACAGCAGGCCCGGCCAGGCCCTGATGAGCTCGGCGTCGTTGCCCGCCACGCCCTCCTTCACCCCGCCGCGGGCGTCCCAGCCGAACTCCATGACGTGCCAGATGCACATGAAGCCCTTCGGCGCGAAGACCAGCGAGAGTCCCTGCTGCGCCTCCCTGCTGAGCAGGGACAGCGCCTCGGGGCTCATCGGGATCTTGGCGCCGATGCTGATGATCCCGGCGGGTCGCAGTACGGCCTGCGGCAGGTACTGCTTGCGCACCGCCGAGTGCGCGCCGTCCGCGGCGACCAGGACGTCGCCGGTGGCGCTGGTGCCGTCGGCGAAGTACGCCGTCACGGTGCCGTCCGGTTGCTGCTCGTAGTGGGTGAACCGCTTGTCGAAGTGCACCACGTCCTCAAGTCCGGTCAGCAGCAGCTGCCGCAGGGTCTGGCGGGACACCGAGCGCTCGGAGTTGATCTCGTCCGAGTCGCCGCGCAGCGGGATGGCGGCGGTGCGCTTCTTCTTCTCCGTCAGCACGTTGAAGTACCGGGGCGTGCGGGCGCAGGTCGCCACGAAGGTGTCGAAGAGCTGCGGCGGCAGGCACTCCTTGAGCGCCCGGTTCCCGGTCGGGTCGATGCCCACCCGGTATCCGTAGAGACCGTCGGTGCGGGTGCGGTGCTTCTCGTACACCGCCACCGAGACGCCGGCCCGGCACAGGCCGTGGGCCAGCGTCAGTCCGCCGAAGCCTGCGCCGATGACCAGGACGTGGAGCGGAGCGGCGGTCATGGTTCCCCCAGGTATCTCTAGCGAAGCTGCAGAGCCATTTATCTAGTCACTAGATTTTCTAGCGACTAGCGATGAGGTAACTTTAGAAATCAGATCGCTAGAAAGTCAAGGGAATAAGCGAGGGGAGGCCGCCATGGCGGAGGAACGGGAGCAGCCGGACGAGGTCCTGGAGTGCCTGATCGAGGAACTCGGCCAGGCCATGCAGGACTTCCAGCGCTCGAACGACACGCTCGACCAGCAGGCCGCCGACCGCCTCGGGCTGAACCGGACCGACATGCACTGCCTGGACCTGCTCTTCGGCTCGACCCCGATGAGCCCCGGCGAGCTGGCCTCGGCCGCCGGTCTGACCACCGGCGGCGTCACCACGGCCATCGACCGGCTGGAGCGCTCCGGCTACGCGGCCCGCACCCGGGACACGGCCGACCGCCGCCGGGTGATCGTCCAGCCCACCGAGAAGGCCAGGACGCTGGTCTGGGAGATCTACGGGCCGATCGTCACCGAGGGCGAGGCCTACCTGCGCAACCTCGGCGTCGAGGACATCCACCGGATCACCGAGTTCCTGCGCTTCACCACCGAGCAGCAGCGGGAGCACGCCGCCCGGCTGGCCGAACGCGGCTGAGGCCGGACCCGCCGGTCCCCCGCGCGGCGGCGGTCTCCCCTCGCGCGGGGACGGGCGCCGGAGGCGCTACCCGGCGCCGGGTAGCTTCCGGCCGACATGGGCCTGGTAGTAGTACTCGCCCTCGAGCACCGCGACGACCACGTCCAAGTCCCCCGACACGAACACCCAGGGATCCTCGACCGCCTGCCGGACCCGCGACACCCACCCGCCGTCCGGCACCCGGCACTCCAGCCAGTGCAGGCCGGTCAGCGGACTGCGGACGTAGACCCTGCCCGTCACGCCGTGCCGCGTCAGCAGCCGCTCGATCCAGGCGTCCACGGCCGCCGGCTCGACATCGTCCGGCAGCGTGCCGTACGGCTCGACGAAGACGTCCCAGAACCCCGAAACGGTCTCACCGATCCAAGGCGGTGCCTCCTCCTGCGCCATCCCCCGGCCGGTGAGCAGCCCGGACAGCTGCCGGCCGAGCTCCGCCAGCACCGCCGCCTCCCGGCGCTCCCGCAACTTCCGCTGCAGCCGGCTCTCCACCACTCCCCGCCCCGCGCTCCCCCGGTTCCCCTCCGCGCTCCCCACCCCGTCAGAGCAGCTTGCGGACGGCTCGCGCCAGCGCGTCAGCGGCCCGCCGGACGTCGGCGTCGGTCGTCCGCCAGTTGCTGAACGCGGCTCGCAGCGCGGGCACGCCCGCGTAGCGGGTCGGGGTGAGGAAGACCTCCTCGTTCAGCTCGGCGGCCAGGGCGGCGAGCCGTTCGGCCGTGGGCTCCTCGGCGAGGGTGAAGCAGACCACGTTCAGGCGGACCGGTGCCAGCAGCCGCAGACCCGGTACGGCGGCCACCGCCTCGCCCATCGCACGGGCGCAGGAGACATCGCGCTCGACGATCTCGCGGTAGCCGTCCCGCCCGTAGGCACGCAGGGTGAACCAGGCGGCCAGGGCGCGCAGCCGGTGCGAGTTCTCCGGCGTGAGGTGCACCAGGTCGGGGTGGTCGCCCACCGAGCCGAGGTACGCGGCGGAGTTCTGGAAGACCCGGGCCTGCAGGTCCGGGCGGCGGGTGAACTGCACCGCGCTGTCGTACGGCACGTTCAGCCACTTGTGCAGGTCCACGCAGACCGAGTCGGCCAGGTCGAGGGCCTCGACCAGGTGGGCGTGGTCCGGGGAGAGGGCGGCGAAGGCGCCGAAGGCCGCGTCCACGTGCAGCCAGAAGTCGTGGCGCTCGCGCAGGGCGGCGATGGCGTGCAGGTCGTCGAAGTCGACCGTGTTGACGGTGCCGGCATTGGCGACAACCACGCAGGGCCCGTCCGTCTCCCGCAGCGCGCGCTCCAGGGCGACCGGGTCGACCGCTTCCCGTCCGGCCAGGGTCTCCACCCCGACCAGGGCACGGCGGCCGAGGCCGAGCACGGACAGCCCCTTGGCGACGCTGGAGTGCGCACTGCCCGAGAGCACCCGCACCGGACCCAGCGCGGCCAGCCCGTCCTCGGCCGGACTGACTCCGCGCCGCTCCCCGAGCCACTCGCGGGCGATCGCCAGCCCGACGGTGTTGGACATGGTCGCGCCGCTGACGAAGGTGCCGCTGTGCGCGTCGGAGAGGCCGAACAGCTCGCGCAGCCAGCCGACCGTCTCCCGCTCGATCCGCTGTCCGGCCGGGTCCAGCGAGGAGTTGGAGTTCTGGTCCGCGGCCGCGGTCAGCCAGTCGCCGGCCAGCGCTGCCGGGGTCGCGCCACCCGTGACGAACCCGAGGTAGCGCGGCCCGGCACTCGCCGACAGGTTCGGCTCCCAACGCACCGCGAACTCCTCCAGCGCGGCCCGCAGTCCGACTCCCCGCCCTGGCAGCGGCTCCACCTCCGGTTCCCACGGCACGGGGACGACCGGACGCTCGCCCAGCCCGTCGAGGAAGGCCACGGCGCGCCGCCGGGTGTCCTCCAGCAGGTCGGGCAACTGGGCCAGGTCCTCGGCGAGTTGTGGGTGCACGGCTACCCCCTTCGGTCGGTCACGCTCCATTGCGGCCCGACGCTACCCTCGCCGCCCCCGCGCCGTCCCGATCCAATTCCGGGTAACTGGACTGCTCCGCGCCACTGCTGGGCACGGCGCCCGGCGCTACGCCGCCCCACGAGGCGGCGTAGCGCCAGCCGTCACTCACCGTCGACCTCCGATCCCCTCAGTCACCGAGGAACGTCAGATCGAGCCGGGCCACCCGCTCCGGATCGGCGAGGATGTCCATCGCGACCACCTTCCCGTGCGCGACCGTGAAGGCCGCGACCGAGACCGGCCCGCCGTCCACGATCGCGACTGCTCCCGGGGCTCCGTTGACCAGGACCGGATGGGTGAGCTGGACGATCTGTGCGAAGGTGATCGCCCCGCCGGCCACGGCCCGTGCACCGCGCAGCACAGCGCCCGGACGCAGTGCACCACTGTCGGTCCGCAGCACGATGTCCGGATCGAGGACCGCGACCAGCGCCTCGAAGTCCCCGCCGCGCGCCGCGGTGAGGAAGGCGTCGACGACCTCGCGCTGGCGGGCCAGGTCGGCATCGGGGGCCGGGGTGCCCTGGACCCGGCGGCGGGCGCGGCTGGCGAGCTGGCGAGCGGCGGCCGGGGTCCGCCCGACGATCGGGGCGATCTCCTCGAAGGGCACCGCGAACATGTCGTGCAGGACGAAGGACAACCGCTCGGCCGGCGCCAGGGTTTCGAGGACCACCAGCAGCGCCAGACCCACCGAGTCGGCCAGCAGCGCCTCCTGCTCGGGGTCCCCGCCGTCCACGCTGCTCACGATCGGGTCGGGCACGTGGACGTCCAGCGGGTCCTCGCGCCGCGAGGTGCGCGAGCGCAGCATGTTCAGGCAGACCCGGCCGACCACCGTGGTCAGCCAGCCGCCCATGTTCTCCACACCGCTGCTGTCGGCGCGGTCGAGCCGGAGCCAGGTCTCCTGGACGGCATCGTCAGCCTCGCTGAGCGAGCCGAGCATCCGGTACGCCACCGCCCGCAGGTGGGAGCGGTGAGCCTCGAACTGCTCCGCCAGAAAGTCGTGTCGGTCCATCGGTCCATTCCTCCGTCGCCTCGTGTCGAAGCACTGACCCGCGGAACCCGGCCGATGTGACGGACAGCGGCCATGGAGTCCCTCGGAGGCGATCATGCAGGAACCCACGGCGGCCGGGCCATGGCGGAACCCACATCCTCCCCAACAGCGCGTGACACCGCCCGCACGCCCACCGCCATCGTTGGGTGCGAGACTGGTGTGCCGCTGATGCCGCCACCGGTCGCGTACTGCGCGGCGTCGGCAGCCGGGCAATCACCCCGGCTGGAAGCAGATCGACCACTGCTCCACCGGACCCCGTGGCGAGACCATCGCTGGCCCCGCCCCCTGCCAACGACGAGGAAGGCGAGCCCGTACGTGGCAATCGCACCCGTGATTCTCAGCAACGCTCGCGGCTCCTTCGCCTGGGGCGTCTTCCACGAACGCCACCCCAAGCTCATCGAGCAGGTGCTCGCCGCGCTCCCCTACGGTCCTACCGAACGGGAGAAGATCGAGCGACTGCTCGCTGATAGCACCACCGGCGCTCTGGAACCGTTGGGCCCCGAAGTCCACGATCACGCCCAGTGGTTGGAGTGGGGCCGGGGCCTCTGGGGCCGACCGTGGGGCGAGGCTCCCTTCCTGTGGGCCGAGAGCTACTTCTACCGCCGGCTCCTCGACGCCACCGGCTACTTCCGGCCGGGTGCCTGGCAGGGGATCGACCCCTTCGCCCCGTTCAAGAACGCCGAGTTGGCGAGCACGGCCGTCGACGACGAGCTGACGGCCCTCGACCGCCTCGGCACCCTGCCACCACAAGACCGGGCCAAGGCGCTGCTCTCGTCCGCCCTCTGGGGCAACCGCGCCGACCTCAGCTTCCAGCTCACCGCGCCATCGGACACCCAGGCCGCAACGGCCCTGCTCGCCGATGACAGCGACCTCCTCTGGACCGAGCTGGAACGATCCCGAGGCGGTCAGGTCTGCCTGGTCGCGGACAACGCCGGCCGAGAACTCCTGCCCGACCTCGTCCTCATCGACCACCTGCTGGTCAGCGGCCTCGCGACACGGGTGGTCCTCCACGTGAAGCCCCAGCCCTACTTCATGTCGGACGCGACCATGGCCGACGTCCTCGCCACCGTCGCGCGTCTGCGCGCCGCGCCCGGGGCGCAGGCGGAGCTCATCGGCCGACGCCTGTGGCAGGCGATGAAAAGCGACACCCTCGCGGTCCGAACGCACCCGTTCTTCTGCGCACCCCTGCCGTACCGCGACATGCCTGCCGACCTCCGCGCCGAGTTCAGCAGCGCGACGGTCACCATCGTCAAGGGCGACCTCAATTACCGCCGCCTGGTCGGCGACCAACTCTGGCCCCCGACCACAGCCTTCGCGACAGCCGCCGCCCGCTTCCCCTCACCCGTCGCAGCCCTGCGCACCCTGAAATCCGACGTCATCGTCGGCCTCAATGCTCCGCTGGTCGCCGAACTCGACCGATCCGCGGGGGACTGGCGCACCAGCGGCCGACACGCCGTCGTCCAGTTCCACAGCCCGAGGTAGCGGCGACACCCCAACTACCCATCGGGAGAAGAGGAACCGAACGGCCCGAGTGTCCGAGGACTCCGACCGCGTCTACCAGGTCCGCGCGAACGCGGGGCAAGCAACGCTCAGCCGGCGTGCGCCTCGACGGCGTCGATGATCTCGGGCCAGAGTTCGCGAGGACGGTCGTGACCCATATCGGGGATCAACAGGAGCCTCGCCCCGGGCACGAGATCCGCGGTGCGTTTCCCCCCACTGGGGGCGGTTCGCCGGACGGGACGGTCTGCAGACCTTTCCGCCACTCACCGGGCCGCGGCTGTCATCACGGACTGGCAAAATGCACCCGTGCTGATCGCGGGACACGAGAACGACCCTCTGATCCCGGGCGAGGAGTTGCTTGCCCTGCCCGGGTTCTGGGCCGCGTACCTGCTGTGGCTCGCCGAGGGCGAGGACTTCGAGCCCGAGCCCGCCCTGTTCGGGGCCGATGGCGCGGACGCGGACGCCGCCTACGGGCGGCTCTCCGATCCGGCCGCCTGGCCCGTCATCCGGCTGCCCATGCAACACGGCCACAGCATCCTGATCGTCCACCGCAACTTCACCGAGGACGCAGGGACCGACTACTACGTCGCCCACCCCGACTGGGACCGGCCACGCTCACTCGCCAGCATCGAGGGCCACTTCGCCGGCCCCGGGCTCGCCTGGCGCGAGCTGCTCCACGTCGCCCAGCACCCTGGGGACGGACCGGGGATCACTGACCCGCACGCCCGCCTGCTGCTCCTACTGCCCGTCCTCGGCGACGCCGACCTGCCGGCCGACGCCACCGCGGCCGTCACAGGCGCCCTCGCCGCCATCGGCACTCCGTCCGAGGCCACGGCCGCCCTCGCCGAGGCCCTGCTCGACCACCCCTTCTGGGACGGCGAGACCTGGTACTTCGAGGGAGCCGGCTCGCCTCTCAGCGGTGCCAGCACCGCCACCCACGCCGGCCGCGTTCTGCTCTGCGGTGGCGCCTACAGCCCCCGCACCGTCCGCTTCGGCCTCTCGCCCGACCAGGACGCCCGCCTCGCCGAAGCCCTCGGCACCGCCGGCTGACGACGGCCCCTGACAGCCCGGCCGTACGCACGAGTTGTCGGGCACTGACAAGAGGGCCCGCTGCTCACCGCGCTCGACGAGCAGCCACACGCCGCGGTGATCAGCAGCCGACCCGGGCAGACCACATGACGATGGCCGCAGGAATTGGACTTCGCCTTTTGGAAGGACCGCCGCTCACGCGCTCCGGGAGCCGGGTCGGCGAGCCGAAATCCGTTGCTCCGGCGCCGTACCAGCGGCCTTCTGGCACGGATCTGGCACGGCCTGGTCAGGTCCCCCCGGATCCGCGCTCGCTCGTGGATTCATGCTGGCGTGGTGCTACTTCTCCTCAGCCAGCATCGCGGCGTCAGCCCCACTGACCCCGAGTGCTCGCACCTCGTCGGCGTAGAGCTCGGCGGGGTCGAATCCCATGCCGGTGAAGTGTCCGGCGAGTTCGAGCGAGAGGACGCCGTGCAGGCGAGTCCAGAAGGTGAGGGCCCGGCGGAGCGCCGATGACGGGGCCGGGTGTTCTCCGGCCCAGGCGCGGTACTCCGCGAGGTGGCTGTCGACCGGGCGGGGCGTGGCGGGCGGCTGCTCGGCGGCGCAGGCGTCGAGGAGGTGCGCCATGATCTCGGCGGCGATGCGCGTGGTGTCCTCGGGTGCTTCGTACCCGGGCACGGGAGTGCCGTAGACGAGGAAGTACCGCTGGGGGTCGTCCAAGGCCCACCGGCGCAGCGCGTCCGCCAGGCCACCGAGGTCGGTGCCGGCCTCGGTGCGGGCGGCGAAGGTGTCGGCCAAGCTGCGGTAGGCGTCCTTGACGAGCGCGGTGATCAGCTCGTCGCGGTTGGCGAAGTACCGGTAGAGGGCCGGCCCGCTCATGCCCATCTGCTTGGCGATGGCGTTGAGGGACAGCGCGGAGGCTCCGGCGATGGCGATCTGCCCCCAGGCGCGCTGCTTGATCTCCTCCCGCACCTGCGCCCGGTAGCGCTCCCTCGGTGTCCTCGCAGCCGGTTCGCCCATGACCCGTCTTCCTCTCTCCAGCCGAAGCGTTAGTTAGAGGCTATCACTGTCGCTCTTGACTCTCACGAATCAATGGAGTTATAACTTCTAACGAACGCGAAAACATCTACGAGAAAGAGGCGATCATGAGCGCCGAACGTCGCATCGAGGTCGTCCTGCCGGGCATCGTGGCGCCGGAGGGCCTGGAAATCCGCGAGAGCGCCGTTCCGGAGGCGGGCCGGGGGCAGATCGTGGTCGCCATGGAGGCGACCGGCGTCTCGTTCGCCGAGCAGCAGATGCGCCGCGGGCGGTACTACGACCAGCCGGCCTTCCCGTTCGTGCCCGGCTACGACCTGGTGGGCCGGGTGCTGGCGACCGGCCAGGGCGTCGACCCGAGCCTGGTCGGTCGACGGGTGGCCGCGCTGGTGAAGGTCGGCGGGTGGGCCAGCCACGTCGTCGTCGACGCCGACGACGCGGTCCGAGTCCCGGAGGGCCTCACGGCGGCGGAGGCCGAGACCGTCGTGGTCAACGGCATCACGGCCTGGCAGATGCTGCACCGCAAGGCCCGGGTGCGCGCCGGACAGACCGTCCTGGTGCACGGCGCCGCCGGCGGCGTCGGCTCGGTCCTGGTCCAACTCGCCCGCGCGGCGGGCGTGAAGGTGATCGGCACGGCCTCCGCCCGGCACCACGACGCCCTGCGGGACCTGGGCGTCCTCCCTGTCGACTACCGAGCAGGCGACGTGCCCGCCCAGGTCCGCGAACTGGCACCCGGCGGGGTGGACGCCGTCTTCGACCACGTCGGCGGCCGGAGCGTCGTCGACTCCTGGCACCTGCTCGCCCCCGGCGGCACCCTCATCTCCTACGGCAGCGCCTCCACCCGCGACGACACCGGCTCCAAGCAGTGGCCCGTCCTGAAGATCCTCGCCCGGACCTGGCTCTGGAACGCCCTGCCCAACGGACGCCGCGCCCACTTCTACAACATCTGGGCCGGCCGCCCGCTGAACAAGGACCGCTTCCGAGCCCGGCTGCGCGCCGACCTCACCGAGGTCTTCGCCGCCGTCCACCGTGGCGAGGTCACCGCCCGCATCGCCGCCCAACTGCCGCTCGCCGAGGCTGCCGAGGCCCTGCGCCTGGCCGAGTCCGGCACCGTCTCCGGCAAGGTCGTCCTGATCCCCTGACGCGCACCCATCCCACGGACCCACCTCTCGACCCACCACCACCTGAAGGGGCCCCACCATGAAGTCCAGCCCGCGCCGAACCCTGACCGCACTGATCAGCGCCACGGCCGTCTGCGCCGTACTCGGCACCACCGCCGCCGCCGCGCAGCCCGCCGCGCAGCCCCTGCCGAAGGCCGTCGCCGCATGGGCCGCCGCCTGGAACGGCGCCGACCCCCAGGCGCTCGGCACCCTGTTCACCGCGGACAGCACCTACACCGACCAGGGCGTGGGCGTCACCTTCCACGGCCGACAGGAGATCGCGGGGTGGAAGGCCCGCACCGACAGCCTCATCGACGACGTCCACGTCACGGTGAAGGCCACCCACCAGGACGGTTCCCACATCACCGTCGAAGCCGTCTACTCCGGCCACCTCAAGGGTGCGCCCAAGCCGTTCGCCGTGCCGATGGCCACCCTCCTCGACCTCGGTGAGCACCACCGGATCGCCTCCGAGCAGGACTACTACAGCCTCAACTCCGTCCTCACCCAGTCCGGCCTGCCCGCCGACTGGACCCCGCCCACCCACTGAGCCGACGCTCCCGACCACTCACCGGTTCAGCTCGACCCTGTCGGGGACCCTCAAAATCCCCGGCAGAGCAGCATGATCAGCAGGCAGGCTCGCGGCTGCGGCTCAGGCCGACCCGGCCGACGAGGTGTGCGTTGCCTGTTCGCCCCCGTCCCTGCGAGCAAGGCCCCCCTCTGACCGCGCAGATCGCCCGGGCGAGCAGCCCGAGGAGCCGACAGCGACGCCGGTGCGGGACCGGCTCGACGGACTGTGGCACGGCGAGGACGTCGTCGGCTGGCACCCGCGCGACGGCCGTCCCGGGCTTTCGCCCGCAGGAACGAAGGCTTCGACCGGGACAACGTCCGCATCGACTTCGACCGCCGACAAGTCACCTGCCCTCAGGGGTAGGTGAGCCATGGCATGGCCGTGGCCCTCACCCGGAAGCTCGGAACAGGCACGCCCGATCAATAGGGCGCCCGAGGGGCACGACAGCCGAAAGCAGCACACCAACAGCAACGGCCCAGATCGGGGATCATGTCCCTGACCTGGGCCTCGAGCGTTGGAGCGGGCGACGAGAATCGAACTCGCGCTCTAAGCTTGGGAATCTTTGGGCCTCCGGGCCGAAAAGTGACCCTGACCTGCACCGATACCAGCGCAACCAGGCCGCCGGACACCCGGCGCAGACCGCTGCTGTCCCCCGTTCACCACCCGTTCTGGCACGGATCTGGCACAGCCCCCGACAGGGGCCCGCTGCCGCCCTTGCCGACCAGCTCGCGAGTCGGGCACCGGCTCGTCTCAGATCCTCAGCTCAATCGCCAGCCAGATGGGCCCCCTTGGCCACTTGAAGGAAGCCCACAGACACAACCTCAGACGGTCGGTCGCGAGCCGCCCACCCTGCACAGATCCCCGCAAACCTCTCCGACATGTCAGTGACCTTCGGTATGGTGCGGCGAACAGAGCGTAAGGGGGAGAGAGTCGTGGCGACCATTCGTCCTAGCCGCCGCATCGAACGGGCCGGCGTCAACGCCGTTCGCACCCTGCTTGAAGATCACGAGCACATCGTGCAAGAAATTGATGGCGGCAACGACCACGGTGAAGACCTCATCGTGAACCTCACTCGCGGAGGCAAGCGAACGGGCCACTACATCGCGGTCCAAGTCAAGAGTGGAAAAAAATACAAGCGCGCCCGCGGCTATGCCATCCCGATCGACGACCACTACGATGACTGGAAGCAGAGCAGGATTCCGGTTTTGGGCTTCGTCTACGATCCCGACACTGGTGAGATTTTCTGGACGAACCTGACCAAGAAGTTGAGGGAGGCCCCTAAAGCCCCTTCCTGGATTCAGATCCCAGAAGATTCGAAGCTATCCAACGACAGCATGCGCGGATTCGCCGCCGAAGTTGAAGCATACGTCGATAGCGCCGGGATGCGCGTGCGCGGAAGAACTCAAGAAGAGGGCTTTAGCGGGGCGGCCAGGGCAAGGAGGGGCTTGGATCCGGAAACGGCACCCAATCCCCTCTTTGAAGGGTTTGCAGATTTTGCACTCCGCCACGAGGAAAAAATCGACACCCTGGCTCGAGACGTGCGACGAGCCATTCCTCTGATGATCCTGGCAATCATCATGGCGTGGGAATGGCCCTACCAGATCAGATTCGTCGAAAGATACTCTGACATAAGTCCACTCCCCTGGGTGATGAATATCTACACTTTCATCTCCTTCGCCGCCCTAGCCATGTATTTCGAGTTCCGGGCCGGCCGGATCCCCAAGGAGACGGGGCGATGGCTGGCACTCTTCGCCGGAAACTTCCTCTCTGTTCCAGTTTGGGACCATGGCGACCAGCGGGATTGGTGGGGGACGGTATGGATCTTCGCCGGGGCATTTGGTCCGTCCCTCGGAGTTAAGTTCATCTTCGTCTCCTTTGTTGGATTCGCGAGAGAACGAAGGAGACGATCCCTGAGCTCGGATGAGCAGTAGGTCCCCACGTCGAACCGACCACTCGCCGGATCAGGCCCCGTCGACGCCAACTCGGCAAATCAATTAGGGCGGTTGAAATTTGCCAAAGAAGCCAGAATTCCCGCACCGCAAGGTTACCTCCTGGAAGCTTCTCCTAGTAATAATTGGCTCCCTCGGACTTCCCATCATTAACAATCTGGCGAAAGGCTTTCCGCCAGCAGTAGCAGACCCCGGTGACGGATTCATGAGAATCCAGGACATATCCATTGCCCTAACCATTGGCCTCTTGCTGGCACTTCCGGTCGAGATCATTGTCTCCAACTCTCATCGCCGCCAGCTGAAGCAGTATGAGCGAGAAGTTCAGTCGCTCAAGGAAGAAAGGCAGAAGATGCTCCTACTTCAGGCCCAGCAGGAGGCGGAGAGAAGAGAAGCCTGGGTTGCAGGAATAGAATCGGGTCGAGCAGCGAGGAAGGCTTCCTACAGTCCAACAATCGATGAAATCGACAAACTCTCGCCCGCCGAATTCGAGAGGGCAGTTCTACAGCTAATGGTGCGCGATGGCCTAACGGGCGAGGTTATCGGAGGACGCGGAGATCAAGCAGTTGATATTCTGGCGCACAGCGCCAATGGCCAGCCAATCGCAGTCCAGTGCAAGCATACGACCATCGGCGCCAAGGTCCCCAGTCGGGTCCTGTACGAGGTGAAAGGAACATCCGAAACAGTCTACGGGGCAAAAGACTCGATCATCGTGACCAACGGCTTCTTCACGCGAGACGCCCTCGAATGGGGCACCGAATACGGTATTCAACTGATCGACCGCGACATCCTGATCGAATGGTCGAAAAATGGAGACCACCTATACCAATTGGTCGAGCTCGAAATTCCGATCTAGCAGGTTGAGAACAGCGGATTCTTTGTGACCAGGCGAGTCTAAGCTGCAGAGCTTACTCGGGGTGGCCGTGGACGCCGCCTCGACCTGGAGCGGACCTCGGCGTTCATGGCTGGCTACTGGCCGGTGGTGCCGATCCCGATGCCAGCCCTGGCGGACGCGATGGAGCGGCTGTGGTGGAAGCGCATGGCAGACTCCTGGCAGCTGGTCTTCCACTGCGACCGCGACAACAACCCCTGCGACCACCTATTCCTGCCCGCTGAACACTTCCTGGACTGGTGAACGGAGCGGCGAGAGGACGTGCAGGAGGCCTTCGCGGCCATGCCCTGCTGGTGTCCCGTCGCTACGTGCCAACCACTCACCGGCCGGCAGGTAGGCGTTCCCGGAGGCCCTCCAGCTGCATCGGAGCGAAACTGTTCGTTGTGATCTTGCGCAACGTTCACGGCCGGTCGGCTGGCCCTGAAAGAGACATCTCGATACGGCGATTCACCGATGGTGATTCAGCCGAGGAACTCACCCTGCTCCTGCACCGCGCATACGCCGCTCATGCAGCGGCTGGCAGGGTCTTCTTCGCGTCGTACCAGTCCGTGCAGGACACGGCTACCCGGATGGGGAGGGGGGAGTGCTGGCTCGCCTTCCAAGGCGCTGAGCTGGTCGGGTCGGTGACGGTAGCGGCACCGTACACGGTGCCCGTGGGGTATCCGGCACCAGCCGATGCGGGCTCATTCTGGCAGCTCGCGGTGGATCCCGCGTGTCAGGGGACGGGCCTCGGACAACGGCTGTTGACCATGGCGGAGGACCGCATCGTCGCTCTCGGGGCCGCGGAAGCGGTCATCGATACGTCGGCCGAGGCCACTGAGCTGGTCGCTTGGTATCGCCGACGGGGGTACGTCCCCGTTGGGACGTGGCGGTGGGACGTGACCAACTACGAGAGCGTGGTCCTGCTGAAAGACCTTGCCGCAGCTGGCCGGGAACGGTGAAAACGTGCGGTCGGTGCCTCCCCAACTGGAAGGCACCGACCGCACGCGCTGGCGGCCGACGCTACTGGTCGAGGGCTCGGGCAGCGTCCTGCGCGGCGATGGTGAGGGCCTCGTCGAGGGCCTCGGGGCGGCGTCCGCCGGCACTGGCAACTGGGCCCTTGCCACCGGCTCCGCCGCCGACGGTGCGGGCGGCGGAGGCGAGAAGCTGACTGGCCTGAGTGCCAGCAGTGAGAAGGCTGCGGGTGATGGCGGCGGCGAGGAGGGCCTTGCCATCGTGTTCGGTGCCGAAGACGACGACAGCGTGGCCGTTGCCCAGGAGGTCGGCGGTGTTGGTGGCGAGGGTGCGGAGTTCGTCGGGGCCGAGGCCGGTGACCTTCTCGGTGACGATCCGGCCGCCGGGGACGGTGCGGGCGGTGGCAGCGAGTTGCTGGGCGCGGGTGCGGAGCTCGGCGTCGCGAAGGCGGGCGAGTTCCTGTTGGGCGGTGGTGAGGGCGTCGAGGCGCTTGCGGAGGGTGTCGGGGGCGTCCTGGGGGCGGGTGCCGAGGAGGGTGGAGAGTTCTTCGAGGAGGCGGCGTTCGGTGTCGTGGTAGGTGAGGGCGTCGCGGCCGGTGAGGGCTTCGATGCGGCGGAGGTTGGAGCCGATGGAGGCTTCGCCGAGGATGCGGACGGGGCTGGCGTTCGAGCCGTGGGGGACGTGGGTGCCGCCGCAGAGTTCGCGGGAGAAGTCGCCGATGTCGACGATGCGGACGTGGTCGCCGTACTTCTCGCCGAACAGGGCGGTGGCTCCGGCGGCTTCGGCCTCGGAGCGGGTGGCGTGCCAGATGCGGACCTCGGGGTCGTCGAGGAGGTGGTCGTTGACGAGGGCCTCGATGGCGGCGAGCTGGGTGCGGTCGACGGCCGAGAAGTGGGCGAAGTCGAAGCGGAGGCGGCCGGCGCCGACGAGGGAGCCGTGCTGGCGGGCGTGGTCGCCGAGGGTGCGGCGGAGCATGGCGTGCAGGACGTGGGTGGCGGAGTGGGAGCGGGCGACAGCGTCGCGGCGGCGGCCGTCGACGAGGGCTTCGGCCTGCTCGCCGGTGCGGATCTCGCCTTCGAGGACGCGGACGGTGTGGACGTGGAAGCCTTCCAGGCCGAGCCGGGTGTCCAGGACTTCCAGGAGCGCGCCACCGGCGGTGCGGATGGTGCCGGTGTCGCCGACCTGGCCGCCGGACTCAGCGTAGAACGGGCTGCGGTCCAGGACGAGTTCGAGGGTGCTGCCCTGATCGGCGCCGGACACGGCGGTGCCGTTGGAGATGAGGCCGAGGACGGTGGCTTCGGCGTCGAGGCGGTCGTAGCCGGTGAAGTCGGTTCGGCCGTGGCGGGCGGAGAGTTCGCGGTAGGCGTCCTGGCGGCGCAGGGCCTCGGCGGTCTTGGCCCTGCCGCCGGCCTTGGCGCGCTGCTGCTGTTCGGCGAGCAGGTCGGTGAAGCGGTCCTCGTCGACGGTCAGCCCGGCGTCGCGGGCGGCCTCGATGGTCAGCTCGACGGGGAAGCCGTAGGTGTCGTGCAGTTCGAAGGCGGTGTCTCCGGTGAGGGCGGTGGAGCGGCTGGAGCGGCTGCGGGTGATGGCGGCGTTGAGCAACCGGGTGCCCTGGGTGAGGGTGCGGGTGAAGGACTCCTCTTCGGCGGTGACGACCTGCTCGATGAGGCTGGCCTGGCCGGTGAGTTCGGGCCAGACGTCGCCGAGGTTGGCGATGACGCTGGCGGTGGCCGGGGCGAGGACGGGCTGGTCGATGCCGAGCATGCGGGCGTGCCGGATCGCCCGGCGCATCAGACGGCGCAGGACGTAGCCGCGGCCGTCCTTGGCGGGCAGCACGCCGTCCGCGATGAGGTAGGCGATGGAACGGGCGTGCTCGGAGACGACCTGGAACGAGACTTTCTCCTCACCACCGGAACCGCTGCCCGGGTAGTCACGGCCGGCGAGTTCCTGGACGGTGGTCAGGGTGGGCAGGAGGAGGTCGGTGCTGCAGACGTTCTCGACGTCCTGGAGGATCGCGGCGAGGCGGTCGAGGCCGAGGCCGGTGTCGATGCTCTGCTGGGCGAGGTCGCCGAGAATCGGGAAGGTGCCGTTGTCGTCGTCCTCGCCGCGCATGGACTGCATGAAGACGAGGTTCCAGATCTCGACGTAGCGCTCGCCGTCGACGGCCGGTCCGCCCTCGCGTCCGAAGGCCGGGCCCCGGTCGTAGTTGACCTCGGAGCAGGGACCGCAGGGGCCGGGGACGCCCATGTCCCAGAAGTTGTCCGCGCCGAGGCGCTGGATGCGCTCGGCGGGGACGCCGATCTTGCGCCAGAGCTGTTCGGCCTCGTCGTCGCTCTGGTGGACGGTGATCCAGAGGCGGTCCTTCTCCAGGTTGTAGCCATGGGTAAGGAGTTCCCAGGCGTAGGCGATGGCGTCGGCCTTGAAGTAGTCGCCGAAGGAGAAGTTGCCCATCATCTCGAAGAACGTGGCGTGCCGGTTGGTGCGGCCGACGTTGTCGATGTCGGAGGTGCGGGCGCACTTCTGGATAGTGGTGGCGCGGGGGTACTCCGGGGTGACCTCGCCCAGGAAGTAGGGCTTGAACTGGTTCATGCCGGCGTTGGCCAGCAGCAGGGTCGGGTCGGAGGGGATGAGCGGGCTGGACGGGACGTGGCGGTGGCCGCGCGAAGTGAAGAAGTCCAGGAAGGTGGAGCGGATCTGCGTCGAGCGCATGGCGGTAGGGCCCTCACGGAAGAGTCGCGGAGAGGTGGGGGGGTGATCACACGCCGAGCCGGGCCGAGAACGAGGACTGAGTGGTTCTCAGTTCTCCAGCTCGGCGCAGATAGCTCGCGCCCCCACGGTGTAGACCATGACTCCGGTATCCGTCGCTCTGAGGTGGCGCAGCCGACAGCGACGCAACGGTGCGCTGCGACTGCGCCACCAACAGTAGCGGGTCGGGAGTCAAGATCGCTTGGAGTTGTCCTCCTGTCGGCCGATGCCGACCAGGAGAGGGAGGACGAAGGCGGCGTGGTCGGCACGGGGCATCACGAGGTGGGCTCCGGCCCGGGTGAGCGCTTCGGGGCCGGCGAAGCCCCAGCCGGCGCCGACGGCGGTGACGCCCGCGGCGTGGGCGGCGTGGATGTCGGTCTCGGTGTCGCCGACGAAGATGCCCGCTCTCGGGGTGACGTCGAGCCGTTCGAGGGCGAGCAGGACGCCGTCGGGGGCGGGCTTGGGCTGGGCGTCCTCGTAGCAGACGACGGTGTCCAGCTGGTCGAGGATGTCCTGCGGCAGCAGCCAGTTGACCCGTTCGCGGCTTCGCAGGGTGACGACACCGGTGCCGACTCCGGCCTCGCGGAGCGCCGCAAGGGTCTCGGCGACGTACGGAAACACCTCGGCGGTCAGGGTGGCCGTGGCGCTCGCCGCGGCCCAGCCTGCCTCGCTGATCGATCCGTCCAGTCCGAGGTCGGACAGGACGTACTCGCGCGGGGTGGTCGCGGCGGCGGGCGGGAGATCGGCGACGGTGACGCGCCTTCCGAGCGCGGCGGTCGCATAGCCTGCCAGGGTGGCGAGTTGGGCGTCCCGGCTGTCGACGAGGACGCCGTCGAGGTCGAAGAGCACGGCTCGCTTCACGCGGCACCGCCCGCCCGGGGTGACGGCAGGTCGGCTTCGGTGAACAGCGAGTTCAGGGTGACACGGTGCTCGGCCAGCAGCGTCCGGCCGCCGAGCGGGCGCTCCAGGACACAGAGCGCGTGGGTGACCGGTCCGCCCACCATCCGCAGGATGCGTGCCATGTGGAGCAGTTGGCCGCCGGAGCGGACCACGTCGTCGACCAGGACGATGCGGCGGCCGTCGATGGGAAGGCCTTCGACCTGGTGGCGCGAGCCGTAGCTCTTGGGCTTGCGGCGCACGAAGACGGCGGGCAGGCCGGTGGCGGCGGACAGCGCCACGACGAGGGGGACGCCGCCGAGTTCGATGCCGGCGAGCACCTGGGCGTCGTCGGGGACGAGGTCGGCCATGGCGGTGGCGGTGTCGCGCAGGAGCGCGGGGTCGGAGGCGAGCCGGTACTCGTCGAAGTACACGTCGAGCCGGCCGCCGTCGGCGAGCTTGAACGGGGCGTTGACGCACGCGGTTTCGGCGAGTCGGGCGGCGAGGCCGGCCGACGGGGTGCGGGTGGTCATGCTCCTCCGATCGAGGTGGTGTCGAGCGAGGCCAGGTGGGCGCGGAAGGCGTCGGCGGACTCGGCGGTGGCGAGGAAGCCGAGCGGCCGGGTCGGGGTCTCGTACAGCCACCGCTCCTCGCGCAGGAAGGCGAGCAGGCGCAGGGCCGACGCGCCCGCGAGACAGACCGACACGGGCCGGATGGTGGTCGCGTAGTAGAGGGCGGCGGTCAGCTCGTGGAGGGTGCCGACTCCGCCGCCCATGGCGACGACCAGGTCGGCGTTCTCCAGGTAGTGGTTGAGGCGGGCGCCGGGGTCGGGCAGGTGGACGGACAGGGTGGTGTGGGGGTTGAACGCGCCCCACTCGTCGTGCTTGCCGGTCAGGGTGACGGCGGTGACCGTGGCTCCCTGGCCTCCGGCTCCGCGGGCGGCGGCCTCCATGAGCCCGTTGTAGCCGCCGTGCAGGAGCTGGTAGCCGGCCTGGGCGAGGGCCCGGCCGATCTCCTCAGCCAGCGTCTCCTCCTGGGCGGAGGCGGGGACGACGCCGCCAAAGAAGACGGCGGTCAGGCCCTCGCGGGCCCGGCTGGCGGCCGGGCCCGCGAGGTGGAGTGCGTTCACACCAGCTCCTGGTAGGTGCGGTAGGCGGCGACGGCGTCGTGCAGGCCGTCGAGCGCCTGCGGGCAGGCCCGCTCGGCCAGGGCGAGCACCCGCTCGATCGCCTCGGTGACGTCGGCCGCCTCCGGGATGGCCGGGCCGCTGATCGCGGCGTCCAGGTCGCCCAGGCAGGCGCGGCCGATCGGGGTGACGGCGATCTCCTCGCGCAGCTGGTACCAGCCCCAGAACCGCGAGGCGGGGGCCAGGGCGGTCTTGATCAGGTCCTTCGTGGCCGTGTGCAGCCGGTGCCACTCGGAGTACGCCACGAACCGCTGGCCGCGCTTGATCCGCTTGTGCAGGAGAACGGCCAGCACCAGGTGTTCGATCAGCAGCTCGGCGCAGGAGCGCGGCCGGGCGAGGAAGGCGGCGGCGAAGCTCTCGGCCGCCGCGACGTCCGGCGCGGTGACCGGTCCGGGCCGGCGGTCGAGGAGGACGGCGGTGCTGACCGTCTCCTGCAGCCGCGGGATCCGGGAGGCCGGTGCGACGTAGAGGTCGATCTGGTGGAGCTTGCCCTCGTCCGGGACGAGGAAGACCATCCCGACGCCGCCGAGGTCGGCGACGATCGTGTCGCGCCAGCCGGGCAGCAGGGCGCCGGCCTCGACCGGCATCAGGGTGTCCAGGGCCTCGACGAACGACGGGAAGTGGGCATCGTGGACGCCGGCGACGAAGTCGACGTCGGACAGGCGGTCGGCGGTGCCGTGGGCCAGCGACCCGCGGACCATCAGGTGGGTCACCGCCGGGGAGGTGGCCAGGATGTCGGCGAGCTTCGACAGCAGCGGCAGCTGCGCGGGCCGGTTGGCCTGGGTGATCGCCGCCAGTTGCAGGGTGGGCATGCGCTTCTTCCTTCCGGGCGTGGGTGCGGGCTGGGATCAGGCGGGGATGGCGAGGAGGCGGCGCTTGGCGGTGTCCCAGCGGGTCGCGGCCTCCATGTCGCCGAGGGAGGTGTGCAGTTCGGCGATCAGGTCGTAGACCGTGCCTTCCGGCAGGGCGTAGGTGTAGAAGAGCCGCAGCAGCATCCGCTCGGCCGCCTCCGTGTAGCCGAGGGTGGCCATGTTGCGGGCGCTCTCCAGCCGCGCGGCGAGGACCGTCTGGTCGGCGACGGGCAACGGCTCCGCGACCACCGGGCTGAGCGCGGGACGGCGGGCCAGGTGGCGGTAGGCGTCGTCGGCGTACACGTCGGCGATCAGGTGGATCCGGTCCGGGCCGAGCAGGTTGCACACCCCGTGGGCGTAGGTCGGCGTCAGCCGCCAGATCCGCCCGCCCGTCATGTGCACCTTGGTGCCGCCGGTGACCAGGAAGGCGGACCTGTTGGTGTGCAGCGGGACGTGCAGCCGGTGCCGCTCGACCTGGTCGAGGTCGTCGTAGTCGCGGTGCTCCCAGAGGAAGGCGTTGCCCTCCAGCCGGGCGAGCCGCACCCACATGAAGTCCAGGCCGAGGTCGGCCAGGAATGCGGCGGTGGCCGGCATCCGGCCCAGCAGGTCGGTAGGCCGGGCGGCGCAGTCGCCGATCGTCACGTCGGCGGCGTCGCCGGAGGCGTTCATCAGCGAGGTGGTCCACCAGCCGCCGGACTGGTAGGCGCCGTACTCCGCCTTCCAGGGGGCCTGGGCGGTCAGGGCTTCGTGGCGCATCCGCTCCAGGTGGGCGGAGTCCACGGCGTCCAGCTGGGCGATCTGCCCGGCCAGAGCGGTCAGGGTGTTGTCCATCGGTTCCCTCCCGTTGCCGGCTCGCGGCATGGCGAACCGGAATGCACGTGGTGCTGGATGGGGTCGATCAGGCGCGGATCCCAGCGCCCTTGATCTCACGCTTCGCTGTCGGTGATGCACGGACAGCGAGGTGGCGTTCAGGATGGCGGCGCCAGGTGCGGCACCGATACGACGCGGCTGCCGTCACCGTCCCGCCGTCCCGAAAGGCGAACCATGTCGGTACGCGTCATGACTGCCGTCACGGCCGCCGTCATCTGGGCTGAGACGACCTCGAACGGGTTTCCTGTCGAGCGACCATGGCTATCGTCAGAACAGACGAACGGGGACGGAGATGATCCGCGGTGGCTGAAACTCCCACACTCCTAAGGGTTTTGACGCTTCAGCGACACTGGCAGGTCTACGAGACCTTCCGTCTCCGGTTCGAGGCGACGGCGAACTCGGCCGCCGAGCAGGAGCGCGACCCCCGACTTCGGGGCCTGTCGGTCTCCAAGCGGCAGTTCGAGCGCTGGTACGGCGGCGCGGTGAAGACCCGCCCCTACCCGGACCAGTGCCGGGTGCTGGAGGCCATGTTCGGCGTCGGCGTGGACCAACTCCTCGCGCCCGCACCGGCCGGCCCCGTATCCGTGCCCGCCACCACCGCCTCGTTCGCCGTCCCGCCACCACGGCCGGTCCCTGTCCTCCTCCCACCCGAGCAGGCAGCGGCACTGCCTGTCGGTGGCCCGTTCAGCAGCGAGCCCCGCTTCGACGCGGGCACCACGGAATTGGAAAGGCAGGTCACGATGGCGGCTCGTCGTGCACTTCGATTCACCGCGATGGCGGAGGGCAGCAGCATCGGCTCGGAGACCCTGGGCCAGATCAACGACGAGGTACGGCGACTGACCGTCGCCTACCCGAAGCTGGCACTGCCGACCCTGCTCGGCGACCTGGTCGAGGTCCAGGACCTCACCTTCCAACTGCTGGAACACGGACGGGCCAAGCCGTCGCAGGCCCGGGAGCTGTACCTGCTCGCCGGAATCACCTCCGGCATGCTCGCCAAGGCCAGCCACGACCTGGGCAACCCGAGCGCCGCCATGATGCAGGCCCGCACCGCCTTCGTCTGCGCCGACAACGCCGACCACCACGCCATGCGCGCCTGGGTCCGCTCGCTCCAGTCGCTGATCTCCTACTGGGCCGGCCGCCCCGGCGAGGCCGCCGACTACGCCGCCCTCGGACAGGGCGCCATCGGCGACGTCCGCGGCACCACCAGCGTCTGGCTGGCCTGCCTCTCCGCCCGCGCCCACTCCCTCCTCGGCGACGGCGAGGCCACCCGCACCGCCATCCAGCAGGCCGAGGAGGCCCGCGCGACCGTCGAACCCGACGACCTCGACGCCTTCGGCGGCATCATGACCTTCCCGATCCCCCGACAGCTCTACTACGTCGCCGAGGCCACCGTGCAGCTCGGCGAAGACGCGGCCCTCGGCGAGAGCCAGTCCAAAGCCGCCGTCTCCGCCTACCGCGACGCCACCGAGGACGAGTGGGCCTTCGGCGACCAGGCCGGCGCCCAGACCGACCTCGCCCTCGCCCGCATCGCCCGCGGCGAGATCGAGGGCGCCGCCGAAGCCGTCCGCCCCGTGCTCGACCTCCCCGTCGAACAACGGAACTTCGGCATCGTCAGCAGCGCCCAACGCGTCCACGCCGCCCTGCACGGCGCCGGCCGTCGCAGCAGCGGCGGCGCGGCGGCCGGTCTGCGCCAGGAGATCGAGGCCTTCACCGCCACCCCCACCTCGGCCCTCGTCCGGTGACCCCGCGGATAGGCTCCGCAGCCATGACCCCACTCCACCTGACCGGCCCCAACCTGGCACTGCGCGAAGTCGAACCCGAGGACACCGACGACCTGCTGGCGATCTACGGTGACCCCGAGGCCACCCGGCACCTCAGCTTCGAACCCCGCACCCGCGAGCAGGTCGAAGCGATCACCACCCGCTCCATCGACTCCGCGCGCGCCACCCCGCGCACCGAGTACTGCCTGGCCGTGACCCGACGCGGCGCGCACCAGCTGATCGGCTACGCGCGCCTGGCCACCGAGCCGCAGCAGGCCGCCACCATCGGCTTCGCCCTCCACCCGACCGCGTGGGGCAAGGGCCTCGGCACGGAGACCGTTCACCTGCTGTGCGCCCTCGGCTTCAACACCCTCGGCCTGCACCGCATCTGGGCCGCCCGATCACCGCTCAACGAGGCCTCCGCGCGAACGCTTCTCCGCGCCGGCATGACCGAGGACGGTCGCATCCGCGACCACGTCTTCGTCCACGGGGCGTGGCGCGACTCGATCACCTACTCGATCCTGGAGCACGAGTGGGCACCAATCGACGGGTTGGAAGCGGACGGGGCCGCTGAATCCGATGGCGAGCACAGCCCGGGAAGGTGATCCCATGCTGCCCGAGCCGCACATCGTGATCCCCGGCATCGCCGGGTTCGCCCGCGGCGACGTGCCCGACCCACCGGCGACCGACGACGGCAACGCCTGGGTCGACGGCTTCTGCTGGCTGTACTGCGGCCAGCAGTGGACCCGTGTCCTGTGGATCGGCCCCGCTCACGTCGCCGGCGCCCAGGCGCCCATGTACGCCTGCGGACCCTGCATCCGCGAGCTCCAGGAACGGGTCTGGCGCTCGATCCTGCTCAACGACGAGCCGTCCTGTCCGGCACAGCCCGCCCCGCGGGGCCGAGAACCCCGGCCCGGAAGATTTCAAGTCCAGTGAGACGGTCGTGACGCTATGAGGTTTGTGGTGCGGGTTCCCTGCGCTTGGCGGGGTCGTTGATCCACGCTGTCTTCGGGATCTCGGGTGCTCTGGGGCGGCGGCCGAAGCGTTCGGGATGGCGCGTGTAGGCCTCGGCGAGGGTGACGGCCCGCTGATCGCGGATCTCCTCGGCGGTGCCGAAGTGGACGCTGGCGGGCGTGTGAAGTCCGATGCCCGAGTGCCTGTGCTCGTGGTTGTAGTACGAGATGAAGGCGTCGAACCATTCCCGTGCATGGGTCAGGGAGTCGAACCGCTGCGGGAAGTCGGCCATGTACTTGGTGGTCTTGAACTGGGCCTCGCTGTAGGGGTTGTCGTTGCTTACCTTGGGGCGCGAGTGGCTCCTGGTGACGCCGAGATCGATCAGCAGCCGGGAGACCTTCTTGGAGGTCATCGAGGTGCCCCGGTCGGCGTGCACGGTCTCGGGGACGATGCCGTTGCGTGCGATGGTTTCGCGGATCAACTCCTCGGCCCGTTCGGCTGATTCGGCCAGTTCGACGGTGTGGCCGACGATGTAGCGGCTGAAGATGTCGATGATGACGTAGGCGTGGTACCAGATGCCCTTGCGGGGGCCGGCCGCTTTGGTGATGTCCCAGGTGAACACCTGGGAGGGGCCGTCGGCGACCAGTTCGGGCACCGTCTTGGCCGGGTGGGTGGCCTGGCGGCGGCGCTCACCCGACTGGCCCCGCTCGCGCAGGATCCGGTACATCGTGGAGACCGAGCAGTGGTAGCGCCCGGTGTCCAGCTCGCGGGCCCAGATCTGCGCGGGCGGCAGTTCGGCGTACTCGGGGCTGTTCATCAACGCCAGTACCGCATCACGCTCTTCGGCCGTCAGGGCGGAGGGCTGGACCTGCGGGGACCTGGGCCCACGCGGGGGCGGCGGCTTCAGCCTGCGGTAGTGGGTCGCGCGGGAGCGGCCGGTCAGCCGACACGCGGCCGTGGTGCCCAGCTCGTGTTCGACGGCGGTGAACGCCTCGTCCACGACGGGATCGGCGGCATACTTCAGTCCGCGCTCTCGGAGATCATTTCCAAGAGCGCCGAAG
>NZ_JBSFJU010000041.1:0-70648 GCF_053598215.1 Kitasatospora sp. NPDC001175 | reverse complement strand
ACGCCCGGTTACATTCCGAACCCGGAAGCTAAGCCTCACAGCGCCGATGGTACTGCAGGGGGGACCCTGTGGGAGAGTAGGACGCCGCCGAACAAATTTTAATAGCCGTAGCCCCCAGTCATTTCTTGGCTGGGGGCTACGGCTTTTTCCATTTTCTCTCTTTTCATGCCGATGGCTGGGGGTGGTGCTAGGTCCACCCCAAAGTCGGGCCCAGGGGCCAGTGCGCCGGCGGGGGAGGCCTGGTGAGACTGATACCCGAAGCGCACAGAACGAGCGGAGGGTCCGGATGACGAGTCAGAGCGTGCCGACGGTCGTCAGGTGGACGGGCGTGGGGCGGGAGTGGGCAGTGGAGGGGCTGCATGCGCAGCTTCGATGCCTACAACTGGTGTTTCAGGCCGGGGTGGTGTCGTTCGTGCTGCTGATGTGGGCAGTGCTTCCGATTCACGGATTGTTCGCGGAGTCGGCCGACGGGCAGGCCGATCCGCTGATCGCCTTCCTGGGCCTGCTTGCTTGGCCAGTGGGGCTGGTGTGGGGAAGCAGGTTGAACACCCGCTGGTCGCGGTACCGGGCGGAGTCGTGGTTCGGCATGCGAACTCCGCAACGCTATGTGGCGACCCCGAGCCCGACACAGGACGAGCGGGGCCACTGGTGGACGGGACATTCCTACCACCGGGACAGGAGGACGGCCGAGTTGGCCCTCTCTGCGCGAACGGTGGCGATGGATCCGCAGACTTGGCGTGACTTCAAGTGGCTGCCAGCGAATGCGGCGGCGGCCCTGGTCCTGGCAGTGCCCTGCCTGGGGTTGCTGCTGGTCGGGGTGATCACGGCTATCGTCCAATTGACGGCCGCTTACGGCGACTTCAACCCATCTACCGTCTATTCACTCCAGGCTGTCCTGGGGGACATGGCGGTCGCCGCGGTAGGTCTGGCTGCCGCGGCCGGCGGTCTGCTGGCAGCACCGCATGCGATTCGGCGGTACGGGCCGTGGATGCAGCGGATGCTCGATCCGGAGTCGGCGAACGGCTGGGACAAGGCCAGGCTGACCAGGCGGGTGGAGCACCTCACCACCTCGCGGGCCGATGCGGTTGGCAGCCAGGCGGCGGAGCTTCGCAGGATCGAGCGGGATCTGCACGACGGGGCGCAGGCCCGACTGGTGGCGATCGGGATGACGCTCGGCACGATCGAGCACCTGATGGAGACGGACCCGGTGGCCGCACGGCAGTTGCTGGCGGATGCCCGCAAGGCCTCCGCCAAGGCCTTGCAGGAGCTACGCGATCTGGTGCGCGGTATCCATCCGCCGGTGCTGGCGGAGCGTGGGCTCGGCGACGCGGTGCGGGCGCTTGCGCTGGACAACGCGCAGAGCACGGAGGTGACGGTAAGCCTGCCGGCCCGGCCGGAGGCGCCGGTCGAAGCTGCGGCGTACTTCTGCGTCAGTGAGCTGATGGCCAATGCGGCCAAGCACTCCGGCGCTCAGCAGGTCTGGGTGGACATCCTGTTCCGGGCCGGTCAGCTGCGGATCACCGTGACGGACGACGGGTACGGCGGAGCTGATCCGGGGCGTGGAAGCGGGCTGCGCGGAATCGAGAAGCGGTTGGGTACCTTCGACGGAGTCATGTCGCTCAGCAGCCCGCCGGGCGGTCCGACCACGATCACCATGGAGTTGCCGTGCGTGTTGTCCTCGCAGAGGACCTCTACCTCCTCCGAGAAGGCCTGACCCGGCTGCTAGAGGCGCATGGCTTCACCATCGCGGCGGCGGTCGAGACGGGCCCGGAGTTGCTGGCGGCTCTGCTCGAACAGCGGCCTGACGTCGCGGTGGTGGACGTCAGGCTGCCGCCGACGCTCACCGACGAGGGGCTCCAGGCGGCGCTGACCGCCAGGCGGCAGATACCCGGTCTGCCCGTACTGGTCCTCTCGCAGCACGTCCAACAGCTCTACGCGCGCGAGCTGTTGGCGGACGGCTCCGGTGGGATCGGGTACCTGCTGAAGGACCGGGTGTTCAATGCCGGACAGTTCATCGATGCTGTCCGGCGGGTGGCGGCCGGGGGTACGGCGATGGACCCGGATGTGATTGCCAAGTTGCTGCAGAGCCGGGCCCGTTCGGAGCCGCTCCAGCGACTTTCGCCGAGGGAGCGGGAGGTGCTGGAGCTGATGGCTGAAGGTTGTTCCAACTCTGCGATCTCGACCAGGTTGAGCATCAGTGACGGCGCGGTGGCCAAGCACATTGCCAATATCTTCACGAAGTTGGAACTGGCCCCCGCGGATGACGCCAACCGCCGTGTCCTGGCGGTCTTGGCGCACCTCAACGGCGCTCCTTCGTAGGCGCTCAAACCCGGGTCCGAGCAGAGGCAGGCCGTGGTTGGAACGCGCTTCCGAGTAGTATCCGGTTGGCCGAGACGGTCGGTCGTGCGGCGATCCCGTACCCGTGCAGTGATCCCGTACCCGATGATGAGTGTGGATCCGGCAGCGACAGTCGCGCACGGCAGCAGCCGAGTCCCAGGGGTTGATTAACGAATGGCACGTCCATCCCTTACCCGCGCCCACCGTGCTCTGCTCGGCGTGGTCGCGGCCGGCGCCTGCGTGATCTCGGGCATCGGGTTTGCGGGTTCGTACAACGCGGTGCGCGAGCTGGCGATGGAGAAAGGCTTCGGCACGTTCGCGTATGCCTTTCCGATCGGCGTGGATGCCGGGATCGTCGTTCTGCTGGCGCTCGATCTGGTGCTGACCTGGCTCCGAATACCCTTCCCGCTCCTACGCCAGACCGCCTGGCTGCTGACCGGCGCCACCATCGCCTTCAACGCGGCGGCCTCCTGGGGGGACGCGCTCGGGATGGCGATGCACGCGGTCATCCCGGTGCTGTTCGTGGTGGTGGTAGAGGCGTCCCGGCACGCCGTCGGCCGGATCGCGGCGATCACTGCGGACCGGCACATGGAGTCGGTGCGGCTGATGCGCTGGGTGCTCTCTCCAGTACCGACCTTCCGCCTCTGGCGGCGGATGAAGCTCTGGGAGCTGCGTTCGTACGACGAGACCGTCCGGCTGGAGCAGAACCGACTGGTGTACCGGGCACAGCTGCGGTTCCGCTACGGGCGCGGCTGGCGGCGGTCGGCACCGTTCCAGGCGCTGCTGCCGCTGAAGCTGGCGAAGTACGGTGTCCCGCTCGACCCGAGCATCCTGGACCGGATCGACGGCCCGCTCGGACCGGCCAAGTCGGCGGCCCAGTCCGGGACTGCCGCCCAGCCGGTCCAGGCCGCGCACGCCGGTGTCGGACAGCTCGAGGCAGGGCACCCGGCCACCGCGTACGCCGATCCCGCGGAGGCGCAAGCACAGGCGCAGGCGGCTGCGATTCAGGCGGCGGTCGCCCGGGCCACGGGTGCGTCGGCCACGGGTACGGCGGCGGGGGCTGCCCAGGTCGCGGAGGGACAGGAACCCGCGGTGCCCGGCGCAGCGGTGTCGGCGGCGGTTGCGGTGCCCACCCTGGCGAAGCTCGCAGCCGTGCGGTTGCGCGACGCCAATGACCCGGCGGGCGAGGAGACGCCCCTGGCCCCGGTTCAGTCTGAGCTGAACGTCTGGGCCGCGCGCGTCGTCCCGACGAACGCGAAGCAGGGCGGGGCGGCCAACGGGGCGAGGATGCCCGGGCAGACGTCGCCGTGGTTCAAGCCTCCGCGTGACCCCCGGCCGGCGCCCCAGGAGACGGATCCGGTGGTCGAGGTGCCGCTGGCAGCCGTGGCGGGAGCCGGCACGGGAGCCGCCGCGGCGGTTCGGCCGACGGCCGCGCAGCCGGCCGGCCCGCAGCACCCGGTTGCCAACGGCCCGGTTGCCCAGGGCACACCGGGGCCGCGGGGGCCGCGACCGGTCCGGCTGGAGCAGCTGGTGCCCGATGCCGTCACCGAGACCGCTCTGCCCGTGACCGCGCTCTCCGACCAGCCGATTTCCCTTCAGACGCCGATGACTGACGCCCAGTCGATCGCGCGCACGACCGTAGCGGCGGCCGACATGACCAAGGCGGCAGGGGCCGAAGCGGTGTCCGACACCGCGCCCGAGACCGCACCCGTGACCGAGCAGGAGGAGCAGGACCGCCGTCCCGCGGCCACCCCGCTCGACCCCGATGTCTGCTTCGAGGCATTGATCGGCTACATCGACCAGTACGGCCACCACCCGCAGCCGAAGCGGTTCGCGCAGTACCTGTCCGACGAGTTCGGGCTGGTCGGCTCGCGCCCGGACGGTTCGGTCAACCAGGCCGAGGTCGACAGGATCTGGCACCAGCTCCAGGACCGGTACGTCGCCTCCGGCCGGGACTGAGGCAGGGCGTCGTGACGGTTGTCGCGGCGGCTGCCACGAAGGCCGGCGCGAGAACCGGAGCAGGCGCGCCTCGAAGGCCGGCGCGAACCACCGGCGAGACCCGGGACGAGAGCGACCCGACGCCACCGGTCGCGTGACGGCGGCAGCACACAGCAGGCCCGCGATCGACGGCGGCCGCGCACCACGTGCGGCCGCCGTCCGGCTTTCCGGCGGCCATTGACGTCCGCGTGGACTGCCACTACCTTCGCGTCAACAAAATGTTGAATGTCTGCAGATGGAGGAGCTCCGATGTCGCAGGCCGAGGTGGACGGCAGCAAGTCCGAGGGAGCGGCGTTCTCGACCGCCGCCCGAGCTGCCGTGGCGGCCCTGCTCGCGCCGGTCGACGCCGAGCTGGCCCGCCGCTACCCGGGTGAGCCGGGCACTCGACAGCCGGTCCACACGGTGTACGTGCCGGCCGACGCCTTCGCTGCCGACACCGTGCGGACCTGGGGCCGTGAGGCGCTGCTGGCCTTCGACACCCACGCCGCCACCCCGGCCGAGCTGGCCGCCGCGCTCGGTGTCCCCGCTGACGAGCTGCTCGCCGACGTGCACGCCCGGGTGCGCGCCAAGTTGGAGCGCGAGCCGATCGAGGACCTGCGGATCGACTTCGAGGACGGGTACGGCCCGCGTCCCGACGCGGAGGAGGACGCCGCCGCCGTCCGGGCCGCGCGGCTGGTCGCCGCCATCGTCGCGGACGGGACCGCGCCGCCGTACATCGGGGTCCGGGCCAAGTCGATGGAGGCACCGGTCCGGGGCCGGGGCATCCGCACCCTGGAACTCTTCCTCGCCACGCTGCTCGCCGAGGGCGGTCTACCGAAGGGCCTGGTGCTCACCCTGCCCAAGGTGACGTACGCGGAACAGGTCACCGCGCTGGTGCGCCTGCTGGACGACTTCGAGCGGCGGGCCGGCCTCCCCGCGAAGCGGATCGGCTTCGAGGTCCAGATCGAGACCACCCAGGCCATCGTTGGCCCGGACGGCCGGGCCACCGTCGCCCGGATGATCGACGCGGCCGAGGGACGGGCCACCGGCCTGCACTACGGCACGTTCGACTACAGCGCCGCATGTGGGGTCAGTGCTGCGTACCAGAGCATGGACCACCCGGTGGCCGACCACGCGAAGGCCGTGATGCAGGTGGCCGCCGCCGGTACCGGGGTGCGTCTGTCGGACGGTTCCACCAATGTGATCCCCGCCGGTTCGACGGAGCAGGTGCACGCGGCCTGGAAGCTGCACCACGACCTGGTCCGGCGCTCGTTGGCCCGCGCCTACTACCAGGGCTGGGACATGCACCCGGCCCACCTGCCGACCCGCTACGCCGCCGTGTACGCCTTCTACCGAGAGGGCCTGGCAGTCGCAGCGGCCCGGCTCGCGGCGTACGTCGCGAAGACCGGCGGTGACGTGCTGGACGAGCCCGCCACGGCCAGGGCGCTCAGCGGCTACGTGCTGCGCGGCCTGGACTGCGGAGCGGTGGACCCGGCGGAGGTCGCCGAGCTGACCGGCCTCGACCGCGAGCGGTTGGACCTGCTCGCGGGCCGCTGACCCGCAGGGCGGCGCAGGGGGCGGGTCCGTCCGCCCGCCCTGCGACCGTTCCCGCCCGTCCGCTTCCGCGACTGGCCCGCTCGGTTCCGCGACCGTCCCGCCCGACGGCACCCGGGACCGGTCCCGCCCGGTAGCGTCCAGGACTGGTGCCGACCGGTGGTTAAGCTGGCGGGGTCGAACAGAGAGCCGCCGGCTCTCCGCCCTTTCCAGCCACGGAGATCCACCCCGTCATGTCGGAGCCGAGCCCGAAGCCGTACCTGACCATCCGGCACTCCGGCACCCATGAGATCGAGATCAAGAAGTCCCGGTTCATCTGCCACCTCGCCCGGGTCGCCGACGAGGACGAGGCGCAGGCTTTCATCGCCGGTATCCGGAAGCAGTACTGGGACGCCCGGCACAACTGCACGGCATTCGTGGTGGGCGGCGAGCAGCCGCGCGAGCGTTCCAGCGACGACGGCGAGCCAGGTGGTACGGCCGGGGTACCGATGCTGGAGGTCCTGCGCAGACGTGGGCTGACCGACACGGTCGCCGTGGTGACGCGGTACTTCGGCGGGATCAAACTCGGCGCGGGCGGCCTGGTACGGGCGTACGGGAGCGCGGTTTCCGAGGCGATCGACTCGGTCGGGCTGCTTGAGCGCCGTCCTGTGCTGCTGCTCGTGGTGGCGGTGGACCACACCCGGGCGGGCCGACTGGAGAACGATCTGCGGGCGGCTGGTTACGTGGTGCGCGATCTGGCCTATGAGGCGGCCGGGGTGCGGATCGAGGTCGGAGTGCCCGAGCCGGAGCTGACGGCTTTTCACGCCTGGCTCGCGGAGGCGACCGGGGGCGGAGCCGAGGCGGTGGAGTCCGGGCGGGCATTCGTCGAAGTCCCGGTCTGAGAACGGGGTCCCGGACGGCCGCCCGGGGCCCCATCGAATCCCCCGCCCGGGCGGCGGGTCGAAGCGGGTGCCCGGGTCGGAGGCCGCGCCCGCGGGATCCCGCTCCGGCGTGCGACTTGGCCTGCCCCTTCGTGCGGCCCGGTCTCGGCCCGCGCCGTCGCCCCCGAACCCGGTTCCCGGCGGGGGCTTGAGCGCGGATGAGCCCGGGCGCTCGCACCTTCCGGCCTTGTGACGTGCGCACGAAGACCGTATGACACTCGAACGAATTAACAATGCCAGGAGTTGGAACTCCGCTACCGGGGATGGCGTTCCCCAGAGCAAGGATCCGCTCCCCGGCGCCGGGTCCGGCGGATTCCGTAGACCGAATCATCGATGGAGGACTTCAGATCCCACCACCGCACCACTGGAGGTACCGCGCATGACTCCGGAGCACACCCCGTCCAAGGGCCAAACGTCCGATCCGCCCGGCCAGTTCGGCCATGCCGTGCCTTATCGGATGACGGTCACCACTCCACGGCCGTACCAGGAGACGGTCGCCCTGGCGGACCAGCAGTTGGCGGCCTGGCTGAAGGAAGAGGGCTGCGAGGAGCCCCCGTCGAGGGCGGAAGCGCCCTGGGTAGTCGACCCGCCGTCGTCCATCGAACGCCTCCGCCTCGGTGAACGAATCCTGCTGGACCGGGACTTCGGCCCGCTACGGGCTCCCGCGTCCGTCCGGGCCGACCGGGCACTCCTGGCGGATCCGCCACGCTCGGCCGTCCTCCCGCCGCACAGGGCGGCGCCGGAGCCACCCGAGCCGCCGGGGGAGCGCCCGACCATCGGCCACTACGCCCGCCGCCGCCTCCGTACCCCTGCTCCGCACGGCACGCACCAACTGACCCTCACCATAGCCACCGCCACTCCGTTCACCGCTGCCACCACATCCGACTCCGACGACCTGGGTACCCCCCGGACCTGGGTCCGCCTGGAGGCCGAGCACCTGGCCTCCGGCCCTGGGGTGAGGACGGTGGGCCGGGCCCAGGTCCCCGAGCTGGCCCGCAGGCTTCTTCCGCTGCTCGATGCGACGGACGGACCGGCCACCGTCGGTCCGTCAGCCCGGCTGATCACCCCGGCCGGCCTCGACGCCCTGATCGACGAGCTGTGCGACCCCGAGCGCCGCCTCCCCACCGTGGTCGCCAGCATCCCCTCCGGCGTCCCGGTCGACGACTGGTTCGTCGGTACGGTCGAGCCACTGGTGCGCCAACTGACCGGTCTGGCCGTGTCCTACGTGCTGGACCACGCGGCCCTCCCACTGTTCAACGTCGCGTTGGAGTACCACAAGGTGTACGGCGGCGCGGTCCGCACCTACCTGCCCGAGGTCGACCCGGCGTCCCGGGGAGACGGTAGCCGCCACCCGGTGTTGGCCCGGCAGCGGATCGAGGAGGACATCCGGCGCGCGGCCGCCCTGCTCGCCCGTGAGCCCCGCAGACTGGCTGCAGAGCTTCCCCCGGTGCCCCTGCTGCGTGTGGTGCCGCCACTGCAGGTCCCCATCGAGGCGAAGAAGGCCGCCCGCCCGGAGCCTGCCGTGCCGGCTCAGCAGACCCGCGACACTTGGCAGGCACAGCAGGCACAGCAGGCGCAACAGGTACAACAAACACAGCAGCCACCGCAGTCGAAGCAGCTGCGACAGCCACCGCAGCCCCGCCGCGCCGGCCCGGCCGAGTCGCCCGCAGTGGCCGAGGCAGTGGCCCACCACTGCGCCGAGGAGCTGCAGCTGCAGCTGTTCGGCCGCAGCCCGCACACCCACCGGCGGTGGGAGCACTCGGGCGAGGCCGAGGAGCAGTACGGCGCGCTCCGGCGGGCGGCGGTGCAGGTGCGGGTGGTGACGCCGGGCGGGAGGCTGTGCGCGGTCACCGTCCCGGACCAGCTCGACCGGGTACGGGGTGCGGACCTGGAGGTCGGCCGGTACCTGGACTCGGCACCCGCCACTTTCAGTGAACTCGTGGGCCGGTTCGGGGAGTTCTCGCTGGTGGAGTTCACCGGGGACCAGAAGGAGGCGCTAGCGTTGGACGGCCAGTCCGACGGGGCCGGTTGGGCGCGGCTCGCCTGGTACGGGCTGACGGCCCTTCAGGAGTACGCGGCGGCGGCCGTGCGCGGTGAGGCCCATGGCGACTTCAAACAGTGGTGCGAGCACACGCCGCCCGGCTGCCACCGCTTTCCGCCGCGCAAGGCGGTGCGTGGGGAGTCGCGCACGGTCGAGAGTCACACCAAGTGGAAGCGCGAGCGGATGCTCCCCGTGCCGGAGTGCGTGGACACCTCCAGGCGCGCGTTCATGGGCGCGCATCTGCGGATCGGCGGCGGCCGGACGGCTCCCCGGCTGCACTATCTGGATGACTGTTCGGGCAGCGGGCGGATCTACGTCGGCTACATCGGACTCCACCTCACCAACACCAGGACGAACTGAGACCACGGCAGCGGGCGGCGACACCATAACTCCGACCGGATCCGTCCGGCCGGATCCGGTCGGTGCAACCGGACACCTGTCCAGATCGGAGGCCGGAACCCCACCAACTGAAGAGCTTGGCTGACCCGAGCGCCCGAACGGTGGACAATGCTGCCCAGGGGCCGTCACCATGCGGCCCCTGGCCGGCATCAGCCGACCCGACACAGGAACCGCCGCTGGGCAGGCAGCGCCGACCGGCACGTCCGGGCGGCGGGCAGTGCGGCGGGTCAGGGGGCGTGGGCAGGCCCGGGCGCACGAGCATGGGGGAACGACGGTCGATGCGGAACTCACCCGAGGGCCAGCCGGACGGTAGTGCCACGCCCCTCCAACCCGGCTTCCTGGCCTCGGTCTTCCGCGATCTGGGAGCAGACGTGCCCGAACACGGGGCTTCACCGGAGGAGGAGGCGGTGGCCGCGCACGCCCGCGCGGCCGCCCTGACCCACCACCGGACGCTCACCGTCCAGGCCGAGCACGAGCGTCTCGCCGGCCTGCTGCGCCGAGCAGCGCTCCCGGTCTCCGCCATGGACTTCGAGAGCCAGCTGCGCAGTTACGAGCCACGCCCCTTCCAGGCCGGGGAGTTGGACGAGGCCGACGACACCGAACCGCGCTGGGAGGACTACGCCCCGGCCGAGCCGCCCGCCACCGGCCCGGACGAGGCTCCGTCCCGCCGCCTGCTGGACTCCGGATATCAGCGTGAACTGGCTCAGGCCCGGCTTCGCCACCAGCGCGATCTGCGCGAGTGGCGCACCCGTCGGGCCGAGGCCGCCGACTCCGGCGCGCTGGTGGCCAGGGCGGCGCACGAGCAGGCCGAGCAGGCACGGGCGCGGGCCGTCCGCGAGTACAACGAGACGCTGGAGGAGTGCCGTCGGGCCTACCGGCTGGCCGAACCGGCCGCCGTGGAGTCGCTGTTGGAGCGGGCCCTCGCCGCGGCCGAGGGTGCCACCCAGGACCTGCCCGCCCCCTGTCGGGCGGTGTTCCGGCCGCTCACCCGGACCGCAGTGCTGGACCTCGACCTGCCTCCGCTGGACCGGGTGCCCTCGCTGTCGGGCTACCGGCTGACCTCGGCCGGCGAGATCGAGCCGGTGCCCCGTCCGTCGGCCGACCGGGCGGCGGACTACCTGCGGCTGGCCGCCCGCCTCGCGCTGCGCGCGCTCCAAGCGGCGGACGCGGTGGACACCGACGAGATACTGGCCGGAGTGGTCCTCAACGGCTGGCTGCGTGAGACGCCCACCGGTGAGCCGCTCTGCCTGCTGAGCGTCGACGCCGACCGCGACGCCCTGGCCCGTACCCGGTTGCTCCCGCTGGATCCGGCCGGTGCGGAGCCGGTGGAGCACGGCTACGGCGCCGGGTACGGCGAGGGCGTCTACGCGGATGCCGAGCAGGACGAGGCGCTGGTCCGGCTGCGTGACCTGGCTGCCGCGGTCAGTCCCGATCCGTATGCGCTCGCCGCGGTCGAGCCCATTGGCTGCGCCGCTTCCGCCGTGCCTTCGACGGACGAGCTCTCGCCGAACGAATTCGCCTACCTGGTGCGTGAGTTGTTCACCCGGGGCGGGCTGGCCGACTGGAGCGTACGGTTGCGCGGCGCGGGTGGGCTGGTCGCCATCGGGGAGGGTGCGCCGGGCAGCGCGCTGCCCGGTCGCTGGGTGGTCTGGGCCTCCCGGGGGTCGGATCCGGTGGCGGGGGAGGAGCTCAGGACGCTGGTGGAGGCGGTCCGGGAGGAGGGAGCCGACCGCGGCCTGAGGCTCACCAGCGGCCGCTTCTCCGAGGCCGCGCTCGACCTCGCGGGCACCGCGCCGTACCAGCAGATCCACCTGGTGGACGGCGACGGCGTACGGGAGTTGGCGCAGACGCACCTCGGACTGCCGCTCGCGTAAGGCAGGCGGGCCGGTGGCCTCGGGACGGAGCTCGGCGAGCCGGCCGCGTACCCGGCCGACCGCGCACGGCCCGGGCGCCGTCGGCGGCGGCCACCGTGCGCAGTCACCCTGACGGGTTCTCCGACGCGCCGGGGTGCGCGGACGACGGCAGGCTTGGCGCAGGGTCCGGCGCGACCGGGCCCGGCCGGGCCGGCTTCGCCCGTGGGCAGCGGTCAGCGCAGCCGCCCGGCCATCACGAACGGCAGCCCGGCTGGGCCACCGCCGGACTGCCCTCGATCCCGGGGAAGTGAACGGGATGACCGCCGTACTCGTCGCTGCCGGCGCCTTCCTGACGACCCTGATCGGCGGCATCGTCGCCCAGCGGACCGGCGACCGACGGCATCTGGTGCTCGGCTTCGCGGCCGGCCTGATGCTCGGGGTGGTGGCCTTCGACCTGCTGCCCGAGGCGCTGAACTCCGCGCCCCAGGAGCTCCACGGGGTACCGCAGGCGCTGCTGATGTTCGCGGGCGGCTTCCTGGCGATCCACGTCGTGGAGCGCGCGGTGGCCATCCACCGGGGGCACGAGGGGGAGTACGCGGCCCACACCCACGGGCAGGGCCACGCGCACGGCGCCCGCCAGGGCGTCGGACTCGCGGCCGCCGGTGCGCTGGTCGGGCACAGTCTGCTGGACGGTTTCGCGATCGGTGCCGCGTTCCAGGCCGGCGGCTCGGTGGGTACGGCGGTGGCTGTCGCGGTGGTGGCCCACGACTTCGCGGACGGTTTCAACACCTACACCGTCACCAGGATGTACGGCAACAACCGGGTGCGGGCGGTGGCGCTGCTCGCCGCGGACGCGCTGGCGCCGGTCACCGGGGCCGCCATCACGCTGCTGTTCGCCATCCCGGAGCACACGCTCGGCCTCTACCTGGGCTTCTTCGCCGGGTTCCTGCTCTACCTGGCGACCTCGGACATCCTCCCGGAGGCGCACAGCCCGCACCCCTCGCGCACGACCCTGCTCTGCACGCTGCTGGGTGTGGGCTTCATGTGGCTGGTGGTCGGCTACGCGGACTGACCGCCGTCGGGCCGTCGGTCCGGCCCGGGCGGCCCGCCGTCACCGTGCCGCCCAGCGGTCGCGTATCGCCGCCAGCGCGGCGGTGACCGCCGGCCGCCGGGAGGTCTGGGTCCGCCAGAGGACGAAGACCCGCCGGGCGGGTTCGGGGACGACCGGGCGGGCCACCACCTCGGGCGGCAGCGGCCCGCGGCCGAGGCGCGGCACCAGTCCCACCCCCAGCCCGGCCGCGATCAGCGCGATCTGCGTCTCGAACTCGCCGACCTGGTAGCGCACATCGGGTTCGTCGCCCGCCTCGCGCATGGTCCGCACCAGCCAGTCGTGGCAGATGTTCCCGGGCGGCACGCTGATCCAGCGCTGTCCGAGCAGCCGGGAGACCGGCACCACGGCCAGCCCGGCCAGCGGGTGACCGGTGTGCAGCAGCAGGTCCACCGGATCGTCGCCGAGGTCCATCCGGGAGAGCCCCTCGTGGACCGGGAGCGGCATCGTCGGCCAGTCCTGGACCAGTGCCAGGTCCACCTCGCCACGGGCCACCAAGTCCGCCGCCGGGTACGGATCGGCCTCCAGCAGGCGTACGTCCAGGTCGGGGCAGCTTGTGCGCAACTCGGCGAGTACGCCCGGGAGCAGGCCGCGTGCGCCGGTCGCGAAGGCCGCGACCATCAGCCGCCCGAAGGGCCGACCGCGTTGCTCCTCCAGCGTCACCTCGGCCTGTTCGACCAGGGCGAGGACCTGCTCGGCGGTTCCGGCCAGCCGCCGGGCGGCGTCGGTGAGGACCACGCCCCGGCCCTGGCGCTCCAGCAGGGTGGTCCGGGTCTCCCGTTCCAGCTTGGCGATCTGCTGGGAGACCGCCGAGGGTGTGAAGCCGAGTGCGGCGGCCGCGCCGCCCACCGAGCCGTGCACCGCGACCGCGTGCAGGGCCCGGAGCCTTCCTAGATCCAGCATGCGGTGATGTTAGAGCGCGAGGCCCTGGTCGCGGGCCGGCCGTCGAAGCAGACCGGCCGGGGGCGGCGCACCGCCACCGCCGGGCGCAGTCCGACGGTGGCGGTGCGCCGTCGGTGACCGTGGTCAGCGCGCCAAACCCCCGAGCGGCGCCGCCTCATACACCGCTTCGGCGGTCCGCAGCGCCTGGAGCAGGGCGTCCTGGTCGCTCGGGCTGATCGGGGCGAAGTACTCCTGGGCGACCTCGTGCCTGACCTGGTGGATCCGTTCCAGGGCCGCGCGGCCGTCAGCGGTGAGCACCACGCGGACCGCGCGCCGGTCGGTCGGGTCCGGGGTGCGCTCGACCAGGCCGGCCTCCTCCAGCGCGTCCACCACCGTGGTGGCCGAGCGCGGGGCGATGTGCAGGTGGTCGGCGAGCTCGCTCAGCCGCATCGTCTCGCGGCCCTCGCAACCGGGGGCATGGGCCAGCACCCGGAGCGCGCGAGCCTGGGCGGGGGTGATGCCGTACGGCTCCAGCCGGGTCATGGTCCGCCGCCGGATCCGCTTCATCGCCCGGGTCAGCGTGTCGGCGAGCTCCGCCGCAGTGTCGACGGGCGAGGTTGTCATGGTGGGCTCCCGGTTCGGGGTGTGCCCCCGGCCCTGGGCCGGGGTGGGTGAGGTCAGGGTATCGGGCCGTACGGGGAATATGGCCCCAATAACATCTTGAGTCAGACTCAGTATCTGGGTTAGCGTGGCTCCGGGTAAGGGCACCCTCACCTTTACCGTGAAGATCCCCGCGAGGATCCCGGGCCGTGTGCCCCGGCGGATCCCCCGATCACTGGAGTGCGCATGTCCCGTTCCGAAGCCCGGGTCGCCACCGACCGTCCGGCACGCTACGGCAAGCAGCTGGCGGCCCATATCGGGCGCAGGGTCGAGGCCGAGTGGTCCGATGAGGCCGGCCGCGGCCGGCTGGTCTTCGCCGCCGGTACCGCCACCCTGGTGGCCGAGCCGGAGGCACTGCTGCTCACCGTCGAGGGCGCGGCCGAGAGCCTGCCCGGCCTTGAGGACGTGGTCGGGCGCCACCTGGTGCGCTTCGGCGCCCGCGACGAGCTGGTGGTGGAGTGGCGCCGCGACAACGGCGAGCCCGGCCTGGTCCACCGCAACGCGGACGCGTCCGGCGAGTAGGCGCCGGGCGGGCGCCCGGTGTGTCCTGGAACGGCGGGTGCCCGGTGCGGAGGGCTCCCCGTGCACGGGGGCCCGCGAGGCCGCGGGTCAGCGGCGTCCGGCCCAGCGGTTCAGGCTCCACAGCACCACGCCGGCCAGGCACCAGCTGGCGGTCACGTCCAGCAGCCAGTGGAAGTCGCTCCACACCAGGCCGGTGCCGACCCCCAGGCAGAGCAGCGCGGTCGCCGTGTGCAGCCACCGCCGGGCCGCCACCGCCACGGTGCGGCCGAGCAGCAGGGCGCCGGCCCCGTAGGCGATCGCCGAGGTGGCGGTGTGTCCGGACGGGTACCAGCCCCACTGGTCGGGGGTGAGCGGCAGTCCGAGCGGCCCTGGCCGGGCGAACCAGCTCTTCGCCGGTACGACCAGTGCCGGGATCAGTACGGCGGCCAGTGCGGCCGTGGGTAGCGGCAGCCACCAGCGTCGTACGCCGGTGCGCCACTCCCGCCAGGCGGCCAGCCCGGCCAGGCCGAGCAGTGCCGGGATGGCCGGCACGGAGCCGCCCAGATCGGCCAGTAGGACGCCGAAGCGGTCCAGGGCGGGGCTGTGCAGCCGGTGGTGCAGCCCGTGGACGGCCCGCTGGGCGGTGGTGTCCAGGCCGAGCAGCGGGCCGTGGACGGCGACCTGCCAAGAGATCGCGGCCAGCGCCACCAGGAGTGTCAGGGGCACGACAGAACGAGAAAGCCGCCCCGGAGCAGGGGGGAGAGCTCCGGGGCGGCTGAGGTGATCGCCGTTCCGTGCGCCCCGGGGGGTGTGGGCCGGACGGTCGGTCGATCGGTCTTCGGGGCCGGCCGCCCCGGGTGGGGCGGCGGGTGGTGTCGCGAAGGGTTGCAGCTCGCTGTCCATCTGTCATGACAGTACGTCAAAGCCGTTGCGTGGCCGAGGAGATCCGCCGGTTCCGCACAGCATCTTCACCAGTCTTGGAGCAACCTCCACGGCTGGGCGACTGCCTGTGGCGCCGCGGTCATCCGCGGTCGAACTACGGAACGGGCCCGGTCCACAGGACCGGGCCCGTTCCGTCGAGGGGCCGGCGGGGCCGGACCCCGGGATCAGGCGCCGGTGAAGGCGCCGCCGATCGAGAACGCGCCCTCGAGGATGTCCAGACCCTCGGTGAGCAGGTGCTCCGGCATCACCAGCGGCGGCAGGAAGCGCAGCACGTTGCCGTAGGTGCCGGCGGTCAGCACGACCAGGCCCTCGGCGTGGCAGGCCTTGGCGATCGCGGCGGTGGCCTCCGGGTTGGCGTCCTTGGTGCCCGGATTCACCAGCTCGATGGCGATCATCGCGCCGCGGCCGCGGACCTCGCCGATGATGTCGAACTTCTCCTGCATCGCCCGCAGGCGGCCCAGCATGATCTCGCCGATCCGCTGCGCCTTGCCGTTGAGGTCCTGCTCCTTCATGGTCTCGATGGCGCCCAGCGCGGCGGCGCAGGCCACCGGGTTGCCGCCGTAGGTGCCGCCCAGGCCGCCCGCGTGCGCGGCGTCCATGATCTCCGCGCGGCCGGTCACGGCGGCCAGCGGCAGACCACCGGCGATGCCCTTGGCGGTGGTGATCAGGTCCGGGACGATGCCCTCGTCCTCGCAGGCGAACCACTGGCCGGTGCGGCAGAAGCCGGTCTGGATCTCGTCGGCGACGAAGACGATGCCGTTCGCCTTGGCGAACTCGACGATCTTCGGCAGGAAGCCCTTGGCCGGCTCGATGAAGCCGCCCTCGCCCTGGATCGGCTCGATGATGATCGCCGCGACGTTCTCTGCGCCGATCTGCTTGTTGATCATGTCGATCGCCTGGGCGGCGGCCTCGGCGGCGCAGTTCTCGGCACCGGTCAGCCAGCGGTAGGGGTAGGCGACCGGAACGCGGTAGATCTCCGGGGCGAACGGACCGAAGCCCTGCTTGTACGGCATGTTCTTCGCCGTCAGGCCCATGGTCAGGTTGGTGCGGCCGTGGTAGCCGTGGTCGAAGACCACGACGGCGGTGCGCTTGGTGTACGCGCGGGCGATCTTCACCGCGTTCTCGACCGCCTCGGCACCGGAGTTGAACAGCGCGGTGCGCTTCTCGTGGTCACCCGGGGTCAGCTCGTTGAGCTGCTCGGCCACGGCGACGTAGCCCTCGTACGGGGTCACCATGAAACAGGTATGGGTGAAGGCGGCCAGCTGCTCGCTCGCCTTGGCGACGACGGCCTCGGCGCTGTTGCCGACGTTGGTCACGGCGATGCCGGAACCGAAGTCGATCAGCGAGTTGCCGTCCACGTCCTCCAGCACACCGCCACCTGCGCGGGTGACGTACACCGGCAGGGTGGTGCCGACACCGGCGGCCACCGCGCCCAGCTTGCGAGCCTGCAGCTCCTGGGACTTCGGGCCGGGGATAGCGGTGACCAGGCGGCGCTCCTGCGGGAGCGGCGTTGCAGCACTCATGCTGTTCTCCATTTTTCTCAAGGCGCGGTCCTCGCAGGCTAAGGCCGTGTCATGGGCTCAGGCATGCGCCACTCGGTAGCAGTGCGCCTTCCGACTTGTCCTGTGCGGCCAGCGCGCGTGAAGCGGCGGGCGCGAGGCTCCGCTCCACTACATTGAGCGCGGGAGTGTCGCCGGTTCGGCGGCACGGGTATGGCACAGCCGGGTGGGCACAGGGAGCGGGGCCGGGGACATGGGACTGGACGGCACTCAGGGGAAGTGGACGGCACCGGCGGACCGGGCCCCGGTCGCCCTACCGCAGCAGCGCAGCCAGCCCTTCGATCTGACCGCCTGGATCAGTGAACCCAGGCCCGAGGCGGCGCCAGGCGTCTACCGCCACGGCTACCGCCCCACCGACCCGGACCGGGCCAGGGACGCCCGGGTCCCCGCCGGACCGCTGCTGCTGCGCGCCGCGCTCAACCTGCTGGTCGCCTGGTTCGCCTACGTCTACGGCGTCGAGCTCGTCCTCCGTCTCGCCGGACTGCTCGGCCTGCTGAACGGGCTCGACCAGACCACCGCCCTGGTCGCCCTGGTCGCGGTGAACGCCGCCGTGGTCGCGGCCGTGGTCAGGCTCTTCGGCCGGATGGGCCGCTGGCCCGAGGTCTGGCGCCGCTACGTCGCCCCGCTGCTCGCCCGCACCGTCACCCACGAGCAGCCCGATCCGGCCGAGGCCGCGCGGCCCACCGGACCCACCGATCCCTGGCAACAGCTGCGCCACCGCGCTCCGGTGGCGGCCCGTCGGCTCGACGCCGAGGCGGTCGGCGACGTCGACTACGTCCGGATCCAGCGTGCCTGGGAGGCCGTCCTCGGTGACGGCGAGCTGCTCTCCGCCTTCACCGAGGAGGTCGCCGCCCGCGGCGCCGCCGCCTGCGCACACCCCTCCGAGGCCCGTGACCTGCCCGGGCGCGGCGCCGTACACGACCTGCTCACCCGTCAGCTGCGGCTCGGTACCGCCCAGGACGTGATCAAGAACCCGGTGGCCCACCGCAGCGCCGGACTCGCCCTAGACCCGGCCGTCCTCGGCACCTCGCTGCTCGCCGTCGGACCGGCCGGCACCGGCAAGACCGCCAGACTGGCCCGCCCGGTTGCCGAGGCGCTCTGCCTCCAGGCCCTGGCCGGGACGGCCTGCGCGGTGGTGGTCGGCGCGGCCGACGCCGACCTGGGGCCCGACGAGTGGTACGACGTGGTGATCGCTCCCGGCGACCCCGCTTCGGCGTACGGCCTCGACCTGTTCGGTGCCGCCGGCGAGGTGGAGGAGGCCGCCGCCCGGCTGGCCGACGCGCTGCTCCCCGACGAGCTGTCGGCCCGTGCCGAGAACGCCAGGACCGCCCTGCAGCAGATCGTCGGCCCCTTCCACGCCGCCTACCGCCGCTACCCGGGCGTGCGGGAACTGCGCGCCCTGCTCGGCGGTGACCCCGACGGCTTCGCGGCGCTGGAGAAGGCGCTGCGCGAGGCCGGGCAGCTCGACCGGCACCAGTCCGACCTGCAGCACCGGATGCGTCAGCACGGCCGGGCCGACGACCCGGGCACGCTGCTCGCTGACCGGCTGGCGCTGCTCGACCGGCCGGCCTTCGCGGAGTGCTTCCCCGGGCCCCGGCCCGGCAAGCCGGCCTTCGCCATGCGGGTCCTGGACCACCCGCTGCGGGTCCGGGTCAAGCTGCCCGAGCACAGCCACCCCGAGGCGGCGCGGATGCTCTCCCGGCTGGTGGTGGCGCAGTTCGTCCAGGCCGCCGGGGTGCGGCGGGAGCAGGCGTTGTTCGCGGGCCTGGTGGTGGACGACGCCTCCGCGGCGCTGGACGCCCACACCGTGCGCGGCCTGCAGCGGATGCGCACTGCCAACGCGGGGGCGGTGCTGCTGCTGCGCACCCTGGTCGACCTGCCCGAGGCGCTGCGCACGCCGCTGTTCGGGGCGGTCGGCTGCCGGATGGCCTTCCCCGGGATCGCGCCCTGGGACGGGAAGCTCTTCTCCGAGGCCTGGGGCACGCACCTGGTCGCCGAGACCTCGGTGACCCACACCCCGGACACCTCCGGCGGACTGCTCCGCCGCTCCGGCCGGTTCGTCCGCAAGGCGCTCTCCGGGACGGCCGCCCAAACCCAGAGCGTCACCACCCGCGACGTGGAGCGCCACCGCTGGTCCCCGTCCGAGCTCGCTCACGCGCTGCCCACCGGTCACGCGGTGATCTCGCTGACCACGGTGGCGGGCGAGCAGGTGCCGCCGCTGCTGGTGGACCTGCGCGGCTGAGCCGCTACGGCCGCGCCGGGTCAGGGGGTTGACGGTCCGACGGTCCGGGTGGACTCCGCTGCGGTGGATTCGGCCTTGCGGCTTGTCCGAGGCGTACATAATGGAGGCAGATCCTCCCTCGCCTGATCGCAATGACGCGCCCGGGTCGAAACCACCGAAGGTTGGCATGCCCCCCACACTCGCCTCCGTCGTCCGCAACACCTCGCTCCACCTGACCGTCCTGGCCGGTGCGGACCACCTGGAACGGCAGGTCCGCTGGGTGCACACCAGCGAGCTGGACGACCCCACACCGTTCCTCGAGGGTGGCGAACTGCTGCTCACCACCGGCATCAAGCTCGGTAAGGCCGCCGCACAGCTGCAGGCGTACGTGCACCGGCTGGCCGACGCGGGCGTGGTGGGACTGGGCCTGGGGGTGGGCCTCTCGCACACCGAGGTGCCGCAGGCGCTGGTGGACGCGGCGGCGCAGCGCGGCCTGCCGCTGCTGCGGGTCCCGGAGGCGACCCCGTTCATCGCGATCAGCAAGACGGTCTCGGCCGCGCTGGCCGCCGAGCAGTACGAGGCGGTGACCACCAGCTTCGAGGCCCAGGAGGAGCTGACCCGGGCCGCGCTGGGCAAGGACGGCGCCACAGCCGTGGTGCGCCGGCTGGCGGCCCGGCTGGGCGGCTGGGCGGCGCTGTACGACGGCTCGGGCGCGCTGTCCGCGGTGGCACCGGACTGGGCTGCCCGTCGGGCCGGCCGGCTCGCTGCCGAGGTGGACCGGCTGCGCCGTAGACCGGCCCCGTCCAGCGCCGCGCTGCAGGGCCGCGCCCCGGGGATCGACACCGCCGACGAGGACTACGTGGTGGTCCAGTCGCTGGGGGCGGACCGTCGGCCCCGCGGCTTCCTGGCGGTCGGCACCGAGGACCGGATCACCCCGACCGAGCGGTACGTCCTCAACGCCGCCGTCGCCCTGCTCACCCTCACCCTGGAGCGCTCGCGCGAGCTGCGGCAGGCCGAGGAGCGGATGGGTGCGGCGCTGCTGGGCATGGTGCTGGCGGGTGAGGTCGACACGGCGCGGCAGGTCGCGACGGGCCTGTTCGGCGGGCTGCCGGAGGGCACCGTCAGGGTGCTGGTGGCCGGTGCGTCGACGGGGGCCGCGCCGGAGGCCGCCGAGGCGCTGGGCGAGCTGGGCGAGCGGGCCGAACAGGCCGGCGGCCGGGTCGGGGAGCGGCTGCTGGTCTCCCGGGAGAACGGGGCGCACGGCCCGCGGCTGACGGTGCTGGCGCTGGACAACGGCGCGGCGCACCGCGCCTGCCTGGGCGCGGTGGAGGAGCACGACGGCCTGGCGCTGGGAGTGTCGGCGCCGTCCGGTCTGGAGGAGGCCGGGACGGCCTTCGCCCAGGCGGAGCGGGCGCTGGCGGTGGCGCTGCGCGGTGGCCGCCGCTCGGTGGACCACGAGGAGGTCGGCGCGGGTTCGCTGCTGCCGCTGCTGGGTGAGCAGGCCGTGACGGCCTTCGCGGAGGGCCTGCTCCGTCCGCTGCGGGAGCACGACCGTACGGCACGGGGCGATCTGGTCGCCTCGCTGCGGGCCTGGCTCTCCCGGCACGGGCAGTGGGACGCGGCGGCCGCCGACCTCGGGGTGCACCGGCACACGCTGCGGTACCGCATGCGACGGGTCGAGGAACTGCTGGGCCGTTCGCTGGACGACACCGATGTCCGGATGGAGCTCTGGCTGGCTCTGCGGGCGGGCGAGGAGTAGGCGGGAGCGATCGAGAGGCCCGCGCACTGGAGGTTCGCCGTCATGTACTGGCGTTCGGACTGACTGGGACGATGTGTCCAATCCGGTTTGCCGTTCGGGACCCATACCCTCGGTTCTGGCTCCATGGCCGTGGGGCACAGAGGTTGACGAGGGAGAGGGCCGGTACGACTGTGACCACCACCCATGAGTTCTGGCTGGCCGGCCGCCGGGCGTCCGGCGACGGGGACTTCGAGGTCCGGCATTCGTTTGACGGCAGCCTGGTCGGCAAGGTCAGCGTCCCCACCGACGCGCAGGTCGAGGAGGCCGTGGCCGCCGCCACCGCCGCCCTGCCGGTCTTCGCCGCGACCCCGGCGCACGTCCGTGCCGCCGCGTTGGACCACGTGTCCAAGCGCCTGGCCGAGCGCACCGAGGAGATCGCCCAGCTGATCACCGCCGAGAACGGCAAGCCGATCAAGTGGGCCCGTGGCGAGGTCGGCCGTGCCGTCTCGGTGTTCCGCTGGGCCGCCGAGGAGGCCCGCCGGACCAACGGCGAGACCATGCGGCTGGACACCGACCCGGGGGGTGTGGGCCGTTTCGCGCTGATCCGCCGCTTCCCGCGCGGTGTGGTGCTGGGTATCGCCCCGTTCAACTTCCCGCTGAACCTGGTCGCCCACAAGGTCGCCCCGGCGATCGCCGTCGGCGCCCCGATCATCCTCAAGCCGGCCCCGGCCACCCCGCTGTCCGCGCTGCTGCTGGGCGAGATCCTGGCCGAGACCGACCTGCCGGCGGGCTCCTGGAGCGTGCTGCCGGTGCCGAACGAGAAGATGCCCGCCCTGGTCCAGGACGAGCGGCTGCCGGTCATCTCGTTCACCGGCTCCGACAAGGTCGGCTACCAGATCATGGATTCGGTGCCGCGCAAGCACGTCACCCTGGAGCTCGGCGGCAACGCGGCCGCGGTCGTGCTGGCGGACTACTCCTCCGAGGCCGACCTGGACTGGGCGGCCACCCGGATCGCGATGTTCTCCAACTACCAGGGCGGCCAGTCCTGCATCTCGGTGCAGCGCGTGATCGCCGACGCCGCGGTCTACGACACGCTGGTGGAGAAGGTCGTGGCCAAGGTCCAGGCCCAGGTGACCGGTGACCCGAAGGACGACGCCGTGGACGTCGGTCCGCTGGTGGACGAGAACGCCGCCAAGCGGGTCGAGTCCTGGGTCGAGGACGCCGTCGCCAAGGGCGCCAAGGTGCTCACCGGCGGCACGCGCGACGGAGCGGCCTACGCCCCGACCGTGCTGGCCGACCTGCCCGCCGACGCGATCCTGGCTCGCGCCGAGGTCTTCGGCCCGGTGCTCTCGCTGCACAAGGTGGACGGTGTGGACGAAGCCTTCGCCGCCGTCAACGACTCCGCGTTCGGCCTGCAGGCGGGTGTCTTCACCCACGACCTGCAGACCGCCTTCCGGGCCCAGCGCGAGCTGGAGGTGGGCGGCGTGATCATCGGCGACGCCCCGTCCTTCCGTGCCGACCAGATGCCGTACGGCGGGGTCAAGGACTCCGGTGTCGGCCGCGAGGGCATCAAGTACGCCATGGACGACTTCACCTACGAGAAGGTCATGGTCCTCACCGGCCTGGACCTCTGAGAAGTCCTGCGGACAGCCCGTCACCGCGGTGCGGTGGCGGGCTGTCCCACTGTCCGGGCGGCCCGTCGGCCGGGCGCCCGCGGGACAGGACACAATGGACCGCATGAACTCGCTCGCTCACCCGCAGCTGCACTTCACCCCGGTCGTGAAGGACCCCTCCGGACCCCGGGAACTGGTGATCCTCGGCTCCACCGGCTCGATCGGCACCCAGGCGATCGACGTGGTGCTGCGCAACCCCGACCGGTTCAGGGTGGTCGCCCTCTCGGCAGCCGGCGGACGGGTGGAACTGCTCGCCGAGCAGGCGATGCGGCTCGGCGTGCACACCGTGGCCGTCGCCCGCGAGGACGCCGTGCCCGCGCTGCGCGAGGCGCTGGCGGCCAAGGCCCAGGGCCGCCCGCTGCCGCAGATCCTGGCCGGACCGGACGCGGCCACCGAGCTGGCGGCCGTCGAGTGCCACTCGGTGCTGAACGGGATCACCGGGTCGATCGGGCTGCGCCCCACCCTGGCCGCGCTGCGGGCCGGGCGGGTGCTGGTGCTGGCCAACAAGGAGTCGCTGATCGTCGGCGGGCCGCTGGTGAAGGCGCTGGCCAAGCCGGGCCAGATCGTGCCGGTGGACTCCGAGCACACCGCGATCTTCCAGGCGCTGGCCGGCGGCAGCCGGGCTGAGGTCCGCAAGCTGGTGGTCACCGCCAGCGGCGGCCCGTTCCGCGGCCGGACCCGGGAGCAGCTGGCCGCCGTCACCCCGAAGGACGCGCTGGCCCATCCGACCTGGGCGATGGGCCCGGTGATCACCATCAACTCGGCCACCCTGGTGAACAAGGGCCTTGAGGTGATCGAGGCGCACCTGCTGTACGACGTCCCGTTCGACCGGATCGAGGTCGTGGTCCATCCGCAGTCCATCGTGCACTCGATGGTGGAGTTCACGGACGGCTCAACGCTGGCCCAGGCCAGCCCGCCGGACATGCGGATGCCGATCTCGCTCGGCCTCGGCTGGCCGGACCGGGTGCCGGACGCCGCCCCCGGGTGCGACTGGACCAAGGCCGCCAGCTGGGAGTTCTTCCCGCTCGACAACGAGGCGTTCCCGGCGGTGGAGCTCGCCCGTGAGGTGGGTACGCTCGGCGGGACGGCTCCGGCCGTCTTCAACGCCGCCAACGAGGAGTGCGTCGAGGCCTTCCTGAACGGCCGCCTCGCCTTCACCGGGATCGTGGACACCGTGGCCAAGGTGGTCGCCGAGCACGGCACCCCGGCGCCGGGAACTTCCCTCACGGTCGAGGACGTCCTCCACGCGGAGGACTGGGCCCGCGCCCGGGCCACCGAGCTGGCGGCAGGCTGAACACCACGGACGGCGGGCGGAGCGGCATGACGGAGGACGGGCAGTGACAACAGCGGCGATGTGGGTGCTCGGCATTCTGCTCTTCCTGGTCGGACTACTCTTCTCGATCGCCTGGCACGAGCTGGGCCACCTATCCACAGCCAAGATCTTCGGCATCCGGGTGCCGCAGTACATGGTCGGCTTCGGGCGGACCGTCTGGTCGCGCCGCAAGGGTGAGACCGAGTACGGCATCAAGGCGATCCCGCTCGGCGGGTACATCCGCATGATCGGGATGTTCCCGCCGGGGCCGGACGGCCGGATAACCCAACGGAGCAGTTCCCCCTGGCGCTCGATGATCGAGGACGCCCGGGAGGCGTCCTACGAGGAGCTCCAGCCCGGTGACGAGGACCGGCTGTTCTACACCCGCAAGCCCTGGCAGCGGGTGATCGTGATGTTCGCCGGCCCGTTCATGAACCTGATCCTCTCGGTGGCGCTCTACCTGGCCCTGTTCATGGGCATCGGGATGCAGACGGCGGTGCCGACCATCAGCACCGTCAGCGAGTGCGTGGTCCCGGCCGGGGTGGCCACCGACACCTGCCCGAAGGACGCCCCGAAGTCCCCGGCCAACGCCGCCGGGCTCAGGCCGGGCGACACCGTGCTCGCCTTCGACGGTGACCGGATCAGCACCTACAAGCAGCTCCAGGCGGACATCCGCAAGTCGCCGGGCAAGACCGTGACCATCCTGGTCGAGCGCAAGGGCGAGCAGATCCCGCTCACCGCCACCCTCACCAGCAACGCGGTCAACCCGGTCGACAAGGACGGCCTCCCGGTCAAGGGCGCGCCCGTCAAGGCCGGGTTCCTCGGCTTCTCGCCGGCCACCGGTGTGGCGCACCTGAGCCTGGGCCAGAGCGTCGACCAGATGACCACCATGGCCAGGCACGGCATCTCCTCGCTGGCCGAACTGCCCGGCAAGATCCCGGGCCTGTGGCACGCCATCGTCGGCCACGACCCGCGCCCGGCGGACTCCCCGATGGGCATGGTCGGCGCCGCGCGGCTCGGCGGCGAGGTCTTCGCGATGAACATCCCGGCCACCCAGCAGCTCGCCTTCATGGTCCAGCTGCTCGCCGGGATCAACCTCTCGCTGTTCCTGTTCAACATGCTGCCGCTGCTCCCGCTGGACGGCGGCCACATCGCCGGTGCCCTCTGGGAGTCGCTGCGCCGCAAGGTCGCCGGGCTGTTCCGCCGGCCCGACCCGGGCCCGTTCGACGTGGCCAAGTTGATGCCGGCCGCGTACGTGGTGGCGGGAATCTTCATCTGCTTCACGGCGCTGGTGGCGGTGGCCGACGTCGTCAACCCCGTCAAGCTCAACTAGCCCCTGGCTGACTGGCCGAATGTGCCCGGGGCACGGGCCGTGGCGTACCTTGGTGGCCGGGTGTGCGGTTGTCGGCACACCCGGCCCGGCCGTTCGTGCGGTCGGCCGACCACATCTGACCCCTTGGGAACCCTGCGCACATGACCGCGATCTCGCTCGGTATTCCGTCCCTGCCGCTCAAGCCGCTCGCCAAGCGCCGGTACTCCCGGCAGATCATGGTCGGCAACGTCCCGGTCGGCGGCGACGCCCCGGTCTCGGTGCAGTCGATGACCACCACCGTCACCTCCGACATCAACGCGACGCTGCAGCAGATCGCGCAGCTGACCGCCTCGGGCTGCCAGATCGTCCGGGTCGCGGTGCCCTCGCAGGACGACGCCGACGCGCTGCCGATCATCGCCAAGAAGTCGCAGATCCCGGTGATCGCCGACATCCACTTCCAGCCGAAGTACGTCTTCGCGGCGATCGACGCCGGCTGTGCCGCGGTACGCGTCAACCCGGGCAACATCAAGGCCTTCGACGACAAGGTCGGCGAGATCGCCAAGGCCGCCAAGGACGCCGGGATCCCGATCCGGATCGGCGTCAACGCCGGTTCGCTGGACAAGCGCCTGCTGGAGAAGTACGGCCGGGCCACCCCCGAGGCGCTGGTCGAGTCCGCGCTCTGGGAGTGCTCGCTGTTCGAGGAGCACGACTTCCGCGACATCAAGATCTCGGTCAAGCACAACGACCCGGTCGTGATGATCAACGCCTACCGCCAGCTCGCCGCCGCCTGCGACTACCCGCTGCACCTCGGCGTCACCGAGGCGGGCCCGGCCTTCCAGGGCACCATCAAGTCGGCCGTCGCCTTCGGCGCGCTGCTGGCCGAGGGCATCGGCGACACCATCCGGGTCTCGCTCTCCGCCCCGCCCGCCGAGGAGATCAAGGTCGGCATCCAGATCCTGGAGTCGCTCGGCCTGCGCGAGCGCGGCCTGGAGATCGTCTCCTGCCCGTCCTGCGGCCGCGCCCAGGTGGACGTCTACAAGCTGGCCGAGGAGGTCACGGCCGGCCTGGAGGGCATGGAGGTGCCGCTGCGCGTCGCCGTCATGGGCTGCGTCGTCAACGGGCCGGGCGAGGCCCGCGAGGCCGACCTGGGTGTCGCCTCCGGCAACGGCAAGGGCCAGATCTTCGTCAAGGGCCAGGTCATCAAGACCGTCCCCGAGTCGAAGATCGTCGAAACGCTGATCGAGGAGGCCATGAAGCTGGCCGAGCAGATGCAGGCGGAGGGTGTCGAGAACGGTGCGCCCGTCGTGGTCGCCGGTGAGTGATCCGTTCTGACCGCCGCGGGGCCGTCCGGCCACGGACGGCCCCGCGGCATGCCCCTTCGGACCGGCCGGGCAGGGTGCCGGGACCGGGCGCCCCGGGCCGTGCCCGTGCGACCGAACCGGCCGGAGCGGGGCCGGGCGAGTTCGATTGGTGAGGTGCCTGTGCTCGATCGTGGTGTGATGCTCCCCGGGCCGTTCCAGGTCGCCCGAGCCCTTGCCGCCACCCGGATCCTGGACACCGCGGATCTCGACGCCGCCCTGGAGATCCTGCACCGCGACCCGGTGGCCAACGCGTTCGTCGCCACCCGGGTCGAGGCCGTCGGGCTCGACCCCTGGCGGCTCGGCGGTGAGATGTGGGGCTGGTACGACCAGGACGGCCAGCTGGAGTCGCTCTGCTACGCCGGGGCCAATCTGGTGCTGGTGAACGCGGGGCCGGAGGCCGTCCGGGCCTTCGCCGAGCGGGCCCGTCGTCAGGGCCGCCGCTGCTCCTCGATCGTCGGACCGGCCGAACCCACCGCCGCCCTCTGGGCGCTGCTGGAGCGCAGCTGGGGGACACCCCGCGAGGTCCGCGCCCACCAGCCGCTGCTCTCCACCACCGAGCCCGCCACCGAGGTGGCCCCCGATCCGCTGGTCCGCCGGGTCAGGAAGAACGAGATCGAGACCCTGATGCCCGCCTGCGTGGCGATGTTCACCGAAGAGGTGGGCATCTCCCCGCTGGCCGGCGACGGCGGTCTGCTCTACCAGGCCCGGGTCGCCGAACTGGTCGCCGGCGGGCGGTCGTTCGCCCGTTTCTCGGAGGACGGCGAGGTGGTCTTCAAGGCCGAGATCGGTGCCGTGACGGCCGGAGCCTGCCAGATCCAGGGGGTCTGGGTGGCGCCCGAGCACCGCGGGCGGCGGCTCTCCGAGACCGGCATGGCCGCCGTACTGGACTTCGCGCTGCGCGAGGTCGCGCCGGTGGTCTCGCTGTACGTCAACGACTTCAACGTCCGGGCGCGGGCGGCCTACCACCGGGTCGGCTTCCGCGAGGTCGGCGCCTTCATGAGCGTCCTGTTCTGAGCGAGTTCCGCTCGGGCCCCAGGTTTTCGGATCAACAGGCCCGAGCAGGTCACCGGGTGGGGACGGTAGTAGTAACGTCCCGGTCGTGACTCCTCCCCGCCGGCCGAAGCCGCGGGCCTCAAGCGAGCCTGGCGGCCGGCCCCGGCCAAGTCCTGCCCGCTGCCGAAGGGCGGGGCCTGAGCGTTCGGGCCGGCCGCCTCGCTCCGCGGCGCCTCGCCAAGGATTCGATTCCCCCGCCGGCCGAAGCCGGTGGTCCCCTCGAAGGAAGGTCCGATGGAACAGCTCACCGAGGTGACGATCGAGGCCATCGACCTGGCCGCCTGGGCGCCGTACGCGCTGGACGTGCAGGCGGTCGCCTTCGGGCTGCGGCCCGAGGAGGTGGCGGTCCGGCTGCAGATCGTGGCGCGGCACGCCCAGCAGCCCGGGGTGATCGCGCTCGGCGCGCTCAGCGAGGGCCGGCTGGTCGGCTTCGGCTACGGCATGCCCAACCGGCGCGAGCACTGGTGGAGCACGGTGATCGAGCCCTACCTGGCCGCGCGCGGGCACGACGACTGGCTGGACGGCGTGTTCGCCGTGACCGAGCTGCACGTGCTGCCCGGGTTCCAGGGCCGCGGCATCGGCAGTTCGCTGATCCGCACCCTGTGCGAGCGCTCCGGGCTGCCACGCAGCATCCTCTCGGCGATCGACGCGGAGACCCCCGCCCGGCGGCTCTACCGCTCGCTCGGCTACCGGGACCTGGCCCGGCAGGTGCTCTTCCCGAACACCGCCCGCCCGTACGCGGTGATGGGCGCGTCGCTGCCGCTGCTGCCCCCCGGTCAGAGCCAGGAGGCGAACTCCAGGTAGAGCTCGGCGCTCGCGGTGTCGCCGTGCTCCAGGCTGCGCAGCCCGGCACCGACGGTGCGGAACAGGGTCCAGCCGCGCAACCGCTCGTGGTCCACCTCGACCGCGTCGGCGAGCTGGTGGAGGCGGCGGCGGGCGGCGGCGCGCGGGCCGGGGGAGCCGACCAGGGTGTCCATCCGGTCCTGGGCCAGCCAAGCGAGGTCCCAGGCGCGTTCGCCCACCAGTGGTTCGGGATTGACGGCCAGCCAGGGGGCCCGGTCGGCCGCCAGCACGTTGCCGTGGTGGAAATCGCCGTGCAGCAGCAGGTGTTCGGATTCGCCGGCCAGCAGTCCGGCGGCCGTCTCCAGGGCCTCGTCGACCAGCGGCCGGGTGTCCACGGCCACGGGCAGGTCCCGGCGGCGGCGCAGCTCCGCGGTCTGCTCGCCGGCCCGCTCGGCGACCGAGGAGAACGGGTTCCCCTCGGCCGGCGGCACCCACAACCGCTGGAGCAGGCTGGTGGCCTCCACCATCGCCTTGGCCTCCGCGAGCGAGCGGAGCGGGATGTCGCCGTGCAGCCGTTCCAGCAGCAGCACCCCGGCGGCCGGGTCGGCGTCCAGCAGCAGGACGGCGCTGCGGCCGGCCCAGTGGCGCAGGGCCGCGTGCTCGTACGCCGTGGCGGGGGTGACCGGCTGGGCCTTGAGGACGGCGAGCGAGTCGTCCGGACGGCGGACGTAGGCGATCAGGCTGAGGCGTCCGCCGGGGTCGGCGATCCGCTCCAGGGTGAGGTTCCAGCGGGCGGTGTGCTCGTGGACGGTCTCCGGGAGGGCGGACAGCCAGGCTTCGCCCGCGGCGCCGGCGGTGGCCAGGGCGGTCGCCGTCAGACGTTCGGGGATGGTGAACTGCCCTGGTACTGGCGACATGCTGGGCCTCTCGCTCGGGTGCTTCCCCGTGTGGTGACTGCCAGCCCATTGTCGGCCATCGGGTCGAAACAGCTGGTCAGGCGCAGCCGTCAAGGGGGCCGGGTAGCTCCTCGGAGGCATCTGCCGCGGCGCTCCGGCGGTGCGCGAGCCGCCCGCCGCGCCCCGGCGGTTGCCCTGGCGCCGCTACCCGGGCAGGCCCGGGAGGGCGGAGAGGTCGGCGCCCCAGTGGGTGGCGCGCAGGGCGGTGTCGCGCAGGGCGGTGGCGGCACGGTCGCGCAGCGGTCCGGTGGTGGCGGCGACGAGGTCGGCGTAGACGCCGGTGAGCTGGGTCTCGACGTGGGCGGCGAGCCGTCCGGCGGTGGCGGCGTCGGTCACCTGGAAGGGCAGGCGGTAGCCGGGGGCGGCGGCGGTCGGGGTCGCGCCGCCGGCGCCGAGCAGCCGCTGCCAGCCGTCGCGCTCGGCCTCGTGGACGGCGTACGTGGCGTAGGCGTCCTGGCGCTGCTCTCCGGCGGGCAGCCAGGCACCGACCACGCCGTACCCGTAGACGGCGGCGTGCTCGGCGGCCAGCGCGTTCTGCAGCGCGGCGGCGGAGGCGCCCGGCAGCGGTGCGGGGCTTTTGGAGACGGCCGGGCCGGACGCGGCGGCCCGGGCCGAGGACGAGGGGGCGGGTGCCGGGACGGTGATCGGGCCGGTATCGCCGAGCGCGGCCGCGTGCAGCGCGTCCGAGGCCGACACGGCGGCCAGCAGCTTGGCGAGGGCGGGTGAGGCGGTGTCCAGGTCCGCGAGCCGGGCGCCCGCGGCCTGCCGCTCGGCGGTGGCCAGGGCGGCCACCGAGTTCACCGCACTGCCGGTCGGCCGGGTGCTGGGCGGGACGGCCCCGCCGGCGGCGGAGCCGCTGCCGGAGGGGGTGCCGGCGGGGGAGGTGCTGCCGGCAGGGGAGGGGAGTCCTGAGGCCAGGGCGGTGCGGTGGGCGGCCAGGTCGGCGCGGAAGGTCCGCAGCCGGTCCGCCTGGGCGGCACCGGGGCCGGCCAGCACCGCGTCGTAGTCGGCGAGCAGGGTGTCGGTGGTGGCCACCGCCCGGGCCCGCAGCGGCAGGTCGGGGTCGGGCCGGGCCTCACGGGTGCCGCCGGTTCCGTCGGTGCCGCCGCCTCCCGTGCAGCCGCAGAGGACCAGGGCGCCGGTGAGTACGCCGAGGACCAGCAGGGTCCGCCGGTTGGAGGACGGCATCGTCGTGCTCCCGCGGGGTCAGGGGGTGTGGTGGCATGGGAGACGGCGCCCCCCGTGTCGTGAATCATTACAGAATCGACACGGCAGCCGGTCGTGATCACCGCCGCGACGTCAATGTGATGTTGCTCGCAACCCGGTCGGGCAGCTGCCCGGCAACAGGGTGCACCTGGGGGGTCGCGCTGCTCGGCGGAATCGGCGGTTTCGGGGTTGACCGGCTAGGCTTCGCGTTGACTTAAGCACCTACCGACAACAGCAGACGCGGCCGAGGAGTCACCCGGATGAGCACCACCCCCACTGACCGGCTGCGCGCGTTGCTGGAGCCGCTGGCCGCCGAGGCCGGACTCGACCTCGAGGAAGTCAAGGTCGCCCAGGCGGGTAGCCGTCGCCAGGTGCAGATCGATGTGGACGCCGAGGGCGGTGTCGATCTCGACGCGATCGCCGAGTTCAGCCGGCTGGTGGGCCAGGCGCTGGACGACTCCGACGTGATGGGCGACGCCCCGTACCTGCTGGAGGTCGGCTCGCCGGGCGTCGAGCGCCCGCTCACCCTGCCGCGCCACTGGAGCCGGGCCGAGGGCCGGCTGGTCAAGGTCAAGCTGGCGGACGGCGGCGAGATCGTCGCCCGGGTGCTGTCGGCGGACGAGGACGGCGCACTGGTCGAGGTGCAGCCGGTCAAGGGCCGCGGCAAGGCCAAGGAGCGCCGGCTGGAGTACACCGAGGTCGCCAAGGCCCGGGTCCAGGTCGAGTTCAACCGCAAGGACGACGAGAAGCTCCTGGACGAGGCCGAGGACCTCGCGGCGGACGACACCGACGACGCCTCCGACGACTGACGCGCAGGCTGAACCATGTACGTGATGAAAGAAGAGGAGGCGTAGCCGTGGACATCGACATGAGCGCCCTGCGTGGGCTGGTTACCGAGAAGGGCGTTCCGTTCGACCTGCTGGTCGAGTCGATCGAGTCGGCCCTTCTCATCGCCTACCACCGCACCGAGGGCTCCCGCCGCCGGGCCCGGGTCGAGCTGAACCGCAAGACCGGCCACGTCACCGTGTGGGCCCTGGAGGACCCGTCGGAGCTGGAGGAGGGCGTCGAGCCCAAGGAGTTCGACGACACCCCGAGCGGCTTCGGCCGGATCGCCGCCTCCACCGCAAAGCAGGTCATCCTGCAGCGGCTGCGCGACGCCGCGGACGACCAGACCTTCGGTGAGTACGCGGGCAAGGAGGGCGACATCGTCACCGGTGTCGTCCAGCAGGGTAACGATCCGAAGAACATTCTGGTCGACATCGGCAAGCTGGAGGCCATCCTCCCGCCGCAGGAGCAGGTCCCGGGCGAGGACTACAAGCACGGCACCCGGCTGAAGTGCTACGTGGTGGCGGTCCGCCGAGGTGTCCGCGGTGCCTCGGTGACGCTCTCGCGCACCCACCCCAACCTGGTGAAGAAGCTCTTCGCCCTGGAGGTCCCGGAGATCGCCGACGGCAGCGTCGAGATCGCCGCGATCGCCCGCGAGGCCGGCCACCGCACCAAGATCGCGGTCTGGTCCCGCAAGCCGGGTCTGAACGCCAAGGGCGCCTGCATCGGTCCGATGGGGGGCCGGGTGCGCAACGTGATGTCCGAGCTGCACGGCGAGAAGATCGACATCGTCGACTGGTCGGAGGACCCGGCCGAGATGGTCGCCGCCGCGCTGTCCCCCGCCCGGGTGACGAAGGTGGAGATCGTCGACTACAACCAGCGCTCCGCCCGGGTGATCGTTCCCGACTACCAGCTGTCGCTGGCCATCGGGAAGGAAGGCCAGAACGCCCGCCTCGCGGCCCGTCTCACCGGCTGGCGGATCGACATCCGGCCGGACACCGAGGCTCCCGCCGGGGAATCTTCTGCCGAGTAGTGAACGTTATAGCTGCCCTGCTGTGATCGATGGGGCGGCGCCATGTCCCTTCGGAGGGGTAGACTTGAGCGCGTCTGGCCGGACGCATGTCCGTGCATGCCCTGAACGCACCTGCGTGGGCTGCCGCAAGCGAGCGGCCAAACACGAGCTGTTGCGTGTCGTGGCGATCGAGGGCGTGTGCGTCCCCGATCCGCGCGGCGCACTGCCGGGGCGGGGTGCGCATCTGCACCCCGACCTGGCCTGCCTCGACCTCGCGGTACGTCGACGGGCGTTCCCCAGGGCCTTCCGGCTCCAGGGCGTGCTCGACACCGATGCTCTGCGCGCGTACGTCGGCGAGCGGGCAGGCGAGACCTCGGCGCCCTGAGTTCTCAGGCGCGGCGAAGCACCACAGCAATGCGTAGTGCACGTAAGTACTCGTGCGCCGCGCGACACGTCAGGTACCTCGCGAGATGGAAGTAGGTCGAGATTGCGATGAGCACTCGATGAGTACGCGATGAGTACGCCCATGAAGTAGCGACAGTCCGGCGGACGATTACCCCGGACACGTAGACAGGAGCGAAGTGGCTAAGGTCCGGGTATACGAACTCGCCAAGGAGCTTGGCTTGGAGAGCAAGGCCGTCATGGCCAAGCTCACCGAGCTCGGTGAGTTCGTCCGTTCGGCGTCCTCGACGATCGAGGCGCCGGTCGTTCGTAAGTTGACTGACGCTTTGGGAGCGACGCCGCCTGCTGGTGGTTCCGCCGCAAAGCCTGGCCCGCGCAAGCCCGCGGCGCCCCAGCCCGCCGGTGCCACCGGCGCGGCCGCACCCAAGCCGGGTGCCCCCACCCCTGGCCCGCGCCCCACGGCGACCCCGGGCCCCCGTCCGACTCCGGCCGCTGCGGCTCCCGCCGCCCCGGCCGCCCCCGCCGCGCCGCGTCCGGCCGCGCCGACCCCGGGCCCGCGCCCGGCCGCGCGTCCCGCCGCGCCGGCTCCGGCCGCTCCGGCGGCCGAGTTCTCCTCCCCGGCCCCGGCCGGTGAGGCTCCGGCTCGTCCGGCCACCCCGGGCCCGCGCCCGACCTCGGCGACCTCGGCCCGTCCGGGCCCGCGTCCGGCCGGTCCGCGTCCGGGCAACAACCCCTTCACTTCGGGCGGCGCCACCGGCATGGCCCGTCCCGGCGACCGCCGTCCCGGCGCCGGCCAGGGTGAGCGTCCGCGTCCGGGCGCCGGTGCTCCCGGCCAGGGTGAGCGTCCGCGTCCGGGTGGCGACCGTCCGCGTCCCGCTGCCGGTCCCGGTGGCGCGCCGCGTCCTGGTGGCGACCGTCCGCGTCCGGGTGCCGGTCCCGGTGGTGCGCCGCGTCCGGGCGGTGACCGTCCGCGTCCCGCAGCCGGTCCCGGTGGCGCGCCGCGTCCGGGCGCCCCGGGTGCCGGTGCGCCCCGTCCCGACGGCATGCCCCGTCCGGCCGGCCCGCGTCCGGGTGCCCCGTCCCCGTCCGGCATGCCGCGCCCGAACCCGGGCATGATGCCGCAGCGTCCGACCCCCGGCCCGCGTCCGGGTCCGGGTGGCCGTGGTCCCGGTGGCCCCGGCGGCCGTCCGGGTGGTCCCGGTGGCGGCGGCGCCCGTCCGGGCTTCGCCGGCCGTCCGGCCGGTCCGGGCTCGCGTCCGGCCGGTGGCGGCTTCGGTGGCCCCCGTCCCGGCGGCGGTGCCCCGGGTGCCGGTGGCGGCGGCTTCGGCCCGCGTCCGGGTGGCTTCGGTGGCCGTCCGGGTGGTCCGGGTGCCCGTGGTGGCACGCAGGGTGCCTTCGGCCGCGGCCCCGGTGGCCGTCCGGCCCGTGGTCGCAAGTCGAAGCGGGCGAAGCGCCAGGAGTACGAGGCCATGCAGGCCCCGTCCGTCGGCGGTGTGATGCTGCCTCGCGGCAACGGCCAGACGGTCCGGCTGTCGCGCGGTGCCTCGCTGATGGACTTCGCGGAGAAGATCAACGCCAACCCGGCCGCGCTCGTCTCGGTGATGTTCAACCTCGGTGAGATGGTCACCGCCACCCAGTCGGTCTCCGACGCGACCCTCGAGCTGCTGGCCGGCGAGATGGGCTTCGTTCTGGAGATCGTCAGCCGGGACGACGAGGACCGCGAGCTGCTGGAGTCCTTCGACATCGACTTCGGTGCCGACGAGGGCGGCGAGGCCGCGCTGGCTCCGCGTCCGCCGGTCGTGACCGTCATGGGTCACGTCGACCACGGTAAGACCCGCCTGCTGGACGCCATCCGCAAGTCCAACGTGGTGGCCGGCGAGGCCGGTGGCATCACCCAGCACATCGGCGCCTACCAGGTCACCACCTCGGTGAACGGCGAAGACCGTCCGATCACCTTCCTGGACACCCCGGGTCACGAGGCGTTCTCCGCCATGCGTGCCCGTGGTGCCAAGTCCACCGACATCGCGATCCTGGTGGTCGCGGCCAACGACGGTGTCATGCCGCAGACGGTCGAGGCGCTGAACCACGCCAAGGCCGCGGGTGTGCCGATCGTGGTCGCCGTCAACAAGATCGACGTCGAGGGCGCCGACCCGACCAAGGTCCGCGGCCAGCTGACCGAGTTCGGCCTGGTGGCCGAGGAGTACGGCGGCGACACCATGTTCGTCGACATCTCCGCGCGCCAGGGGCTGCACATCGACCAGCTGCTGGAGGCCGTCGTCCTGACCGCGGACGCCTCGCTCGACCTGCGGGCCAACCCGGAGCAGGACGCGCAGGGCATCGCCATCGAGGCCCACCTGGACAAGGGCCGCGGCGCCATGGCGACCGTCCTGGTCCAGCGCGGTACCCTCCGCGTCGGTGACTCGATCGTCGTTGGCGACGCCTACGGCCGTGTCCGCGCCATGCTGGACGAGAACGGCAACAACGTCGAGGAGGCGGGTCCGTCCCGCCCGGTGCTGCTGCTCGGTCTGACCTCGGTGCCCCGCGCCGGCGACAGCTTCATCGTCGTCGAGGAGGACCGCACCGCTCGCCAGATCGCCGAGAAGCGTGCCGCCCGCGACCGCAACGCCGCCTTCGCGCAGCGTCGGGTCCGGATCTCGCTGGAGGACCTGGACAAGGCCATCGCGGCCGGCTCCATCGAGCAGCTCAACCTCATCATCAAGGGTGACGTCTCCGGTTCGGTCGAGGCCCTTGAGGACGCCCTGGTCAAGCTGGACGTGGGCGAGGAGGTCGAGCTCCGGGTGCTGCACCGCGGTGTCGGTGCCATCACCGAGTCCGACGTGGACCTGGCGATGGGCTCGGACGCCATCATCATCGGCTTCAACGTGCGGGCCGAGGGCCGTGCGCGTACCGCGGCCGAGCGCGAGGGCGTCGACGTCCGGTACTACTCGGTCATCTACCAGGCGATCGAGGAGATCGAGGCAGCGCTCAAGGGTCTGCTCAAGCCGGAGTACGAGGAGGTCCGCCTCGGCTCCGCGGAGATCCGCGAGGTGTTCCGTTCCTCCAAGTTCGGCAACATCGCCGGTGTGCTGGTCCGCGAGGGCCTGCTGCGCCGCAACGCCAAGGCCCGCCTCATCCGCGACGGCAAGGTCGTGGCGGAGAACCTCTCCATCGAGGGTCTGCGCCGCTTCAAGGACGACGCGACCGAGGTCCGCGAGGGCTTCGAGGCCGGTGTGACCCTGGGGTCGTTCAACGACATCAAGGTCGACGACGTCATCGAGACCTACGAGATGCGCGAGAAGCCGCGCTCGTAAGTGCCGGTTGCCGGGGCCGGTCGGCGGGATGGTTATCCCGTCGACCGGCCCCGGTCTCGCTGTGTAGGGTCCTCGTACGCCCCTGTTCAAGGGGGTCCTACGAGGCCTTCAGGTCGGCGAGACCTGCCTTACATGTTCGTGGGAACACTCACCTTCGACCTGCTCCTCGGCGACGTCCACTCGCTCAAGGAGAAGCGTTCGATCGTGCGGCCCATCGTGGCCGAGCTGCAGCGCAAGTACAGCGTGTGCGCAGCGGAAACCGGGAACCAGAATCTGCACCGCCGGGCCGAGATCGGCCTCGCGGTGGTGTCCGGCGACGCCGGGTACGTCACCGAGATACTGGACAGCTGTGAGCGGTTCGTCGCCGGCCGCCCCGAGGTGCAGCTGCTCTCCGCGAGGAGGCGCTACCACCACGACGACGATGAGTGAGAAGCCGGGTACGGCGGTGCTGAAGTCGCCACCGTCACACCCGCGAGGACCGACAGCGCCCACAAGGCTGGGCGCGGGCAGGTACGTTGGGGCGTGGGCCCCGCCGGGTGAAGCACTGACCCGGGTACCGAGCCCACCGTACGAGGAGGCAACGTGACCGACACCGCAAGGGCGCGCAAGCTCGCCGACCGCATTCAGGTGGTGGTGGCCGAGACCCTGCAACGACGGATCAAGGACCCGCGCCTTGGCTACGTGACCATCACGGACACCCGGGTCACCGGAGACCTGCGCGAGGCCACCGTCTTCTACACGGTCTACGGCGACGAGACCGAGCGCGAGGCGACCGCGGCGGCTCTGGAGAGCGCCAAGGGCGTGCTCCGCTCCGAGGTCGGCAAGCAGACCGGGGTGCGCTTCACGCCGTCTCTGACCTTCGTCGCGGACGCCCTGCCGGACACCGCCCGGACCATCGACGAGCTGCTGGACAAGGCGCGGGTCTCCGACGCCGCCGTCCGCACGGCCGCCGCCGGGGCGAAGTACGCCGGAGACGCGGACCCCTACCGGGCACCGGGCTCCAAGCGCGACGACGAGGACGAGTAGCCGTGACCGCCGAGCCGGTTCCGGCCGGCCTGGGGGCATCTTCCACCAACACGGTGGAGGGTGCCCTCGCGGTGCTTCCGGGGCCTCGCACTGAGTCACCGGGCGGATCCGCCCGGTCCGTGGCGCTTTCCGCGCCGGTGGCGGGCCCGGCCGAGTCGGAGTGGCAGCGGGTGGTCGAGGCGGTCCGGCGGGCCGGGACGATCGACCTGATCTGCCACATCAGCCCCGACGGGGACGCGCTCGGCTCCGCACTGGCCGCCGGGATCGCGTTGCGCAGGCTCGGCCACCGGGTGCGGGTCTCCTTCGGCGACGACCCCCAGGTGATCCCCGAGTCGCTGGCCTTCCTGCCCGGCCAGGAGCTGATCGTCCCGGCCGCCGAGGTGCCGGACGTCCCGGAACTGGTGGTCTGCCTGGACGTCGCGGCCGAGAGCCGACTCGGCCTGCTGCACGGCAAGGCCTTCGCGGCCCCCGTGCTGATAGTGCTCGACCACCACGCCTCCAACCCCGGCTTCGGCACCCACCGCCTGATCGACCCGAAGGCCCCGGCCACCGCCGTCCTGGTCGACGAACTGCTGCGCCGCCTGGACGTGCCGCTCGACCAGGAACTCGCCACCTGCCTCTACACCGGGATCGCCACCGACACCGGGTCATTCCGGTACCGGGCGACCACCCCGGCGACCCACGAACTCGCCGGGCGGCTGCTGGCCACCGGCATCCGGCACGACCTGATCTCCCGCACCCTGTGGGACACCTCCTCCTTCGGCTATCTCAAGGTGCTCGCCGCCGCCCTCGACCGGGCCGTGTACGAGCCCGGGGCGGCGGGCGGGCTCGGGCTGGTGTGGACCTGGGTGCCCTACCAGGACCTCGCGCTGTTCGGCGTGACCGTCGAGGAGATCGAGGGCCTGATCGACGTACTGCGCCGCCCCGCCGAGGCGGAGGTCGCCCTGGTGCTCAAGCAGGACCCGGACGGCACGCTGCGGGGTTCCTGCCGGGCCAAGGGCGCGATCGACGTATCCGCCGTCTGTGCCCGACTCGGCGGCGGCGGGCACCAGTTCGCGGCCGGGTTCGCGGCCCGCGACGAAGTGCCGGCGACCATCGCCCGGTTCCGGGCCGCGCTCGGCCCGAGCCGATCCCTGATTTCCGAACCTCCTACCGAGATCCGCACAGAGAAGAACTGATGAAGCGTAAGGGAACCGGCCCCGACGGCCTGGTCATTGTCGACAAGCCGGAGGGCCTCACCTCGCACGGGGTGGTCGCCAGGATGCGCCGGCTGGCCGGGACCAGGAAGGTCGGGCACGCGGGCACGCTGGACCCGATGGCCACCGGCGTCCTGGTGATCGGAGTGGAGCGGTCCACCCGGCTGCTCGGGCATCTGATGCTCACCGCCAAGACCTACGAGGCGACCATCCGGCTCGGGCAGAACACCATCACCGACGACCGGGAGGGCGAGGTCACCTCCTCCGCCGACGCTTCGGGGATCGAGCGGGAGCGGATCGAGGCCGGGATCGCCAAGCTGACCGGCGAGATCATGCAGGTACCGTCCAAGGTCAGCGCCATCAAGATCGACGGCAAACGCTCCTACCACCGGGTGCGGGAGGGCGAGGACTTCGAGATCCCCGCCCGGGCGACGACGGTGCACTCCTTCACGGTGCACGACCAGCGGGCCGCGGTCGCGGAGGACGGCACGCCCGTGATCGACCTCGACGTCACCGTCGAGTGCTCCTCCGGCACCTACATCCGGGCCCTGGCCCGCGACCTCGGCGCTGACCTCGGGGTGGGCGGCCACCTCACCGCGCTGCGCCGCACCAAGGTCGGCCCGTACGGGCTGGAGTCCGCGCACACCCTGGAGCAGTTGGAGGAGAAGCTCGAGGTGCTGCCGATCGCCGATGCGGCGGCCGCGGCCTTCCCGCGCTGGGACATCGACGCCGAGCAGGCCAGGCTGCTCTCCAACGGCATGAAGCTGAAGGCCCCGGGGCTGGGTGTGGACGGGCCGATCGCCGTCTTCGACCCGGAGGGCCGCTTCCTCGCGCTGGTGGAGGAGCGGGGCGCCAGCGCCCGCCCGGTGGCCGTCTTCGTCGGCTGACGACCGGCCGGAGCAGATCCCCGGGGGTGGTGGGCGACCGCGCGGCCGTGCTGCCGTGGTCATGCCCTGCGCGTGCCGAGGGCCTGTCCTCCCCTGCACCGCCTGAGGCGGCCGTTGCGTCTGTTGCGTCCCGTGCTGACGGGAAACCCGGGACCGGGGGATCTCACCCGGACAGGCGGGCGCGCGAGGTGAAAGCTCGGCGTGCAGGGTGTGGCTGCGGTGCTCCGCCCGCCCCCGGGGGCAGGCTCCCGGCGGGTGTGTACGGCGGCTGCGGCGGGCCTCCCCGCTGAGCGGGACCCGTTCGCGGCCCTGCGGGGGAGGGCGGGCTGATGGCCGCTGGTCGGTGGTCTGTTACGGCGGACGGATGGTCCTGGGCGGCAATCGACCCGGGACGGGCACTGCTGCGGATCTGCGGTCCGGACGGCCGGTTGCGGGGCCTGGGCTTCGCCGCGGACCTGGACGGCACCGTGGTCACCGCGCACGAGACGGTGGCCGGGCTGGACCGGCTGGTCCTGCACACCGAGGGCGGGCAGGCGCGGGTGCTCGGCGCCGACTGCATCGAACCGCTCGCACGGCACGGCCTCGCGCTGGTGCGGACGGAGGCGGTCGGCGGCCTGCCGGTGCCGCCGCTGCCGATCGGCGGCCCGGGCAGGGGCGGGGAACCGGTCGCGGTGCCGTCCTTCGGCAGCGGCGGCAGGGCGGCGTCGGCGCAGGGGGGAGTGCTCGGGGCGGGCACCGCGATGTACCCCTGGCACGACGAGTTCCATCTGATCGCCGGTGCGCTGTGGCTGGACCTGACGGCGGCGGTGCCGGCCGGTGCACCCGTGGTGGACGCCGGGACCGGGGCCGTGCTCGGGGTCGTCGTCCCGTCGCTGCCGGCCGGGCAGACGGGCGGGGTGGTGGCCGTACCGTTGGTGACCGGCGGGGACGCCGCTGCGGCCGGTGCGCTGGCCGAGCTGGTGGCGCGGAACGCCGTCACCGTCCCCGCGCACGGGCGGGCGCTCAATCCGGCCGGGGTCCTGCAACTGGCCTCCGCCCAGCTGGGGTCGGCCGTCGCCGGTCCTGGACGGATCGCCGACCTGGCCGCCGACCGGGTGGACCGGCCGGACGGTCTCACCGGCGAGGAGCCGCAGGGCCCGTTCACCGCGCTGGTCGGCGCCCCCGGCAGCGGGCGTACCACCGAGCTGGCCGCGCTGGCGGTCCGCCGGGCCGGCGGGCGCCACCCGCTGCCCACGCTATGGCTGCGCGGTGCCGAACTGCGCGCCGGGGACGGATCGTTGGCGGACCCGGTGGGCCGGGCCCTGGCGCGCTCGGCCGGGCTGCTCGGAGTCGACGCCCCCGAGCCCGGGCAGGCCGCGCGGCTCTGCGCCGAGGCCGGGAGACCCCTGCTCGTCGTGCTGGACGCGCCGGAGGAGGCGCCCGCGGCAGCCGGTGCGGCCTGGCTGCGGGCGACCTCGCAGTGGTTGCGCGCGGCGTCCGCGAGCCTGTTGATCGCCTGCCGCCCGGAGAAGTGGGCCGAGTGGGAGCGTACGGACGGTACGGGAGTCGAAGCGGCCCTGGTGCACGGGCTCGGCCCGCTGCCGCAGGAGGCCGCCGAGCGAGCCGCGCGCCGGTACGGGCTGGCGCTCCGGCCGCCGGGGCCGCCGAAGACCGCGGACGGCGGTCAAGGCGGGGTTCAAGTCACCGGAAACGAACGCCTGTTGGCGGCAGCGGAGGCGACGCACCCGCTGGCCCTGCGGATCGCCGGAGAGCTGCGGGCGGCGGGCGTGCGCTGGCACGGCACACCACCCCGGCGCGGCGAACTCTTCGAGGGGTACCTCGACTTGCTCTGCCTGCGGATCGCCGACCGGCTGGCCGACGGCGCCAAGACGCGGCGGCCCGGCGCGCACCGCAGGGGCGGGCCGCGGTCGGGAGCGGCCGAACCCGGCCGGGTACGGCGGCTGGCCGCCGTGGTCGCCGGGCGGGTGCACGAGGCGGCCCGGCAGATGCTCGGCTCGGGCCACGGCGGGCTGTCGGCGGACGCGTTCGAGCTGCTGTTCCCGACCGTCGGGGGCTGGGCCCCGGCGGTGCTCGGCGAGCGGCTCTTCGTCGCGGTCGGGGACGGATACCGGCCCGCGTACGAGGAGTTCGGCGAGTGGCTGCAGGGGCAGCACCTGGACCTGGACGGCGCGCTGCGGCTGCTGCTGGCGGAGGACGGCACCGATGGGCCCGAGCAGCCGCCGGCCGCCGGAGAACCGGAACGCGGCCGGGCCTCCGTCGCCCGCGCAGCGGGAGCGCCGGGAGGAACAGCGCACCGGGTGCCGAGACACCGTGCCGGGCCCGTGGTGGTCGCGCTGGCCCGGACCGGCACCACCTGGGGCGCCGAGGCGCTGGACGGCTGGCTGTGCCGGCTGTGGCGGGCGCTGGAGCTCGCACCGGCCGGCAGCGAGCACGCCTGGTGGGCCGGGCACCTGCTCTCCGCCGCCCTGCGGTCCGGCACCGACCTCGGGGTTCACCGGCCCCTGCTGGCGCAGCTCGCCGAACGCGGGGAGCAGACCGGTGCGTTCGGGCCGGCCTTCTGGGCCGCCTTGCCGCTGGCTCCCGCGGACCGGCTGGACCTGCTCCGCGCTCTGGTCCGGGCCGACGACGCCACCCAGGCCTTCCGGGCCGCGACGGCCGAGCTGCTGGCCGCCGAACCGCACACGGCGATCGGGCTGCTGTGCCGCTGGTTCGAGGACGACCGCCGTCTCAGGTCGCACTCCGGGAGCACCGTCGCCGACCTCGCCCACGACCTGCTGCACGCCCACCGGAAGCTCGCGCTGGACGATCTCACCGAGTGCCTGGTGGAGACCGCCCACCCCCGCGCCGACGCCCTGCTCTCACTGCTCGCGGCGGACGAACCCTCCGCGCTCTGCCGTGCCGTCGACCGCTGGAGCCACGACCCCCGTCCCGAGCGGCACGTGGCCGCCGCGGTGCACGCGCTGCGCACCGCGCCGTACGCGACCGGCTCCGGCCTGGAACTGCTGCGCTTCACCGCGACCGCGCTGCTCGCCCGGGAGGACGAACCCGCGCTGCACGGTGCGGCGTTGGCGCTGCTGGTGCGCGACGGGCAGAGCCGGGGGCGGTATCTGGCGGCGGCGATCGCGCGGTACCTGGCGGACGACCCGTTCGTCACGGCCCAGGTGCTGGCCCCCGCGCTGGCCCAGTGGCCGGAGCAGGTGCTGGCGGCGTTCCGGCAGCGCCTGGCGGCGCCCGGCGCGGCGATGGCCGAAGCGCTGCGGGTGCTCGCCGAGGTGCCCGATCCGGCGGTGGCCCGCCGAGGTCTCGGTCTGGCCGCCGAGCTGCTGCGCGAGCACCCCGAGCGGGTCGGGCAGATCGCCGACTACCTGGACCGGCTGCTCGCGGGGCCCCCGGAGCCCCCGAACGGGGAGGCGTCCCGGACCTCGGGGCCGGCCGCGACCCTTCGGCCCTGTGTCGAGCCGCTGGAGGTGCTGCGGGCGCTGGGGCTCACCGCGCGGCCGGCACCGGTGCGGCGGGTCCTGGCGGTACGGCTGGCGGCGCCGGGCCTGCCCGCACGCGGGCCGGTGCTGGACGCGCTGTTGGCGGGCGAGGGCGATGAGGGCGTCCTGACGGCGGTGCTGAACTCGCTGGCCGAGCGTTGCGCGGAGCACGAGCCCGAGCGGGTGCGGGAGTTGGTCCGCACGATCGCGGCGCGGACGGCTCGGGCCGATGCCGGGCTGGTCCGCTGCGCCGGCCGCTCGGCGTCCTTCGCGCGGCTGCTGGCCGAGTGGCCGGCCGCCGGGAGGCCGCCGGCCGGCGGGCCGCTGCTGGCCCGGATGCGGGGCCTGGTGGCCGCCGGGAGGGACCCGCAGTACGCCGCCGCGGAGGCCGAACGCGGTGTCCCGCGCCCACCGTCGCGCGCAGGAGGCCTTCCGGTGCCGAAGCCGACTCGGGCGCATGGCACGCTATAGGGGTTCAGGTTGGAACATGGGAGCGTACAAAGCGTGCGCCAGGAACGAGGAGCGGTCAGGGTGCAGCGCTGGCGTGGCCTGGAGGAGGTCCCCGGGGACTGGGGGCGCAGCGTCGTCACCATCGGATCCTTCGACGGTGTGCACCGGGGTCATCAACTGATCATCGGCCGCACGGTCGAGCGTGCCCGTGAGCTGGGCGTACGGACCGTCGTGGTGACCTTCGACCCGCACCCGAGCGAGGTGGTCCGGCCGGGCAGCCACCCGCCGCTGCTGGCGCCGCAGCCGCGCCGGGCGGAGCTGATGGCCGAGCTGGGGGTGGACGCGGTGCTGGTGCTGCCGTTCACGCCGGAGTTCTCCAAGGAGTCGCCGGAGGCCTTCGTCCAGCAGGTGCTGGTGGACGCGCTGCGTGCGCGGCTGGTCATCGAGGGGCCGAACTTCCGGTTCGGGCACAAGGCGGCCGGGAGCGTCGAGCTGCTCGCGGAGCTCGGCCGCAAGGCCGATTTCGAGGTCGAGGTGGTGGACCTCAAGGTGCGTGGAGCGGCCGGGGACGGCGAGCCCTTCTCGTCGACCCTGGTCCGCAGACTGATCTCGGAGGGGGACATGACGGGGGCGGCAGAGGTGCTGGGACGGCCGCACCGGGTCGAGGGCGTGGTGGTGCGCGGCGCGCAGCGCGGACGGGAGCTCGGCTTCCCGACGGCGAACGTGGAGACGGTGCCGCACAGCGCGATCCCGGCCGACGGGGTGTACGCGGGCTGGCTGACCGCCGGTGGCGAGCGGATGCCCGCCGCCATCTCGGTGGGGACCAACCCCACCTTCGACGGCACCCTGCGCACGGTGGAGGCGTACGCGATCGACCGGATCGGTCTCGACCTGTACGGCCTGCACGTGGCGGTGGACTTCCTGGCGTATCTGCGCGGGATGGAGAAGTTCGACTCGATCGAGGCGCTGCTGGATCGGATGGCCGACGACGTCAAGCGGGCGCGTGAACTGACCGACGGCTCCTGAGAGTCGGCCGCGAACAGCGGCGTGAAGCAGCGGACCCCGCCGACCAGCACGGTCGGCGGGGTCCGCTGCGTTGCGCGTCGCTCACTGCTGCGGGGGCGGCGGGTAGCCGTAACCCTGCGGGGGCTGCTGGCCCTCGGGCGGCGGCGGGTAGCCGTAGCCGGGGCGCTCGCCGGCCTGCTGGGTCCACTCCGGCGGCAGCGGCGTGCCGCCCTGCGGCGGGGCGGGGTACCCGGGCGGCGGGGTCTGGCCCGGCTGCGGCGCCCAGGGGGCGCCGGGCGCGGGCTGGCCGGGGTAGCCGCCGGGCGGGGGCGGCTGGTAGCCGCCCTGCTGCGGGTACTGCTGCTGCGGGTAGCCGCCGGCCTGCCCCTGCTGCGGGTACTGCTGCTGCGGGGCCCAGCCGCCCTGGGCCTGAGCCGCCTGCTGGGCGCGGGCGATGTCCTCGCCGACCAGGGTGGCCAGCTCGAAGTACGCGTCCCGGACCTTGGGCCGCATCATCGCCAGGTTGACCTCGGCACCGGCCGCCAGGCTCTCGTCGAAGGGCACCACGACGACGCCGCGGCAGCGGGTCTGGAAGTGCGCGACGATGTCCTCGACCTTGATCATCTTGCTGGTCTCGCGGACCCCGGAGACCACCGTGATCGAGCGCTGCACCAGGTCGGCGTAGCCGTGCGCGGAGAGCCAGTCCAGGGTGGTGGAGGCGCTGCTGGCACCGTCCACGCTGGGGGTGGAGACGATGATCAGCTGGTCGGCAAGGTCCAGCACCCCGCGCATCGCGCTGTACAGCAGACCGGTGCCGGAGTCGGTCAGGATGATCGGGTAGTGCTGGCCGAGCACCTGGATGACCTGGCGGTAGTCCGAGTCGTTGAAGGTGGTCGAGACGGCCGGGTCGACGTCGTTCGCCAGGATCTCCAGACCGGAGTTGAGGTCCTGGGAGGTGAACTGGCGGACGTCCATGTAGCTGCGCAGGTGCGGGATCGCGGTCACCAGGTCGCGGATGGTCGCACCGGTCTGGCGCTTGATCCGGCGGCCGAGCGTACCGGCGTCCGGGTTGGCGTCGATCGCGATCACCTTGTCCTGGCGCTCGCTGGCCAGGGTGGCCCCGAGCGAGGTGGTGGTCGTGGTCTTGCCGACACCGCCCTTGAGGCTGATCACCGCGATCCGGTAGCAGCTCATCACCGGCGTACGGATGATCTCCAGCCTGCGTGCCTTGTCGGCCTGCGCCGCCTTCCCGCCGAACTGGAAGCGGGGCTGCTGCCGCTGTGCCTTGGGCTGGCCGCGCAGCAGGCGGTCGGAGGACAGTTCCACCGCGGCCGTGTAACCGAGTGCGGCGCCGTGGGCCATCGGCTGCTGGCCGCCCTGCTGGTACGCCGCCGTCGCCTGCGGCACGGCCTGCTGGGGGTAGCTCTGTTGTTGTTGCTGCTGCGGGTAGCCGCCGGCCTGCGGCCAGCCGCCTTGCCGCGGGTCCACCGGAGGGGCGGGCGTGGCGGGGGCGGTGGCCGGTGCTGGTGCCGGAGGCTGCTGCGGCCACGGTGCCTGCGGGTTCTGGGGTGCCTGCGGCGGCTGGGGTGCCTGCTGGGGATTCTGCGGAGGCTGGGGCGCCTGGGGCGCCTGCGGCGGAAGGGCCGCCTCCTGCGGGTACGGAGGTTGTGCCGGTACCGGCACGGGACCGGCCTGCGGCGCACCGTCGGCAGGCGGCCACGCCTGTGGCGGAACCGGCTGCTCGGGGGCGGCCGGAGCCGGAGCCGGGGCAGGCACCGGAGCGGGGGCCGCCGCAGTCTCGACGGGTGCGGACACGGGCTGCGCCGCCGACTCCACCGGTGCGGGCGGCGGAGTGGGTGCGGCGACCGGAGCCGGGGCAGGGGCCGGAGCCGGGGCAGGGGCCGGAGCAGGCGGCACCGGCTCCGCGGCGGGCACCTCGGCGTGCGGTGCGGGCTGGGGCTGCTCACCGCCGGCGTACGGGTTGTTCGGCACGGCGGACGGGCCCGGTGCCGGCGGTACGGGCGCCGGGGCCGGAGCCGCCTCCGCGACCGGCACGGGCGCCGGGGCCGGAGCCGGGGCGGGCGCGGGTGCCGGTACCGGGGTGGGTGTGGGTGCGGGCGTCGGCGCGGTCGCGGGCGTCGGCGCGGGTGCGCCCGCCTGGGGCTCCGCGCTCTGGGTGTACCAGGACGGCGGCGAGTAGTCAGGAACGTCCGACCAGTCGTCGTCGTCTTCTGCCGCGTTGTCGCCGACGTAGACGCCGTCCCGATCGCTGCTCACTTGGGCTCCCTCGTTTTCGCCGCCGCTGATTCGCGGTGCCGTCGGGCATCAAGACTAGGACGTGACTCGCGGTCACCTGAAGGCGGTGCCGGAACTCACGCCAGGGTTCACGTGCCTTCACCAGGGCTTCGAGGGGCGTTGACAACCGCCTTTGGAGTGAATCTCACCGGCTGTTCACCTCCTCCCCCTGGAGGCACTTCGTTGACTGGCGGGCCGTGGGGGCGAGGGGAGCCACGTACGACGGAAGGATTCCGCGTCGGGCGGCCCCGGGCGGCCGGCCCGGTCGCACCCCGATGGCCCCCGTGGGCACTGCGACCTGCCGACCGCGCTCGGTGCGGGCCTGGATTCCTCCGCCTCGCGCGGTTCCCCGCGCCCCCACGGCGCTCCGCTCAGTCCATTCGCCGCGGGCCGCCCAGCAACTGGCCCTCCGACTCGACCGGGTTGGTCATCACGAACTGCTGCCGCATCCTGGTCGCCCAGAGCGTGATGTTGTCGGGCAGCGTCGGCAGCGACGTCACGTCCTGCTCGCCGAGCGAGAGGACCCGCGCGACGACCTCGGCCTCCTGCGGCGAGATCCGCTGGAGGCCGACCAGGTCGGCGGAGTTGAGCACCCGGGCTGCGTTCGGTCCCAGGTAGGGCAGCAGGGTGAGGGTGGTCTGCCACGGGGTGGCGGACAGCCGGCTGCGCGGCGGCCGGGCACCAAGGTCGCGGACCACCAGCACCGGTGAGGTGACCGAGGCACCCTGGGCGCCGAGGCGCCCGACGTGATGCACCGTCACACAGGGCTGGCCGCCGCCGGCAGCCTGAGCCAGCGGCCCCCAGGCCTGCGGGCGTCCGGTCTCCACGGCGACCCGGGCACCGGTGGCGGCGGCCCGCAGCGCGATGATCTGCGCCGTCCACATGCCGCCGACCAGCACCACCTCGTACGGGGTCGGCCGGAACAGCCCCAGCACGGCGGGCTGCTGCTGCGCGTCGACGCCGATGACCACACCGTCGTCGCCGACCGGGAAGGAGAGTGCGGAGAGGTCCTCGGGAGCGAGGACGTGCTGCTCACGGCGCGGGCCGCGCAGGCCGAAGCCCGGCCGGATCCGCAGCGCGCTGCGGGTGCGGTCGGCCTCTGAATCGGCCGGCTGGGCGGGGTAGGTCTGATAGGCCATCAGGAAGTCCCTCCCAGGGGCAGCGTGGCGAGCAGACCGGGCGCCTGCTCCTGGTCGAGCCGGGTCAGGCCGACACCGGCACTCTGTGCGCGGGTCTCGACGAGCCGCCCGATCTGGGTGACCTCGCTCTCGCTGCGCCCGGTCACCCGGACGTGCCCGCTGATGCCGACCGAACCGCCGGTGCCCCGCCTCGCGGTGAGGCTGAAGGTGCTCGCCAGCGCGGGGGTGCCGGTGACCAGGTTGACCAGGTCGGGGGCGGCGATCCGGCCGGGGGTGCCACCGGGGCGGCTGAGCTGCGGCCACTTGGAGATCCAGTACGTGCTGTGCCAGCGGTCGTCGATCCGCCAGAACTTGCGGCTCTCCTGGGTCCGGCGGCTGCTTCCGCCACCGCCGCCGGTGCCCTGACGGCCCGCCACCGCGATCGGGTTGGCGCAGATCGAGATGGCCAGCGCGGCGATCAGCTCGCGCTCGTCCAGCACGGTGGCGGTGAAACCGGCGCCGTTGAGCCGTCCGGCCAGCTGGTCGGTCACCCGCTGGAGTGCCTTGCGGGCGCCCTCCTCGCCGCCGCCGCGGGCCAGTACGGCGGTGGCCGCCGCCTCGGGGTCGAGCTTCAGTGCGACCCAGGTGAGCCGCAGGCCCGGGGTGCTGAGGCCGTCCTGCAGCTGGTGGTAGGCGCGGGCGGCGAGCGACTGCTCGGGCAGGTGCGGGGCGGGCGCGGGCTGGGTGTGCTGGACCAGCTGGACCGACTCCAGGGCGATGTCGTCCACCTGGAGCGCCGAGCAGATCACGTCCAGCGGCAGCGGCAGGGTGGTGCGGGCGGGCCGCAGCGGCTGGTCCTTGGACTGCACCAGCAGGATGGAGGTCAGGAAGGTGCCGTCGCCGACCATTCCGGTCTCGCGCCGCAGCGGGCGGCCGCCGCCGAGGTCGGCCTCGGTGGCGTGGGTGTAGGTGCGCAGTGCCGGCTCGACCTCGAGCGCGGGCGCCAGCGCCGGGTCGGTGCCCGGCGGAGGCACGTTGAGCTGGGCCTGCTTGCGGCGGGCGCCGTAGCCCATCCGCACCTGCAGTCCCTCGGGCAGGACACGGCCGCCCAGCGGCAGCAGTGCGACGACCACCAGCAGCACCGCGGGCACCGCGAACACCCCGGCCATCGCCTTGCTGATGGTCCAGCCGACCGCGACCAGCGCGGCGGCGACCTCGATGAGAACGAGCTGCTGCAGGCGCAGACGGGTTCCGAGCAGGCCGGGACGCGGGTGGACCTTCACCGCGATCGGGGCGGTGCCGCCCCCGGACCGCGCCGGTGTCGAGCGGCGCGTCCCCCTGCCCCCGTTCCGTCGGCCGCCGTTGCTCCTGCCGTGCGATGTGCTGCGTCGCTCTGGAGCGGTCTGGCTTGGCATCCCCCGCGTGAACCTCTCTGATCAGATATCACGGCCCGGTTGGCTGGTCGGCACACCGGACCCGTACCGTACTCACCGTCTGCTGCCGCATCGTAGAGGCTTTGCATCGTAGAGGGTTCGCTGCACCTCGTGCCCGCCGGGTGGCAGACTCGCGCATGGACCAATCGTGCTGACGTACGCACAGGTGCCGGGCCGAGGCTGTCGGGCCAGTCCGGCTGTCGGTCGAACAGGGGAGACGACAAGATGGCATCACGCCGCGACGAACTCAACGCCTATACCTTCGCGCGCAAGCGCATGGTCGGCGCCTTCCTGCAGCCGGGGGGTGGCGGCAGTGACGAGGACGCCCCGCGTCCGGTGCGGGCCGTGCTGCCGAGCATCGTGGTGGCGGCCGTCGTGGTGGCCGGCTTCGGGATGTGGGGCGTCATCAAGCCCACCGCGCCCAAGGGTTGGGACGACGGCAAGAGCATCATCCAGGGCAAGGACTCCACCACCCGCTACGTGGTGCTGGTCGACCCCAAGACCAACGAGAAGTACCTGCACCAGGTGCTGAACATGGCTTCGGCCAGGCTGGTGCTGCCGGCCGGGGCCAAGGTCGTGCCGGTGGTGGACTCGGCGCTGGACGCGTACAAGAACCACGGCGCGACCATCGGCATCCCGTACGCCCCGGACCGGCTGCCCACCTCGGACGACGCTTCGCAGGCGAAGCTCTGGTCGGTCTGCGACCGGCCGGGAGTGGGCGGGCAGCAGGCGACCATCAACCAGTCGGTGTTCGTCGCGGCCGACAGCGAGAAGAAGATGCTGCAGCGGCCGGACCTGGTGCTGGGCAGTGGTCAGTGGCTGTTCGTGCAGGGCCCGCAGGACGGTGCGCAGGACATCAACAACAAGGACCTGCCGGCCAGCGAGTACCTGATCGACCAGGCGGGCATGAAGCACGCGCTCGGTGACAACAGCACCGATCCGATCGACCGCCACGCGATGGAGGCGGCGCTGTTCGGCAGCGACGCCACGCGGGAGCAGGTCTCCAAGGAGTGGCTGGCCACCCTGGGGGACGGGGCGCCCATCAAGTTCCCCACCATGCCCTCCGGCAACAACATCGGTGCGCATTCCACCGTGAACATCACGCAGCAGAGCGAGCGGAAGGTCGGACGGCTGCTGTCGTTCCAGGACAAGACCTACTACGTGGTGGGCGCACAGAACCTCTACCAGATCTCCGCCTTCCAGGCCGAACTGATGCGCAACAGCCGGGCGTTGAAGGACGCCTACCCCTCGGGTACGACGCCGAAGTTCGCCGAGCTCTCGCCGAACGACTACGCGAGCCTCAAGGACAGCGTCGTCACCAAGATGATGGACGACGACCCCAAGGACATGCCGAAGGAGAAGCCCGCCGAGCACGCGGTCAACGACGGCAAGGGGGCCCGTACGGTGCTCTGCAGCACCTTCGAGGGCTGGGACAGCGACAAGAACGTCAAGCGTTCGGTCTGGGCCCACACCGAGTACCCCGCCCAGGTCAGCAGCGGCTCCGCCAGTGCGCACGTCTCGCCGGGCCACGGCCTGCTGTTCCGCGCGGTGGACGGCAAGGGCGGCGGTGACAGCTCGGGCAGCAACTTCCTGATCACCGAGACCGGTCTGCGCTACTCGGTGCCGAGCAACAACGACGGCCCCAACGCCAAGGGGGCGCCGCCGGCGACGAGCGCGCCCGCCGACCCGCAGGGCGGTGCGGCGCAGCAGCAGGGCAACGAGGCGCAGGCCCGGCTGGGCTACGACAAGGTGCAGCCGACCCTGGTCCCGCGCGCGTGGTCCGACCTGGTCCCGGCCGGGCCGGTGCTCAACACCAGTGCCGCGCTCCAGGCGCAGAACGCCTGATACACCGTTATGACACTGCGTCAGTCGAACAGCTGGCGCAGTGTCATCATCTCGTAACTGCCGCACTCCCGGTGTTGGGTGACTTGCGGATGGCGACTACAGTGCTTCAGGACATCACACCGTGATGTTTGACGGATGGTCCGTGCCAGGGCTGTCAGTCAGGATGTCTGTTCTCATGGGGGACGGTGGACCATGTCTGGTCAGTTCACGACGACCGCTGAAGAAATGACGGCTTTCGCCAACCGGATCGGTGAGGTGAACGCCCAGGTCCAGGGGGAGATCGGTCGGCTCAACACGCTCGTCGACGAGATCCAGGCCGGCTGGAAGGGCCAGGCTGCTGAGGCCTACAAGCAGCTGCAGCACCGTTTCAACGACGACGCGACCGCGCTGAACAAGGTGCTCGACGAGATCAAGCAGGCGATCGAGGCCACGACCAAGGCGTACTCGCAGACCGAGCAGGAGCAGCAGTCGTCGATGAGGGGCTCGTTCTGAGCCACGGCGCCGAAACGCCCGTAACTCATCGGCCGCTGTGACGGCCGCCGCGATTCCATCCAGAAGGAGACACCGTGTCCGACGCGAGCATTCTCGTTAATTTCTCCACCATCCAGAACGCCAGCCAGGAGGTCCGCCAGACCGCTGCGCGCATCCAGTCGCAGCTGGACGAGCTGAAGGCCGGCGTCACCCGGATCGCCAGCAGCTGGGCGGGCGCGGCGCAGGAGGGCTACCAGGCCCGCCAGCGCGAGTGGGACACCAAGGCCGCTGACCTGCAGCAGGCCCTGGGCCAGATCGCCACCTCGCTGGACAACGCCGCGCAGAGCTACCAGTCGACCGAGCAGCGCAACCAGGCGATCTGGGGCGGCTGAGCCGGGGCCCTGCACCGGGGTACGGCAGTAGTGCACATGGGGCGGGTGTCCGGACGGGCGCCCGCCCTGGGCCTGTTCAAGGCCCTGGCGCGCGGGCGACCGCGCGCACGACATCGGGTGGATCAGAGGGGAAGACAGGTGTCGTTGGGTACCTACCGCAGGGCTGCCGCGGGACTGGTCGCACTGGGGGTGATCGGGACCCTGGCGAGTGTGCCCGCGTACGCGGCGCAGCCCTCGCCGGATCCGAGTGACTCCGCGGCCCTGCGCTGGTCGCCGCTGGGGATCGCGGCGTCCGGCGAGTGCGGCAACCCGGCCGCGGACGTCCAGGGCGTGCCGTGGGCGCTCCAGCGGGTGCTGCTCGACCAGCTCTGGAACGGCGGCAAGGAGCGGGGTCTCAAGCCCGATGGCAAGACCCCGGTCGAAGTCGCGGTGATCGACACCGGGGTGGACAACAGGAACCCGCAGCTGGACGGCAAGGTGGATGCCGGCCCGTCGCTCCTGAAGGACAAGGACGGCAAGCAGGTCGACGGCAAGAGCACCGATGACACGGTCGGCCACGGCACCAAGGTGGCGGGGATCATCGCGGCCAAGCCGTACTCGGCGACGGGTTTCGTCGGACTGGCGCCGGACGCCAGGATCTACGCGATCCGGCAGAACGACAGCCAGGGCAGCGGTGACGTGTCGACTCTGATCGACGCGGTCAAGGATGCGATCAAGGCCAACGTCGACGTCATCAACATCTCGCAGGATGTCCGGGCGACCGACGACAGCGGCAACTTCCCCCAGAAGGATGACCTCAAGGCCGTCCTCAAGCAGGCCGACGACCAGGGCATCGTCGTGGTCGCCTCCTCCGGGAACGACGGGCGGGAGGGGCCCACCTACCCGGCGGCCTTCGACACCGTGCTGGCGGTCGGCGCCTCGGACCGCAACAACGAGCGCGCCTCGTTCTCGCAGTACGGGGACTTCGTGAAGATCGCGGCGCCGGGCGTGGAGATGCTCTCCACCGTTCCCGGACACGGTCAGTGCGTGGACAACGGCACCAGCTTCTCCGCCCCCTACGTGGCGGGGGTGGCCGCGCTGCTGAAGGCGAAGTACCCGAAGTGGACGGCCGCGCAGATCCGGGCCCGGATCGAGCAGACCGCGCAGCGCACCGGGCCCGGTGCCAACCGGTTCATCGGCTGGGGCGTGGTCGACCCGGTGAAGGCCGTCAGCAGCGACGCCCCGCCCGAGGAGGACCCGGTTCCCGACAAGCCGGTGCAGCTGGACACCACGAAGATCGTCGCGCAGCCGCTCGGCCTCGGGGAGACCCAGGCGCAGAAGGACAGCCGGACCGGCACCTATGCGGTGGGCGTGGGCGCGCTGCTGGTCGCCGGGCTGGCAGGCAGCGCGATCGTGGTCCGGGACCGCAGGCGCCGCAACGAGGGCTGACATCCAAAGGACGGCCGCGGGCCCGGCCCCCCGGGTGGGGAGCCGGGCCCGCGGCCGTCCCGGTGCTCAGACCCGCTCGTCCTCGGGCAGGGTGATCACCCAGTGGGTGTCCTGGCGGGGGCGGAGGTAGCAGACCCAGTACAGCGAGGCGGCGACGGTGATGGCGCCGGTCCACAGCAGCGCGGTGACGTCCAGCTGGGTCAGCACGTAGCCGAGCGCCGCGATCAGCAGGACCGGCAGCACCGGCCAGAGCGGCTGGCGCCAGGCCGGGGCGTCCTTGTGCTGTGCACGGCGGGAGAACAGGGCGGCGACGGCGACCAGCAGGTAGAGCGCGGCGACCGCGACACCGGTGATGTTGGTCAGCAGGGTGTTCGGCACGAAGCAGAGCACCGCGCCGGGGACGCCGACGGCCAGCGTGGAGACCCACGGCGCGCTGAAGCGGTTCAGGGTGCCGAAGGCCCGGTTGACGGACTCGGGCCAGGCCCGGTCGCGGCCGGAGGCGAAGAGCACCCGGGAGTTCTGGATGACCATCACGATGCCGGCGTTGATGATGGCCAGCGCGATGCAGAGGCTGATGAAGGTGCCGAGGGCGGAGTTGCTCCAGCCGACCACCATGCCGGAGATGTCGCCGGCGGTCAGCGTGGCCAGGTCGGGGGCGCCCATGGTGATGGCGACGACCGGGACCATGATCACCACGACCGAGAGCGCGAGCGTCCACAGCACGGTGCGGGCGACGTTGCGGCGCGGGTCCTCCAGCTCCTCGGAGAGGTAGATCGCGGTGCTGAAGCCCTGGGTGACGAACAGGGCGGTGCCCATCGCGGCCAGGATCGCGGCCATGCCGACCGGGCTGGTGGCACCGCTCGCGTCGGCGGACACGCCGTGCAGCAGGCTGCCCAGGCCGCGCTCGGTGTGTGCGAAGCCCAGGAAGGAGACCACGGCGGCGGCGATCACCTCGAGGACCAGGAAGATGCCGGTGATCCAGGCGTTGGCCCGCAGGTCGAGCAGGCCGGCGACGGTGGCGGCCAGCATCACGCCGGCGCCGGCGACCGCCGGGTCGATGTGCACGATCGGGGCCAGGTAGTCGGCGGTACCGAGGGCGATGACCGAGGGCACGATCATCACCACGATCAGGGACTGGATGAACACCAGCCACCCGGTGAACCGGCCCGCGAGGGTGCCGACCATCGCGTACTCGCCGCCGGCGCTCGGGACCAGGGTGCCGAGCTCGGAGTAGCAGAACGCCACCGCTACGCAGATGAGCGCTCCGATGCCGATGGTCAGCGCGGTGGCGGTGCCGAGGCTGTTGAAGAGGCTCGGCACGATCACGAACAGCGAGGACGCCGGGGTCACGCAGGAGAGCGTGAGCAGGGTCCCGCCCACGACACCGAGCGAACGGCTGAGCTTCGTCGGCGCTCCGTCGAGGCTCTCAGCCGCCGTGGTGGGGGCTGCGGCGAGTGGCGGGCGAAGCGTGTCGGTCATGGGCGTTCCGATCGGCTCGTGAGGTCGTGGGGAGGGAGCGCTATCGCCTCCAGTGGCTGGTGTCGGTCCCGGTCGCTCCCGGAGCCATGGAACAGGGGCGTATAGATCGCGTCAACGGCCGAACTGCTTCGGAATCCGCAGGCCGAAGCGGGCCGGACAGGGGATCCTATGGCTGCGCGGGGCGATCACCGAGCATGTCCTATTTGTTACCTTCGCCATGACGTATTTGAATCAAAGGTGAACGCAGATTGCCGCCCGTGAATCCAAGGCTTCCTGCTGGGTGGGCCGCTGCTGGCCCAGGCGCCCCGCCAGGCCCCCGCGCCGCCCGCTCCCGCAACGAGAACCGCAGCAAAGTCATGCAAGAAACTCGATAACGTTTCAGCACCTGGGACGGCAGAGGCCGGGTCCGTCACCGGACCCGGCCTCTGTTCGTCACTCGGTGCTACGACACTGCCCGCTGTTACGGCGCGGGCGTCCAGCCGACCTGGACGGTCTGGCCCGCCGTCATCCGGCGGGTGACGTAGATGCCACGGCCCGGCGGCAGCGGCTGCGGCTTGGCCGTGCCGAGCAGCGCACCCTCGTTCTTGTCACCGGAGAGCAGCAGGCCCTGGCCGCCCAGCTCGCGCATCCGCTGCATGATCGGCTCGAAGAGCGACCTGCCGGCACCACCGGCGCTGCGCGCGATGATGATGCGCAGACCGATGTCGCGGGCGAACGGCAGGAACTCGCCCAGCGGCGCCATCGGGTTGCCCGACTGGGTGGCGACCAGCTCGTAGTCGTCCACGATCACGAACATGTCCTTGCCGCTGTACCAGCTGCGGTTGCGCAGCTGCTCGGGCGTGACGTCCGGTCCCGGCAGACGGCGGGCGCAGGCTCCGCGGAGCATCTCCACGATCGAGGACATGGCGGGCGCGGCCGCCGCGTACTCGACCAGGTACTCCGGCGGCACCACGCCCAGCAGCGAGCGGCGGAAGTCGCCGATCACGATGCCGGCCTGGTCCGGGGTGTAGCGCTCGGTGATCTGCTTGATCAGCATGCGCAGCACCGCGGACTTGCCGGACTCGCTCTCACCGAAGACCACGAACATCGGGTCGGTCTCGAAGTTGAGGAAGACCGGCGCGAGTTCGGTCTCGTCGACGGCGAAGGCGACACCGAGTTCGGGGTGCTCGAAGCCCTTGGGCAGCGAGTTCCCGTCGAGCACTGCGGGCAGCATGCGCACCTGCGGCGCGCGCGGCCCGGTCCAGGCCCCGTTGACCGCCTCGACCAGGCCGGCCAGGCCGTCGCCGAGGTCGTCGATGGTGGACTTGCCGTCCAGGCGCGGCAGGCCGGCCAGGAAGTGCAGCTTGTCCGCGGTGAGGCCTCGGCCGGGCGAGTTCGCCGGGACGTTCACCGCGACCTTGCGGTCGATCTCCGACTCCATCGAGTCACCGAGCTTCAGCTCGGTGCGGTTCTGCAGCAGGTCCTTGAGTGCCGGGCGGACCTCGGCGTACCGGGAGGCGGTCACGATGACGTGGACGCCGTAGCCGAGACCGCGCGCGGCGATGTCGGAGATGACCGGCTCCAGCGCCTCGAACTCCTGCTTGAAGGTGAGCCAGCCGTCGATGATCAGAAAGACGTCGCCGTGCAGCTCGTCCGGCAGCTGGCCATTGGCCCGCCTGGACCGGAACGTGCCGACGGTGTCGATCCCGGCCGCGCGGAACAGCTCCTCACGGTGGTTGAGGACGCCGTGCACCTCGCTGACCATGCGGCGCACCTTGTCGACGTCCAGTCGCCCGGCGACGCCACCGACGTGCGGCAGGCCCTCCAGGCTCTGGAAACCGCCACCACCGAAGTCCAGCAGGTAGAACTGCGTCTCCATCGGGGTGTGGGTGACCGAGAAGCTCGCCACCAGGGTCCGGACCAGGGTGGACTTGCCGGAGCGCGGACCGCCGATGATCAGACCGTGACCGGCCGCACCCGAGTAGTCCTGCTCCAGCACGTCGCGGCGCTGGTCGCGCGGCTTGTCGACGATGCCGACCGGCACCTTCAGGGTGCCGACCTTGCCGAAGTCCGAGGAGGTGAGCCCGCGTTCGGGGGTGACCTGGAGCGGCAGCACCAGCCCGTCGATGCTGGGGGCGTCCTCCAGCGGCGGCAGCCACACCTGGTGGGCGGGCGGGCCCTGCCCGAGCATCCGCTGGACGAAGACGTCCAGCATGGTGTCGAGCAGCGAGTCGTCGATCTCCTCGACCTCCTCGACGACCTCCTCGACCACCGGCTCGATGATCGGCACCTCGGCCGCGGTGAACAGCACCGGCTGCGCGGTGATCACCTGGCCGCTGCTGGTGCGCTGCTGGCCCGGCGGGCGGTAGGGGCCCGAGACGTACGCGGCGCGGAAGCGCTCCATCACGTCGGAACCGAACTTCAGGTAACCGACACCCGGGATCGGCGGCAGGTGGTAGGCGTCCGGCACACCGATCGCGGCCCGCGACTCGGCGGCCGAGAAGGTGCGCAGACCCAGACGGTAGGAGAGGAAGGTGTCCAGACCGCGGAGCTTGCCCTCCTCGAGGCGCTGCGAGGCGAGCAGCATGTGCATGCCCAGCGAACGGCCGATACGGCCGATCTGGATGAACAGATCGATGAAGTCCGGCTTCGCGGTGAGGAGTTCGGAGAACTCATCGATGATCATCAGCAGCGAGGGCAGCGGGTCGAGGGCCGCACCGGCGGCACGGGCCCGCTCGTACTCGTTGATGTTGGCGTAGTTGCCCGCCGCGCGCAGCAGTTCCTGGCGGCGGTTCATCTCGCCCTCGATCGCGTCGCGCATGCGGTCGATCAGGGTGGCTTCGCCCTCGAGGTTGGTGATCACGGCCGCGGTGTGCGGCATCTCCGCCATACCGGCGAAGGTGGCACCACCCTTGAAGTCCGCGAGGACCAGGTTGAGGACCTCGGAGGAGTGGGTCACTGCGAGCGCCAGCACGATGGTGCGGAGCACCTCGGACTTGCCGGAACCGGTGGCGCCGACGCACATGCCGTGCGGGCCCATGCCCTGCAGCGAGGCTTCCTTGATGTCCAGCCAGACGTACTCGCCGTTCTGGCCGACACCCAGCGGGACCTTGAGCTTCTCGGCGATCGGACGCGGACGCCAGTGCCGGGCCGGGTCGAAGGAGCCCGGGTCACCGGTGCTCATCATCTCGGTGAAGTCCATGCTGACCAGCGACGGGTCGCCGTCGTCCCCGCCGGCCGAGACCCGGAACGGTGCCAGCTGGCGCGCCAGCGCCTCGGACTGCCAGGAGGACAGGGTGTCCGGCTTGCCGGAGTACGAGGCGCCGGAGGCGGACTCCAGCAGCAGCTCGTCCTTGGTCAGAGAGATCACCAAGTGTCCGCTGGGCTCGTCCAGTTCACCCGGGACGACCTCGATCACGGTGACGCCCTGGACGCCCTCCGCACCGGCCAGCGCCGAGTCGGGCGGCACCGAGGCGCCGTCCATGATGACCACGATGTGCGGCTGGTCGGGAGACGGCACGGTGTCGCGGGAGAAGCCCTTGCGGCCCGCCAGCTCGTTCTCCAGCAGGTACTCCAGCTCACCGAGCCCGGTCGCGATCAGGCGGCGGGAACCCGCGCCGTCGCTGTCCTTGCGGTGCTGGGTGTGCGGCAGCCACTTCGCCCACTCCCACTCCTCCACCGCGCCCGGCGCGGCGGCGACCGCGATGACCAGGTCATCGGGCGAGTGCAGGGTGGTCAACTGGGCGATCATCGCCCGGACGTTGCCGTACACGGTGTCCGGATCGCCGCAGACGGTGATGTGGTAGAAGGCGCGCAGCGAGACCGCCAGCGGCAGGTCCTGCAGAGTGCCGTGCGCGGTGAGGAAGTTCTTCATCGCAGCGGCGGCCAGCGGCTCCAACTCGTCCAGCGGCGCGGTCTGCGGTGCCACCAGCGGCGTGGACAGCTGCTGTGGACCGCGGCCGAGCCTGATCTGGGCGAAGTCCGGGTCACCGGGCCTGCGTTCCCACAGCCGGCGGCCCTCCGCCACGATCGACCACAGCTGGTCGGGCTCCGGGTGCAGGAACAGCTGGGCGCCGCGCTGGCGCTCGGCCGTACGGCGCACCTGGCGGCGCATCTGCTGCAGGTACTTCAGGTAGTCGCGGCGCTCGTCCGCGGTGCCCGCGTTGCCGCCCTTGCGTGCCTTGATCATCTGGGCCACCGCCATACCCGCGGTGGAGGCGACCATCAGGACACCCATCATCTTCTGCGGCCCCTGGGCACCGGGCGAGAAGAGGAACGCTGCGGACCCACCCATGCCGAGCAACGGCAACAGGGACATCAGCCAGTCCTCGCCACCCGCTCTGGGCAGCTCCGGCGGAGGCACCAGCTCCACCGGCTCGTCCGGCACCGCGGGCGGATACGCCCGCGCCGGACGCTTGACGGTAACCACACTCATGCGACCTCCTCGCTTCGCTCGTCGGCCGCTTCGCGAAACTCGCACCTTCTAACGGTTCGCTCGCTTCGCTCGCCCACTGGCATCAGCCCTCACGCACTGGATACGTACGGGTGAGGACGCCCCGTGTTGCGATGACGCCGCCCCCGCTCCGCCGACCGCAAGCGTCATCGGGGTCGCGCGAATCCGCCCCCGTTACGCCTTGCGCAGGGGCCGATCCTACTGGTCTGCCCGGACGGTGCGACCACAGGGGCGAGGGCAGTCCGGTCGTGAGGAAGAGGGGTGATCCACCGTCACCCTTCTTTCACAGGCCACCGGCCGGGGGTCGGTGGGTGGGCCGGCCCGGCTGGCGGTAGGGTAACGCCGCGCCAAGTCTCATCCGGATCGCGCGAGTTCCGGTCCGGGAGGATCGGGCCGAGCCGACGAACGGCCAGTCAACAAGGGGGAGAGCGCCGGTGAGCGCTAATGCAACGACCGGATTCTGCCGGGTCACTGTGGTGGCGCCGGACAGCCGGATCGACGTCGCACTGCCGGAGGACGTCCCGCTCGCGGACATCTACCCCGAGGTGCTGAGGCTCTCCGGCCAGACCCAGGCGGACGGTGCGCCGACCGGCTTCCACCTGGTCCGCCGCGACGGAACGGTCCTGGACAGCGGACTGCCGCTGGCCGCTCAGCAGGTGCGCGACGGCGACCTGCTGAGCCTGCGCCCGTTCGCCGAGTCGCTGCCGCCGGCCGTCTACGACGACGTGGCCGACGCCATCGCCAGCGCGGTCGAGGCCGACCGCCGCTTCTGGAGTCCCGAGCTGATGCGGGCTTTCGGCCTGATCGGCTCGACCGTGCTGCTGGTGCTGCTCGGGTTCGCGCTCTGGTTCTCCGACCTGCGCCACGACATGCACAGCCTGCCGGGCATCCTGTCCGGCGTGACCGCGGTCGTCCTGGTCGCCTTCGCGGGGATCCGCGCCCGGGTCTACGACGACCACGACGCCGGGCTCGCGCTCGGCCTCGGCGCGCTCCCGCACACGCTGATCGCGGGCAGCGGCATCATCGCGATCGCCCACCAGGGGGACGGTCCCGGCCGGCTCCAGTTCCTGGTCGGCTGCGTCGCCGTCCTGGTGGTCTCGGTACTGCTGGTCGGCCTGCTGCCGGAGAAGGACTCGGTCTTCGTCGCCTCCTCCTTCCTGGCCGCCGCGGGCACCCTGGCCACCTTCGCGGGCGTGCTGCTCTCCGGTACCCCGGCCACCCACATCGCCGCCGTCACCGGTGTCGCCGCCATCGCCGCGATCGGCGTGCTGCCCGCGCTGTCCGCCCGCTTCGCCCGGCTGCCCGTCGGCTTCAGCGCCCCCGGCCAGACCCGTACCCGGGGTCGCAACTTCTCCGAGGACGAGAACCGCGCCGAGACCGTCCAGTACGAGAAGATCGCCCACCAGGCCCGCCGGGGCCACGAGGTGCTGGTCGGCCTGGTCGGCGGCTGCGCCGCGGTGATCGTCGGCGCCTGCGCCGTGCTCGGCTTCAGCGACACCATGTACGGCGAGCTGCTGGCGCTGGCGGTCGGCATCGCGACCATGCTGCGGGCCCGGCTGTTCCGCTACACCGCGCAGGTCTTCGCCCTCACCATCGCCGGCCTGGCCGGCCTGGGCCTGCTGATCCTGGGCCTGTCGCTGCACACCCCGGAGTTCATCATCCGGGCCGCCGGCTCCACCACCCAGACCGACCTGCGCACGGTCTGGCTGGGCGTCTCGATCGCCTTCGGGGCCGCCGTGCTGACCGCCATCGCGCTGGTCGTGCCGCGTCTGGGCGTCTCCCCGTTCTGGGGCCGCGTCCTGGACATGGTGGACGGCCTGATGCTGATCTCGCTGGTCCCGCTGGCCCTCGCGGTGCTGGACATCTACGGTCTGGTCCGCGGCGCCACCAGCTGATCCGAGGCCCGCGCCACGCGCCCGCCGTCGCCCCGCTGTCGGGGCGGCCGGCGGGCGCTGGTACGCTTGGGCCCGTCCGAGTTCTGTCAGATCCTGTGCCGTCTACCAGGGTCGCTCGGCGAAACCCTTGAAGGAGATGCCGTGGCACTCGCCGCCGACGTCAAGAAGCAGATCATCGCCGAGTTCGGTCAGAACGAGAGCGACACCGGTTCCCCGGAGGTCCAGGTCGCGATGCTCTCGCGCCGCATCTCGGACCTGACCGAGCACCTGAAGTTCCACAAGCACGACCACCACTCCCGCCGTGGTCTGCTGATCCTGGTCGGCCAGCGCCGCCGTCTGCTGCAGTACCTGGCCAAGAAGGACATCGAGCGTTTCCGTACGCTCGTCGACCGCCTGGGCATCCGCCGCGGTGCCGCCGGCGGCGCCCGCTAAGTCCGCCGTGCAGGGGCGGCTCCCCCTACCGGGGAGCCGCCCCTCGCTGCATCCCGCACGGTGCCGCCGTCCTCCGCAGTGACGGACGGCGAACGCCGGGCGAACTCCCTGCGACGAGTCCCTTTCCACACGCGTGGTAATGGCGGGCTCTGTAGGGTGTGAATTTGTAAGGTGAAGGGCATGCCCGCTCATGGTGTCGCGAAGACGCCGCGAGAATTGAGGCAGTGCGACATCACCGAGCGGGCCGCTGGCTTCAAACGGAAGCCGCCCGCGTCCCAGGGAGCGTCCACACGCGACCGCCGACCAGCAGGCCGAGAGGCGCCGGTCCTCGGTAGTGGCCGTCGGGGAGTGCCGAGCCGTCCAGACGACGGCGCCGGCGACCCGGAGGCTTCGATCGAAGACCGGCCCAGATGCCCGGGCCACCGGTAGGCAAAGCGGAGGGGCGCTCCTCGGGAGACGTACGAAAGAGGAGATCTTCCAGGTGGAAGAGAACGTGTTCTACGCCGAGGCCGTCATCGACAACGGCAGCTTCGGCACCCGTACCATCCGCTTCGAGACCGGCCGGCTGGCCCGTCAGGCCGCCGGCTCCGCCGTCGCCTACCTCGACGACGACACCATGGTCCTGTCGGCCACCAGCGCGTCCAAGCAGCCGAAGGAGCACTTCGACTTCTTCCCGCTGACCGTCGACGTCGAGGAGCGGATGTACGCCGCGGGCCGGATCCCCGGCTCGTTCTTCCGTCGTGAGGGCCGGCCCTCCGAGGACGCGATCCTCACCTGCCGCCTGATCGACCGCCCGCTGCGCCCGTCCTTCGTCAAGGGCCTGCGCAACGAGGTCCAGGTCGTCGTGACCGTCATGGCGCTGAACCCGGACCACCTGTACGACGTGGTGGCCATCAACGCCGCCTCCGCCTCCACCCAGCTGGCCGGTCTGCCGTTCTCCGGCCCGATCGGCGGCGTCCGGGTCGCCCTGATCAAGGGCCAGTGGGTCGCCTTCCCGACCCACAGCGAGCTGGAGTCGGCCGTCTTCGACATGGTCGTCGCCGGTCGCGTCCTGCCGGACGGCGACGTCGCGATCATGATGGTCGAGGCCGAGGCCACCGACAAGACCATCAAGCTGGTCGCCGACGGCGCCGAGGCCCCGACCGAGGAGGTCGTCGCCGACGGTCTGGAGGCCGCCAAGCCGTTCATCAAGGTGCTCTGCCAGGCGCAGTCCAAGCTGGCCGCCCAGGCCGCCAAGGAGACCGGCGAGTTCCCGGTCTTCCTGGAGTACCAGGACGACGTGCTGGCCGCCCTGACCGCCGCGGTCAAGGACGAGCTGGCCCAGGCGCTCACCATCGCCGGCAAGCAGGAGCGCAACAACGAGCTCGACCGCATCAAGGCGATCGCCGCGGACAAGCTGCTGCCGGAGTTCGAGGGCCGCGAGAAGGAGATCAGCGCCGCCTACAACGCGCTGACCAAGAAGATCGTCCGCGAGCGCGTCATCAAGGACAAGGTCCGCATCGACGGCCGCGGTGTCACCGACATCCGCACCCTGGCCGCCGAGGTCGAGGCGATCCCGCGGGTCCACGGCTCGGCCCTGTTCGAGCGCGGCGAGACCCAGATCCTGGGTGTCACCACCCTGAACATGCTCCGCATGGAGCAGCAGCTCGACACGCTCTCCCCGGAGACGCGCCGTCGCTACATGCACAACTACAACTTCCCGCCGTACTCGGTCGGCGAGACCGGCCGCGTGGGCTCGCCCAAGCGCCGCGAGATCGGCCACGGTGCGCTGGCGGAGCGGGCGATCCTGCCCGTGCTGCCGACCCGCGAGGAGTTCCCGTACGCCATCCGCCAGGTCTCCGAGGCGCTCGGCTCCAACGGCTCCACCTCGATGGGCTCGGTCTGCGCCTCCACCATGTCGCTGCTGAACGCCGGTGTGCCGCTGAAGGCCGCCGTCGCCGGTATCGCCATGGGCCTGATCTCGCAGGAGATCGACGGTGAGACGCACTACGTCACCCTGACCGACATCCTGGGCGCCGAGGACGCGTACGGCGACATGGACTTCAAGGTCGCCGGTACCCGCAACTTCATCACCGCCCTGCAGCTGGACACCAAGCTGAACGGCATCCCGGCGTCGGTGCTCGCCGCCGCGCTGAAGCAGGCCAAGGACGCCCGCCTGCACATCCTCGACGTGATGAACGAGGCGATCGACACTCCGGACGAGATGTCGCCGAACGCCCCGCGCATCATCACCATCAAGATCCCGGTGGACAAGATCGGTGAGGTCATCGGCCCCAAGGGCAAGATGATCAACCAGATCCAGGAGGACACCGGCGCCGAGATCACGATCGAGGACGACGGCACCATCTACATCGGTGCCGCGGACGGCCCGGCCGCCGAGGCCGCCCGCACCACGATCAACCAGATCGCCAACCCGACCATGCCGGAGGTCGGCGAGCGCTACCTGGGCACCGTGGTCAAGACCACGACCTTCGGCGCGTTCGTCTCGCTGATGCCGGGCAAGGACGGTCTGCTGCACATCTCGCAGATCCGCAAGCTGGCCGGCGGCAAGCGCGTGGAGAACGTCGAGGACGTGCTCGCGGTCGGCACCAAGGTGCAGGTCGAGATCGCCGAGATCGACCCGCGCGGCAAGCTCTCGCTGATCCCGGTCGTCGAGGGCGAGGAGGGCGGCGAGGCCGCCACCGCGTCCGAGTGACGGCTCGCAGCTAGCTGACTCCCGCGGCCCGCACGCCAGCTTGAGCGTGCGGGCCGCACCCTGTTTGTTCCCACCCATGGAGGTACCCGCGTTGGCTCAGGCCTCGGCGGCAACGCAGCGACCCGGCACCACTCGCACCCTGCTCAGAGGCGTCGACGGCGCCGGCACGGTGCGCCGCACCGTCCTTCCCGGCGGCCTGCGGGTCGTCACCGAGACCCTGCCGACGGTCCGCTCGGCGACCTTCGGGATCTGGGTCGGCGTCGGCTCCCGGGACGAGACCCCGGTCCTCAACGGTGCCACCCACTACCTGGAGCACCTGCTCTTCAAGGGCACCGCCCGGCGCAGCGCGCTGGACATCTCGGCCGCCCTGGACGCGGTCGGCGGCGAGATGAACGCCTTCACCGCGAAGGAGAACACCTGCTACTACGCGCGGGTGCTCGACACCGACCTGCCGCTGGCCATCGACGTGGTCTGCGACATGGTCACCGGCTCGCTGGTCCGCGAGGAGGACGTGGAGGCCGAGCGCGGCGTCATCCTGGAGGAGATGGCGATGGCCGAGGACGACCCGGGCGACGTGGTCCACGACCTGTTCGCCAAGGTCATCTACGGTTCCGCGCCGCTCGGCCGCCCGATCCTGGGCACCCAGGAGACCGTGACCGGGCTGAGCCGGGACCAGATCGCCGGGTTCTACCGCCGCCGCTACAAGCCCGAGAACCTGGTCGTCGCGGCGGCCGGCAACCTCGACCACAAGAAGGTGGTCCGGTTGGTCGAGCGGGCCTTCGCGCCGGTGCTGGCCAGGTCCACCGGCCACCCCGCCGAGCTGCCCCGCTCCGTCAAGGCGCTGCGCACCGCCGGGAAGATCCAGGTGCTCAACCGTCCCACCGAGCAGGCCCACCTGGTCCTCGGCCTGCCGGGCATACCCCGCCACGACGAGCGCCGCTGGGCGCTGGGCGTGCTCAACGCGGCCCTCGGCGGAGGGATGAGCTCGCGGCTGTTCCAGGAGGTCCGGGAGAAGCGGGGCCTGGCGTACTCGGTCTACTCGTACTCCACCTCGTACGCGGACAGCGGTCTGTTCGGCATCTACGCCGGCTGCCAGCCCAAGCGGGTCGAGGAGGTCCTGGAGATCTGCCGCGCCGAGTTGGCCAAGGTGGTCGAGGAGGGCATCACGGCCGAGGAACTGCACCGGGCGATCGGGCAGATCTCCGGCTCCACCGTGCTCGGCATGGAGGACACCGGCTCGCTGATGAACCGGATCGGCAAGGCCGAACTCTGCTACGGGCAGCACCTGTCCGTGGACGAGATGCTGGCGAAGATCGCGGCGGTCACCCTGGATGACGTCCGGGACGTGGCACGTGATGTGCTGGGTGCCTACCGGCCCTCGCTCGCGCTGATCGGCCCGATCAACGACAGGCGGGCGGCCGCGCTCGCCGACCTGCTGCACTGAGAGGGTTACCGAAGATGACGCTGCGCGTTGCCGTGATCGGCGCCAGGGGACGGATCGGTTCGGAGGCCGTCAAGGCCGTCGAGGCCGCCCCCGACCTGGAGCTGGTTGCCACCCTGGGCCGCGACTCCGAGCTCTCCGAGCTGGCCGACGCCGGTGTCCAGGTCGTGGTCGAACTGACCCACCCCGATTCGGTGATGGGCAACCTCGAATACTGCCTGCACAACGGGATCCACGTGGTCACCGGCACCACCGGCTGGACCGACGAGCGGCTGGCCACCGTGCGCGGCTGGCTGGCCGAGAGCCCGCGGACCGGTCTGCTGATCGCGCCGAACTTCTCCATCGGCGCCGTCCTCGGCATGCAGTTCGCGCAGGTCGCGGCCAAGTACTTCGAGTCGGTCGAGGTGGTCGAGCTGCACCACGACCGGAAGGCGGACGCCCCTTCGGGTACCGCCACCCGTACCGCGCAGCTGATCGCCGCCGCCCGCACCAAGGCCGGCCGGGGGCCGCAGCAGGACCCGACCACACACGGCCTTGAGGGTGCGCGCGGCGCGGACGTGGACGGGGTGCCGGTGCACGCGGTCCGGCTGCGCGGCCTGCTGGCCCACCAGGAGGTGCTGTTCGGCGACACCGGCGAGACCCTGACCATCCGCCACGACTCGCTGCACCACAGCTGCTTCATGCCCGGCATCCTGCTCGGCGTGCGCAAGGTGGTGGACCACCCGGGCCTCACCTTCGGCCTCGAACACTTCCTGGACCTGTGAGCCGTCGATGACCTCGCGCACCGGTTTCTTCGTGCTCTCCGGCGTCCTGTTCCTGGTCGCCCTGATCTGCGTGGGCGAGGGCGTCCAGCTGATCGCCACCGGCAAGCCGCTCGGCATCGGCATCGGCCTCTGCGCCTTCGTCATCCCGGGGATCGGGGTCTGGTTCCTGCGCCAGACCATCCGCTTCGGGCGGGCCAGCGAGCGGCTCGCCCGCGAGCTGGAGGCCGAGGGCGGGCTGCCGGTGGACGAGCTGAAGCGCACCTCGGGGGGCCGGATCGACCGGGCCTCGGCCGACGCGGTCTTCGCCAGGCGCAAGGCCGAGGCCGAGGCCTCGCCGGCGGACTGGCGGGTCTTCTTCCGGCTCGCGGTCGCCTATGCGGACGCCGGCGACGTGCCGCGCGCCCGCAAGGCCATGCAGCACGCCATCAAGCTGCACGCCACTCCGGCGCCCGTCACGGCGGGCTAGGCTGTCGCCGTCACAAACGGCTCATCCCGGTATTTCTTGGAGGATCTTCGCGTGAGCGATGAAGTGGACCTGACTCCGCAGTTCCGTAGCGATGTCACCGTCGAGCTGGTGCGCAGTGCCGCGGCCGACTCGGACGTGATCTGGGCGGCGCGCGTCTCGACCGCGGGTGAGCAGTCCCTGGAGGCGGTCCAGCAGGATCCGGAGAAGTCCAAGGGACTGATCAACTTCCTGATGCGGGACCGCCACGGCACCCCCTTCGAGCACAACTCGATGACCTTCTTCATCAGCGCGCCGATCTTCGTCTTCCGCGAGTTCCACCGTCACCGCAGCGGTTGGTCCTACAACGAGGAGTCCGGTCGCTACCGCGAGCTGCAGCCGGTCTTCTACGTCCCCGGCGAGGACCGCAAGCTGATCCAGCAGGGCCGCCCCGGCAAGTACGAGTTCGTTGCGGGCAGCCCGGAACAGCACCGGATCGCGACCGAGGCGATGGAGTCCTCCTACCGGGCCTCCTACCAGGCGTACCGGGAGATGCTCGACGCCGGTGTCGCCCGGGAGGTGGCCCGCGCGGTGCTGCCGGTCGGCCTGTTCTCCTCGATGTACGCCACCTGCAACGCGCGCTCGCTGATGCACTTCCTCTCGCTGCGCACCAAGCGGGAGAACTCGGCGGTTCCGTCCTTCCCGCAGCGCGAGATCGAGATGGTCGCCGAGCAGATGGAGGCGGAGTGGGCGAAGCTCATGCCGCTCACCCATGCGGCCTTCGAGAAGCACGGCCGAGTCGCCCCCTGACCTGGGCCGACAGGCATACGGGCGGGGCGGGTGGCATGTCCGGATTGCGGCTTTTCCGGGTGCTCCCTAGGCTCAAAACCACGGATTCCGGTGCTGCTTGAACCCCCGAGCAAGCAGCACCGGAGTCCCACGTCAGGGCCCGCCGCCCAGCCGCCGTCCGTTCGCAGGCCCTCCTGCGGAGCGGCACTCCGCCCCCGCGGAACGGCACATCTGTCCGAACCATGGACCGGCCTGGTAGACCCCCGGCCGCCTACGAGTAGTTTTGGACGCATGGCTCCGACCTCCACCCCTCAGACTCCCTTCGGCCGGGTCCTGACCGCGATGGTGACCCCGTTCACCGCAGACGGCGGTCTCGACCTCGACGGCGCACAGCGCCTGGCCGCGCACCTCGTGGACTCCGGCAACGACGGCCTCGTGCTCAACGGCACCACCGGTGAGTCGCCGACCACCTCCGACGCCGAGAAGGCCCAGCTGGTCCGCGCCGTGGTGGAGGCGGTCGGGGACCGGGCCCACATCATCGCCGGCGTCGGCACCAACGACACGCACCACAGCGTCGAGCTCGCCCGCCAGGCCGAGGCGGCAGGCGCCCACGGCCTGCTGGTCGTCACGCCGTACTACAGCAAGCCCCCGCAGGAGGGCCTGTACCAGCACAGCGTCACCATCGCGGACGCCACCGAGCTGCCGGTGATGCTGTACGACATCCCCGGCCGCTCCGGGGTCGCGCTCAGCACCGAGACGTTGGTCCGGCTCGGCGAGCACCCGCGGATCGTCGCCAACAAGGACGCCAAGGGCGACCTCGCCGCCGCCTCCTGGGCCATCGCCCGCAGCGGCCTGGCCTGGTACTCCGGCGACGACATCCTCAACCTGCCGCTGCTGTCGGTGGGCGCCGTCGGTGTGGTCAGCGTGGTCGGCCATGTGGTGGCCGGCGAGCTGCGCGCCATGATCGACGCCTACCAGGCCGGCGATGTCGCCAAGGCGCTGTCGATCCACCAGAGCTTGCTGCCGGTGTTCACCGGCATGTTCCGCACCCAGGGCGTCATCCTCAGCAAGGCGGCGCTGAACCTCCAGGGGCACGCGGCGGGACCGCTGCGCCTGCCGCTGGTCTCCGCCACGCCGGAGGAGATTGACCGGCTGAGGCTGGATCTCGCCGCCGGCGGGGTACACCTGTAGCAGACACAGACGTGCGCGCCCCGGCTCGCCGGGCCCATCGCAGGCCCGCCGCTGGACCGGACCCAAGGCGCGAGGGCACCAGGACCTGAAATGTAGGAAACCGACGAAGCACGCACGCCATATGTCTTCAGGGGAGGATCCCGGGCATATGGCGTGCGTCGTAAGGAGAGTCTTTTGAGCCACCCGCATCCCGAACTCGGCGCGCCACCGGCCCTGAAGGAGGGCGCCCTCCGCATCACTCCGCTCGGCGGCCTCGGTGAGATCGGCCGCAACATGACGGTCCTCGAGCACGGGGACCGCATCCTGATCATCGACTGCGGTGTCCTCTTCCCGGAGGACGAGCAGCCCGGTGTCGACCTGATCCTCCCGGACTTCAGCTACATCCGGGACCGGCTGGACAAGGTCGACGGCATCGTCCTCACCCACGGGCACGAGGACCACATCGGCGCCGTCCCCTACCTGCTCCGGGAGAACCCGGAGATCCCGCTGATCGGCTCCAAGCTCACCCTGGCGCTGATCGAGGCCAAGCTCGCCGAGCACCGGATTCGTCCGTACGTGCTGGAGGTCGAAGAGGGGCAGCGCGAGCGGATCGGCCCCTTCGACTGCGAGTTCATCGCCGTCAACCACTCCATCCCGGACGCCCTCGCGGTCGCCGTCCGGACGCCCGCCGGCATGGTCGTCGCCACCGGTGACTTCAAGATGGACCAGCTGCCGCTCGACGGCCGGCTCACCGACCTGCCGACCTTCGCCAAGCTGGCCGAGGAGGGCATGGACCTGCTGTTGGTGGACTCCACCAACGCCGAGGTCCCCGGCTTCATCCCGCACGAGCGGGACATCTCGGCCGCCCTGCGCAACGTCTTCGCCAACGCCGATCGCCGCATCATCGTCGCTTCCTTCGCCAGCCACGTGCACCGCATCCAGCAGGTGCTGGACGCGGCCCACGAGTACAAGCGCAAGGTCGCCTTCGTGGGCCGCTCGATGGTCCGCAACATGGGCATCGCGCGGGACCTGGGCTACCTGAAGGTCCCGGGCAACCTGATCGTCGACGTGAAGACCCTGGATGACCTGCCGGACAACGAGGTGGTGCTCATCTGCACCGGCTCGCAGGGCGAGCCGATGGCGGCGCTCTCCCGGATGGCCAACCGCGAGCACCAGATCCGGATCACCCAGGGCGACACCGTCGTCCTCGCCTCCTCGCTGATCCCGGGCAACGAGAACGCGGTGTACCGGGTCATCAACGGCCTGACCCGGTGGGGCGCCAAGGTCGTGCACAAGGGCAACGCCAAGGTGCACGTGTCCGGCCACGCCTCCGCCGGCGAGCTGCTCTACTTCTTCAACATCTGCCGGCCGCGCAACCTGATGCCGGTCCACGGCGAGTGGCGCCACCTGCGAGCGGCGGCCGACCTGGGTATCGCGACCGGTGTGCCGCGTGAGCGTACGGTCATCGCCGAGGACGGCGTCTGCGTCGACCTGGAGAACGGCGTCGCGCGCATCGTCGGCAAGGTCCAAGCCGGTTACGTCTACGTCGACGGCTCGTCGGTCGGCGACATCACCGAGGCCTCGCTCAAGGACCGCCGCATCCTCGGTGAAGAGGGCTTCATCTCGGCTTTCGTCGTGGTCGACTCCACCAACGGCAAGATCGTAAGTGGTCCGACCATCCAGGCCCGCGGCTCCGGCATCGACGACAGCGCGTTCATCCCCGTCGTGGCGAGGCTGGAAGAGGCGCTGACCAAGTCGGCGAACGACGGTGTGCTGGAGATCCGCCAGGTCCAGCAGCTGGTCCGGCGCACCATCGGCAAGTGGGTGGCGGACAACTACCGCCGGCGCCCGATGATCATGCCGGTCGTGGTCGAGGTCTGAGGCGCCCTGGCGGTCCAGGCGGGTTCGGCCGGCTGAGCCGACCGGCTCGGTTTGACGTGGGGCGGCCCGGTGCGTAATGTTCTCCGGGTTGCCCCACGGGACGCCGGAAGTTCTCGAACGAAATTCGAGAGCGGAAAGCGGGCCGGAAAACTCTGATAGAGTTTGGGGGCGCCGAAAGGCGAAAGCGAATCCGATGGAATTCGGTCCGGTAAACGGAGCGGAAAACATCTGATAAGCTGGAAACACGAAAGAACGAAGCGCCCGGAGGTTCCGCTGGAAGGCGGTCCGAAGGAAGCGTCCGTTCC
>NZ_JBSFJU010000040.1:0-73472 GCF_053598215.1 Kitasatospora sp. NPDC001175 | reverse complement strand
CCCGCTCGGGACGATCAGTTTCGAACACCCAGGGAAGCTAACAGATCATGCCTCTGACCTGCGAATATGCCAAAGTTAGTTCGGTTAACGGGCCGCGCACCTCGTACGAGGTGTGGTCGTGATCGACCTGCGCCGACGGCCTCGTGCACAACTCGCAGCGCGGCCGCTCCGCCAGGAACGCCGCCTTCGCCTCCGACGACATCTTCCGGTAGTCCACGCCCACCTCCGGCAACGAAGCTGACTGTCCGTCGTCACGGTCGCAGGCGGCACCGACAGGCATCACCCGTTCGGCTGCCGGGGCTTCGGCGCGGGCGTCTGCCCCACGTTCCCGGAACCGCCCCGGGTGACGCAGGGGTGGTGGGAGGCTTGGGGGACAGCCTTCGAGTCGAGGAGCGCAGATGCCGGCGGACCACGTGCACGACCACAGCCAGGACGATGTCCGCAGGTACTCGCTCCCCTACGTCTCGCCCAGGCTGCCGGTGGACCTCCCGGCGGTGGCCGCGCTGTACGACGCGACGATCGACGACTGCAAGGCCTGCATCGGGGAGCGGTTGGAGCCGGTGGCCGCCGATGCCGCCTCCACTGCCTGCCTGGTCGGCTGGGCCTGCCTGATCGTGGCCGAGACCTACGGCGGGTTCCCCGACGAACTGTTGGCCTACACCAGCCCGGAGAGCACCGCGTTCAACACGATGGCGTCCCTCTACCAGCGGACGTGGGGCTCCGGCCTCCCGGACGAGGTCGTCCACCCCGCCGCGGTGGAGCTGACCGAGGCCGAACGCCGCGCGGCCTGCGTGTGGGCCCTCGGCCTGGTCCTCGCCCCCGACCCGTACGAAGCAGGCCTGCCACCGATCGAGGGCTGCTGCCCCGACTGCGCCGGACAGGAAGACGGCGACATCCTGATCGTCACCGACGACGGCGTCACACTCATCCCGAAGAACCCCGCCTGACCCAGCCCGCGTTCACCTCACGCCCCGACGGTCTGACTGCCCTGCGCGGGTGGAACGGCCGCATCCGACGCCGGGCCTGTACACCGTCATGGTGTCCGGCCTCTGGGAACTGGCGGTGGCGGCTGGCAGGATGACGCGATGGACGACGACACTGCCCTCGACCGGGCTGACCAGGTCCGCCTCTACCTCGACACCTTGCAGGCCCGCATGGATCCCGACCAGTTCCGGGTCTTGGGCCAGCTGCTCCACGGTGCCATCGCCACCCTCGCCTCGCCCGGCGGAGAAGGCAACATCGACATCGACGGCGACGACCAGGTGCACCTCACCCGCGAGGTCAAGGATGAACTCCTCGCCGTCATGGCCATCGTCGCCACCGGCACGATGGAGCACCACATCGTCGACCTCGGAGACGGCGCCGCGACCGCGATGGATCCCACCGCCGCCACCGACGAGGGCGCGGTCCAGCGGATGCGGGACTGGGCCGCCCAGCAGCGCAGCGAGCGGGAGCGCACCGAGTCGGTCCTGCGCGGCATCGAGGAGGCCTCGAAGGACTGACGGGCGTGCCGGTCAGCCCGTGCGCAGTGCAGTGTCGCAGTCCCGGCACACCCACTGCCGCTTGTTCGGCGGGAACCAGGAGGCGCCTGGCCCGGCCGGCCGGTAGGAGAGCTTCTCCATGCCCGAGGTGTCCTGGCCGCAGAACGTCCGGTCGGCAGGGTCACCGGGCACGAACGGGTCGGCCGGGGCGGCGTGGATCTTGCCGATGTAGGACACCACATCGCCGGGGCCGAAGTCCTGGCTCAGCTCCCTGCGCGGCTCCTCGAGCACGATGACCGTCATACCCCCACCCTCCGGTCCGGCGCCGTGGGGCGCACCCCGGCGCAGCCCGTGCTCACGGCCGGAGCCGGGGCCCCTGGGACAGGCCCGGCGGAAGGGACACGCCACGGTCGGCCTGGGCCGGCTCAGTGGCTGTCGCCCGCCCAGTCCATCGAAGCGGGTCCGCCGGGCGGGGCTCGTAGTGGGCGCGGCCGCCCGGGCCGTACCGGCCGAGGTCGGTGAGCAGCGCGGCGCCTTCGGCGAGTTGCTCGTCGTCCCAGCCGGTGACGTCCAGTAGGAGACCGTCCAGGGGGCCGGCGCAGAGCTCTCGGTAGGCGTGGCCGGGCTTCGGGCCGGGGTCGTCGTGGTCCGCCCCGTACACCCATCCCTCATCAGCGCCCCGTCGTCCATGCCAGTCAGCATCCCAGCCGCCACCGACACCGGGCCGGGATCACCACCACGTCTCGGCGCTGCCCGGCTCCTGCGCCCAGTCGCCGTCCTGGTCGCGGTCGGCGGAGCGGTGGCCGGCCTCCAGTGACTGGGTCTCGTCGCGGACCAGCTCGGTGATCCAGTCGACTAGGTCCGACGGGAGCTGCACGGTGCGCTGCTCGATGTCGTGCGGGGTGCCGATGGTCACCCAGACCTCGCGGGGGCTTCCGGGTGCGCCGGCACGGTCGGCGAAGGCCTCCAGGGCGTCCGCGAGGTCGGTGGCGGCGCCCGCGCTGTCGCCGCTCACCAGGCCGCCGCGCCGGACGCCGCAGCCGGCTGGGGCGTCTGCCGGATGGTCGCCGGGTCGTAGAGGTACCAGCCCCACGAGAGCGTCTCCGGGCCCCAGCGCACCATCGCCACCCAGCAGGTCGACCCAAGGTGCAGACGCCACCGCTCGACCCGGCCGGGCCGCCACTCGCCGCCGATCCGGATTTCCACCCACCGCCAGCGCGGCTCGGTGTCCCAGCTGCGCCCCGGGCCCGACATCAGCTCGCGCGGTGCCCGTACCGCGTCGCCGGGCTGGTGGTCCGGATGAGGGCGGCGGGAGAACGGAACAGCGGCAGTCACATTCTCAGAGTATCGCTCACATGTTCGATTACCTATTCGAGGGGCACTCCGCCGCAGGTCAGGACAAGGGTGGGACGACCGGAGAGCACAGGCGCAGCATGGAGAGGAGGAGGCGTGCGATGCCGAATCCGATCGCCAAGATGACCGTCAGCTTCTCGCTCGTGTCGATCCCGGTGACCGTCTACGCCGCGACCGGGCGGCACACCGTTCCGCTGCACCAGGTCCATGCCGCCGACGGCGGCCGGATCAGGCAGAAGCGTGTCTGCGAGCTGGACGGCGCGGAGGTGCCGTTCGAGGATGTCGCGCGCGGCTACGAGTCCCCGGACGGGCGCACCGTCGTGCTGACCCGTGACGACCTCGCCGACCTGCCGCTTGCCACCACCAGAGAGATCCGGGTCCTCGGCTTCCTCGACGCCGCCAGGGTGGATCCGGTCAACTACGACAAGGCCTACTACCTGGGCCCGTCCAATCCGGCCGGCGCCCGCCCGTACGCGCTGCTGCGCCAGGCCATGGTGGAGGCCGACCAGGTTGCCGTCGCCCGCGTCGCGATCCGGACCCGCGAGTGCCTGGCCGTTCTCCGGGTGCGCGAGGACGTCATCGTGCTCCAGACCCTGCTCTGGCCGGACGAGATCCGCTCCGCCGCCGGTATCGCCCCCGAGGGTATCGAGCTGCGCCCCAAGGAGGTCCAGCTCGCCCGTACCCTCATGGACGCGATCACCGAGGACTTCCAGCCCGAAGCCGAGCACGACGAGTACGCCCACGCCCTGGAGCAAGTCGTCGAAGCCCGCCTCGCCGGCCTCGAACCCCCGCACGCCCCCGAGTCACGTGTCCTGCCGCCCGGCGGCACCGTCATGGACCTCATGGCCGTCCTCGAGCGCGCCCTCGCCGACGCCCAGGAGCAGCACCCGAAGAGCAGCGGCGCCGTGAAGAGCACCAGCACCGCCACGCAGCCGGGCAAGAAGGCCGCACCGGCAAAGGGGGGACGGCCCAGGCCGACATGAGCCAGCCCTCGGGCGGCGGGTCTCAGGTGTCCTCCTGCGCGTAGAGATGCAGGTCGAGCTGGCGCAGCAGAGCTTGGGCAGTAAGAAGCGCCGACACGGCGAACTCGGTCCGATAGCTGGTCATGGAAGCACTGTGCGCGGCCAGGTGACGGTTGAAGGTGTCCTGTACCTCGGTTCCACTACGGAATGCCTCTTTCATCGCCGTGACCAGCATGTAGGGGACAAGGACAAGGATCTCCATCTCAAGAACGTCCGGGCGGGCGGCGTGAACATTCATGATCCGTGTTCCGTGCCCGGTGCCGGCCTTGAACTGGACGGCGGGAAAGGACGTCTCGAGCCAGCCTTGGCCGCCGCCGTTCTTCATCGCAGTCTCGATGACATTGCCGAGCAGCGCTTGCGCGGCGAAGTCGTGACCGTCGCGCAAGGCGGTGACTGCCTGGACGGTGAGCTCCTTGAGGTCGGTGAGGTGGTGGTGGTCGACGACGGCGAGGCTTTGCTCGACGTCCTCGAGAACCACGTCACGATGTTCCATGAGGAGGGCAGCGCGTTCCTCTCGCGTCGCCTGGTCAAGAAGCTCCTGGAGCACGTCGGCGCGAGGTGCGTACGCAAGGCACAGGCCATCGTTCTCGCCGATCTCAAAGCACTCGGCCCAGCGTGCGGCACCGATCTCGTCGAGGTTGTCAGGAAGGGAGGCGAGGAGATCAGCGCTGAGGGCTGCCAGCGCAGAGAAGTCGGGCAGGCGAATGGACCCGAAGGCCTGCTGCAGTCCTTCGTGAATCCAGCTTGTGTCGATGGCCGCCTGGGTGACGCGGAGGTTGGCGAAGTCGAAGGATCCGACCACCTCCGCTGCTGCGACAGCAGAAGTCGCCTTCCAAGCTGGAGACTCCCAAATCGGCGCCACGCCCGGGAAAGTTCGTTCGGCGCTGACAGCAGAAGCCGCTTTCCAAACGGGAGACTCCCAGCTCGGCACCAGGCCCAGGGCGAGATGCCCGGCTGCGGCACTGGTCGTTCGGCCCGAAGCCGCAGCGAAGGTGTCACTCAACAGGTTCGACGCCATGGCGGCCTGGATCGCGGACGAGCGCGTGATGGCGTCGAGGCCAGACTCGAATCCAAACGGGTTCAGGAGGCGCCGCTGGCTCTCGGCGATCTCAAAGGCCGCGCCCACGCCCGTCGACTTCCGCCTCGACCTCCCCGACCGACGAACGGAGGCGGGCTTCGCGACAACGGGCTTGTCCGTGCCCGGCTTCTCCGCATTCTCCTCGTTCATGGGCCCAGGATCTCCTTCGCCACGGGCGGACTCCACCTCTTCGACGCGGCGCCGGGCGGCCGGTGTGTACGGGGCCGGCCGCCCGGTGGTGGCTTGCCGTGCGAGCCTGGCAGCGTCGGGGGGTGTTCGTGCCGGGCATTGTGGAGCAGGCGCAGCCGCGCGCCCGTTTGGACGCTCGGTGTGGTCAACGACCGGGGTGGGTGGAGGGCACGCGGTCAGATCGCCTGGGTTGGGTCGTCAAGCCAGGCGTTCCAGCCGCTCGGGGTGACGGTCAGTCCGAGGCGGTCGATGCTGGGCTGGCCTGCGTCGTGCCACCAGGCGAGCGTGGCCTCGAACTCGTCCCACAGTCGGCGGCCGCCGTACTGCCGGACCTGGTGGACGGTGTCGCCGTCGCGGAAGGTGGCGGCGGCCCAGGCCGGGGTGGTGAGGGAGTAGAGCCACAGGGTTCGGGCGCCGCCGTCGTGCGGCTGAACAGCGTGTGTCACGTCGCGCAGGCGCAGGCCGGCGGCGAGGGGGAACGGGTCGAACTTGCCATGCGGGGGAAGGCCGGCGGTGGTGGCGTGTTCGGCGACAGTGCCGCCGTCCGGCGGGTTCTGCGGCCACCGCAGGCGCTGGGAGCGCATCTTCATGAACTCGACCGGCTGGAGGAACGGGCCGGTGGCGGTGCCTTCGCCGTGGACGGTGAGGCGGACCAGGGCGTCGGCGTTGGAGTAGTGGGTGCCGAACGGCGCCAGGATCAGCCCGCCGGGGCGGGTCTGCTCGATCCACGCCCGCGGGATCTCCCGCAGTCCGTACGTCGCGGTGATCCGGTCGTACGGTGCCCCGTCCTTCCAGCCGAGCGCGCCGTCCGCGCAGACGACGGTCGGCCGGTAGCCGGCCCGCTCGAGTGCGGCGCGGGCCTGGGCGGAGATCTGCGGGTCGATCTCGACGGTGGTCACGTTCGCGTCGCCGAGCCGGTGGGCGAGCAGGGCGGCGTTCCAGCCGGTGCCGGTGCCCTGCTCCAGTACCCGCATGCCGGGCTCGACCTGGAGGTCGTCCAGCATGGAGGCGACCAGCGACGGCATCGAGGCGGAACTGGTCGGCACCGTGCCGGGCTTGGCGCCCTGGTGCTCGCCGTCGTCCCACTGGGTGACGATCGGGATGTCCGCGGCGGCCGCCGCCAGCCAGCCCGGCCCGTCCCCGGTCCGCGCCAGGGGCCGGCTCGTCCCGGTGGCCATGTCGTGCGCCCAGATCAGGTCCGGCAGGAACAGCGAGCGCGAGACGGCGTCGAAGGCCGGCGCCCACGCGTCGGCGACGGGGAAGGACCGCCCCGGCGCGGGGCGGTCCTCCTGCTCAGGTGCGAGCGTCACTTGCGGTGTCCCCCATCCCCGGGCGGAGTGGTGCCGTCCGGGGACGGCGGGTCGGACGGCGGCGTCCACGGCGTTCCGGGGTGTCCGTCTCCCCCGTCGCCGCCCGAGCCTCCGCCGCCGTGGCCTCCGTCGATGTCCATACCGACCTCCTCGTCGTCGCTGTGATGGTGCCCTCCCGGAACCCGGGAGGAGTAGAGGGGCGCCCCGGCGCACCGTGGCACTGGGGGGCTACGCCGGGCTGGGAGAACGGGTGCGCAGATCCGCGTGGACGGTCTTGCCGAACGTCTCCAACGTCGCGCCCCAGTGCCCGCCGGTCAGGTGGTGGACCAGGGCCAGGCCGCGGCCCGACTCGGCCGCAGGGCCCGACTCGATCAGGCAGGGCAGGGTGCGGGAGCCGTCGCGGACACTGATCCGCACGCACCGGTCGGTGACAAGCTCGACGGTGACCGTCATCCGGCGTCGGCAGCCGGTCTTCGCGGCGTTGCCCGCCAGCTCGCTGACGATGAGTTCGGCGGCCTCGACCAGATCCTCCAGCTCCCACCCGCGCAGCGTGGTGCGCACCAGGCGGCGGGCCGCGGCGGCGGACTGCGGCTCGTAGGGCAGCAGTGCCTTCGCGTGGTCGGCGGCCTCGGGCCGTGTGGGGGTCTCGACGGCTGCGGTCACCGGGCACCCCGCACCCGCCGACGTCGCACGCGCGCGGCCGCAGACGTGGCTGGTGGGCGAGTTATGGGGTGCGCGGCCACGGCGGTACTCCGCTCTCTCATCGGCGGTGACGGCTGCGCCCACCCGACGGGGGACAGACGGGCGCAGCGGCCCCGGCTCACCCGCCGGGGACCGGGTGTCCGGTCCGTCACGGCGGGCGACAGATCGACGGTAGGGAGTGACCGGCCGAACACTCAACGTGTTTGCACGCGTTTGCAGAAGTTCAGCCCAGGGAGTCAGCGGCCCTGGAGATCAGGGCCCGCGCCTGCGCGCCGTAGACCGCGAAGTCCTTGAGCCGGTCGAACGCCTGGGCGTAGAGCGCGAGCTCGCTGGGCGTGGTGACGGTCACCTGAGCGGACAGCAGCTCCACCCCGGCCTCGGCGTCGTCGAAGATGTTGAACGTCTCCACCGGCCACATGGTGCGCTGCGCGGTGAACGGGATGACGCCGAGCGAGACGGCCGGCAGCGCCATGGCGGCCCGCAGGTGCTCCAGCTGCTCGGCCATCGTCTCGACGGTGCCGAGGCGGTAGTAGAGGACGGACTCCTCCATCAGGATCGCGAAGCGGTGGTGGCCGGTGCGCACGACGCGGGAGCGGGCCAGGCGCGCCTTCACGGCGTCGGCGACGTCGTTGGGGGTGCGGCGGAAGTCGGCGACCGTGGCGAGCAGGGCGGTGGCGTACGCCTCGGTCTGCAGGACGCCCGGCACGACGCGGGAGGAGTAGGAGCGGAAGTGCCGGGTGCGCTCGTAGAGCGGTGCTGCGGACTCCTGGAGGCGGCGCAGGCCGGTGCGGGTGAGGCGGCGCCACTCGACGTACATGGAGTCCACGGCCCGGTTGGCGGCGATCAGGTCCTCGGCCTGGTCGTCGGCGCCGCAGGCCCGGCACCAGGTACGGATGTCGGCGTCCGAGGGCGCGGTCCTGGCGTTGATGATGCGGGAGGTCTTGGCGCCATTCCAGCCGCACCGGGCGGCCAGCTCCTGCCCCTGGAGGCCGGCGTCCTGCATGATCTCGCGCAGCCGTGCGGCGACGGCCAGGCGGGCTTCCTGGGCGCTGGAGGACGGGGAGGCGGGCATGGAGCTGGTCGTCCGGTCCGGGTGTCAGACGGTGTACTGCTCGTGCGGGACGGCGCGCTCCCAGACGGCCTCGAACGCGTCCGCGCAGAGCTTGGCCACGGCCGGGTCCTCGCACATCTCCGGCCCGCCGGAGGCCCCGTCGCCGGTGAAGTGGTTGAAGCGCACGATCATCCCGTCGAACAGCCAGAAGTCGTTCCCGGGCAGCGCGAGGTCGGAAGCCCGGCGGCGCGGCAGCCAGCGGACCTGCTCGCCGGCCGCGAGGTTGACCACGGTCCCGGCGTGCTCGTAGCGGATGTACGCGGTGACCGGCTCCGAGACGATCCGGGCGCGGCGCACCACGACTCCGCGGGCGACGGCGGCCCGGACCATCGACACCCAGCCGGACCAGCCCGCGCCCTCGGGATCGAGGTCCGGGTGCACGCCGGTCCGCTGGAACTGTGCGAACTCCTCGGCTTCGCCGGCGATGCCGTAGGAGTCGCGCATCTCCAGGTGCACCGCGGAGCGCCGGGCGCCGGCCAGCAGCTCAGAGAAGGCCATCACGTTCGGCATCGTCGAGCGCCTTCCTGATGATCGCCGCCATGCGCAGCGGGATGCGGGTCACGTTCTCGTGGTCGGGAGTACCGACGGAGTGGCCGGGCACCCACTCGGTCGTCCCGATCTCCGTCAGGAGCTCCTCGCCGGGCTTGAGGCCCTGGACGACCAGCTCCCTCGACTCGTCGTCCACCCACACCATCGGGCTCTCGTCCTTGCCGGTGTTGGGATCCACCCCGGCGAACCGTAGCGTCATGATGCCCTCCCGTACCAAGTCGGTTGCGCAGTTTTGCACGACGCTCCACCCACAGGTGACGGCACGTCAAGAGCGCGCGGGCGCAGCGGGACGGCACGCGCCCCACGACGGGGCCCGAGGCGGGTACGTCCAGCCTCGGGCCCTCGGCTCGGTCCGGCGGTGCGGATCTTGTCGTCGGCGATCAGGCCGCTGATGTAGCCGGGCCAGTCGTAGGTGAGGTCTCCTCTGTCCGGGCGTCCAGGGCGATGAATGCCAGGTCGGCGTACTCCTCGCGCAGGGCGATGACCTTGTCGATCTCCGGCACCGCCACGCTCTTCCCTTGCGCAAGTTCCACCGCCCGTTCGTGGCCCGGGCGCAGGATGGCGTCACGGTCCAGTAGCGGCGCGAGGGCGGCCTGCGCGGTCTGCGGGGCTTCCCTGCTGCCAGCGTCCCGGAGGACGAGGAGCAGCCCGCTGCTCCAGGTCTTGAGGCGCTTCGCCCGGACTGCGGCCTCCGCGAAGTCGCCTTCCAGGCCGTTGGCGAACTCGTAGTTGAGCAGCCGGAGCCACAGGCGGCTGGCGTCCACGTAGTCGAGCGCGAGGTCGATCCGGGCCGCGTGGTCCTGGGCGTGCTGGCGAAGCTGGTACAGGACGGCGATGTTGTCGGTGTCGATCTCGGTGATCTGCTCGGCGAGGTCGATCGCCAGGGTCTTGTCGACGATCTCGGCCTGCGCGGCCCTGCGGTCGGTGAGCAGTCCGTCGGTGAGGGCGGGGTCAGTGAAGTACTCGTCGAGGTCGTTGATGGCGGCGTAGGCGTTACCGAAGTCGTCGTCGGGGGCGGCGGGCATGGGTGGTGGCCTTTCGTTCGTGAGAGAGCGGGCAGTGCGGCGGGGTCTAGCGGCGCCAGCGGAAGAACAGCCGCTCCCCGGGCATGCCTTGGACGCCGTAGGGCAGGCCGAGGTGTTCGGCCATGCTGAGGCCTTTGTTGTCGGCGAGCGTGGTGAAGCCGCCGGCGCGATAGAAGCTCTCCAGGTGGGCGGAGTCGGTGTTGAACTGGCCGTAGAGGAGCTTGAACCCCAGCTGTTGGTAGACCTGCACGGTGCGCTTGAGGAGCTGGCTTCCCCAGCCGGCGCCGCGGGCGGCCTCCTCCACCGCCAGGCCGCCGATCTTCGCGATGGCGATGGCCACGGCCATCGCTTCGCCGGGATTGCCACCCTGCTTCAGGATCTGAGAGATGAGCGGGGCAGGCGGGTGGGCGACCAGGGTGCCCACCACGCGGCCGGTGGAGTCTTCGGCGACCAGGGCGAGGGCCAGCGGCATCATGCCGTCCGCGAAGCCGGTACCCGATACCGAGGACGCGACTCCCCGCATCAGGGCTTCGGAGCCACCGTTCAGGGCGTCCCGCAGCACAGCCGAGATGGAGCCCATCTCTATGGCATTTCCGTACCGGGCGTCCAACTCCACGTCGGCCAACTTCAGCAGCGCGGCCACCGCCTCGCTGTCTCCCGGCCTGGCCAGCCTCAACCGCCCGCCGTCAGGCCCGGGCCAACCATCCGTCAGCCGCTGGCTGGTCACCCGCTGAGGAGGGGTGGAACCACCGCGCGTCTTTGTCGCTCGCTTCGCCATGCGAGCACCGTAGCCATGCCTGTACGGCCTGTACTGGCCTTTTGAGTAAGCAGTCCGGCCCCGGCCTCGTCCTGACCGAAACGCGGCACGCGTCGACGGACAGGCCGAGGCAAGTCGGGCGCCGTCGGCCCGCTCAGGCGTTGCGGATCCTGCCGTCGGCGATCATCCCTCGGATGTAGCCGGGCCAGTCTCGCTCCAGGGTCTGCTGCATGAACGCCCGCGCTGCCTCGCGGGCCTCCGGGGTCACCTTCTCGACTAGGCCGTCGGAGAAGTGGAGCGTCGCCCCCTCACGGCTGGAATCGGCGAGGATCGCGTGGTGGTACCCGCTGAGCGTCAGAAACAGTGCCAGGGCGGGGGCGTTCTCCAGTTCGCGCAGGCCTCCCTCCCAGTCCGTGCCGCGCAGGCCCCAGTCGCTGCCCTGCCCATCGAGCCACAGCGTCAGGTCGCTGAAGAAGATCAGGCGGCGGCTCGGCTGCGTCTTCTGGTAGGCGTCGGCAACGGCCAGGATGTCCGCGGCGTCCCGGGACACCATCTGCCGGGGTACCAGCGGCGGCGCGAGCGCCTGGGCGCACTCGCGGTACGGGCCGTCGCCTTGCGGCCACGCCAGGGCGTGGGCGAGCCAGTAGCGGGGCCGGAGCAGTGCTGCGTTGGACATGGTGGTCCCCCTTCGCCGCTAACGTGGTCCGGGCGCCGCCGCCCGGACCTGGTCACCGTAGCGAGAACACCACCGAACGTGTCCGCGAACGACGAAGCTCCCGACAGACCTGGCAGGCCCCGAGTCAACTGGGCACAGCCGAGAGGACCGGGCAGCAGGCGCGCTGCACTGCGGCGACCCACCAGTAGAGGTGGGTCGCCGCCATGTCCAGCGCGCTCAGGCCACGTGGGTCAACCGATAGGTACGGCCTGACGTTCGTTGTGCTTGTTGAGCATGTCCAGCATCTTGTTGAACTCGTCAGTCGGCATGTTGTCGATCAGGTAGCGCGCCGCGGCGACACCGTCGCCGTAGGGGAACAGCATGGGCTGCTGTCCCCCTGTCGTCTCGGTCGGGCTGGCCTGCCCGGGAACGACTGGCGCGCTCTCCTGCGGCGATGCGTGGGCCGAGGGTTCCTGCCCCGTGGGAGCCGGTTTCGCCGACACTGGGTCGGCCTGGTCCGTTTTACGGCCGTAAAACGGATCGGCTCCGGGCTGGTCGGGAGTGGCGGTCTTCTTGGCGGCCTTCTTGGCGGCCGACCGCTCAGCAGATGCTGCCGCTCTCTGCTCCTGCTGGTCCTGCCACCACGCCAGTTGCCTCGTGGGGTCCCACTCGTTGTCCCGGGCCAGCTTGCCCAGCGACCGGGCAGCTTCGAGCGGCATGGTCTTCTTCCGCACGAGGTCCTGGGCCTCCGGGGCCAGGTGGGTGAGGAGGATGCGCTGGGTGACCCACCCGTCGACCCGCTCAAAGTGCTGGGCGACGGCGCGGTTGGAGCCGAACTCGGCAACGAGGGCTTGGACGGCGTACGCCTCTTCGACGGGGTCGAAGTTCTGCCGGTCGACGTTCTCGGAGACCACGGCCTCCATGAACACCTTGCGGTCCTTGGCCAAGCCATCGTCAACAACACAGTTCAGGGTGGGGTTGCTGGCGGATTTGGCGCCACGGTAGCGACGCTCACCGGCGACAAGGACGTAGTCAACGTCACCGATCTGCTCCGCGTGGTCGGGCCACAGTTTCAAGTAGGCGCTGCGGCTGACAGCAGGGCATGCCTGGATCTGGCGGCGCCGCAGGCTCTTACCGAGGTCGATCAGCTCGGCCTCGGTGCCGAAGTCGGTACGCGGGTTGACGCAGTTGGCGGCGAGCCGGCCGAGAGGGATGCGAAGCAGGCGACCGTCGGCCCGGGTGTCGACGACTGGGGTGTCACCGTCATCGCCGAAGAAGTCGTCGAACTCGTCGTGCTTGGCCATCTATCGGCCCCCCGCGTACTTCTGGCGGCGGAGCTGGTGCTCCAGGGCCAGGGACACAAAGTCCTGCTTGGCCTTGGTGGCGATGTGGTTGGACTCGTACTGGGTGCAGAACCGCCCGTTGGTGATGCCGCGGGTGTGCGGCTTGTAGTGACGCACCGAGGCGTTGTAGAGCTCCCAGCCCCTGCGTTGGACGAGGCTGATGGTGCGGTCGCGGTCTGCGGTGCCGTCGCGGGGGTCCCAGTTGTTGACGACGACGCCATAGGGGATCTGGCGGGGGATCAGGACCCGCTCCACAGTGACCCTGGTCGGGGTGAAGGCCGAGCCCTCTGCTTCGAGAGGGACGATGACGTCGTCGGCAACGTCGAGAACGGCTCGCAGCGCGTTTCCGGTGGTTCCGTCGCCGAGGGGGTCGATGGACTCGTCATCGTCGTCTTCCGCCTTCAGCGGCATGAAGCCCGGAGTGTCGACGATGATGATGTCGGCCTTGGCGCTGCGCAGGCGGCGCAGCTTGTCGATGCTCTGGCTCGCGTCGACCACGCGGAAGGGAACGGGCCTGCCGGCCTTCCTGACCTTCTCAGCATGTTCGATGCTGGTGCCCTGGGGGTCTATTGAGACGACCGCTACGGACGGACCGTCGCCTGCGGTCTCGGCTTCGACGGGATTGCAGCCGAGAATTTCGGCGTAGACCGCGGCGAGGTTGACCGACAAGAGGGACTTGCCGACCCCGCCCTTACGGTTCAAGAGCACGGTGATGTAGGGCATGTACTGCTCTCCGACTACTTCCCGGGAACCCGGTACTTCGGATGGATGGGAAGCATCCTCTCAGATGATCAGAGAGGTCCCAGCGAGGCTTGCGCAGCGCGGCAGTTTTACGGCCGTAAAACTGCCGCAGAGTCGGCTGCTCCCGAAACGCAAAAAGGCCCGCCCCTTCGGCTGATGCCGAGGGGGCGGGCCTGTCGCGTGGAGGTATGCAAGGTGGCGGCGATCAGGCTGCCGTGGCCGGTGTCGGGGCAGGTCGGGGTGTGGCGGGCCAGATGGCGCCGCAGGTACGGCAGTCGTGGCCGAGCGGGCTGGTGCCGCCGATGGCGCGCATCTTGGCCGGCATGTAGTGGCCGGTGGTGGCCAGGCGGGTGCAGTCGGGGCAACGGCTCGGGGTGGCCAGGAGCTCGAAGTCGCCGAGGCCGGTGATGGTGAGCAGCGAGACCGGCTGGGCGCCGTCCTCGTCCGGGCCGGTGAAGTCGAGGGTCCAGCCGCCGCCTTCGCCGTCCTCGTCGGCCTGGTGCTCGGTGATGACGGCGAAGGTGTGGTCGATGCGCGGCAGCTCGCCGACGACGGGCCGGTAGCGCTCGGCGAACTCGGTGCGCAGCACGTGGTTGGCGGCGGCGGTCAGGTGGCGGGTGTCGTGGTGACCGAGGGCGACGTACGCCTCGAAGTCCTCGTCGCAGGCCGCGATGGTCACGCCGTAGACGGTGGTGAAGCCGGCGGGAGCGGGCATGGTGGTCCTCCTGGTGTCAGTTGGCGTGCTGGCGAAGGTGGCTGGTGACCTCGGGGGTGACGAGCAGCTTGAGGTAGTTGGTGACCGTCTCGCCGCAGACGGAGCAGGTGGCGCCGTAGCCGGTGCGGCCGGGGCAGTCGCTGTTCCGGTCCTTGGGACGGCCGGTGCGCTGGTTGACCTGGTGGGTGCAGACGGTGCCGTCGGCGTGGACGCCGGTGATGGGCATGGTCGTACGGGGCATGGGGGGATCTCTTCCTGGATCAGGCGGCGATCGGGGAGTGCTGGCGACGGGTTCAGGGCTGTTTGGGCTCAAGCGCGAGAAGTCGGCCGACGCGGACCTGGTGGTGGCCGGCCCAGCCCCGGCCGGGGTGGTCCGGGTCCGGGGCGAGGAGGACGTGTTGCTCGGTGGCGAGGGTCCAGGCGGCCCAGGGCAGGTCGGTGATGCGCGGGGAGTAGACGAGGCGGGTCGCGGTGGCGACCCGCAGCAGGAACAGGGCCATCCGCTGGCCGTAGGCGCCGGGGGACTCGCTTCGGCCGCGGGCGGGGTTGGACGCGGCGGCGTAGTCGCCGAGCGGGCGGCGGGCGATGCCAGCCGGGCCGTACGGCCGCTGCTGGTGTAGGCCCCAGGCGGGGTCGAGCAGCGGGTCGTCCGGCGCGCAGTAGCCGATCACGGCCTCGGTGCGGCCGTCCACGGGCCGGGTCGTGTAGAGCAGCGCGTAGGCGCCCCAGTCGGGTCCGGCGCCGCCGCCGGCGTGGGACAGGGTGACCCTGCCCGCGCCGACGAGGTGGCCCGGCGTGCTGCTCGGGCGGGCGGGCATGGTCAGCCGGCCTGGGCGAGCGTGTCGGGGTGGGCGTCGTACCAGGCGCGCAGCACCGTCTGGGGGATGACGCCGCGGTCGGCGACGGTGTGGCCGTGCTCGGCGGCCCAGGCGCGGATCGCGTTGCGGGTGGCCTTCTCGGGCGGCTGTGCCAGGTCGCTCCCGCTTGCCGACCCGGCCGCTGCGGCGGTGGTGGGCTTGCCAGCCTTCGCGTGGCGCAGGGCCTGCTCGGCGCGCTGCAGCTGGGCCTTGAGGGTGGCGACCCTGTTCTCGTGGGCGGCGACGGCCTGGTCGGCGGTGCGCTGGGTGAGGAGCTTGCCGAGGGACTGGCGGGCCTGCTCGGCCAGGCGCTGAACCTTCGCCTGCGCGTGCTGCTCGCCCCAGGCGAGGAGGTCGTCCACGGCGCTGCCGTAGGGCGAGGCCTGCTCGGCGGCGCGGGCGGCGTCCGGGTGCTGGGCGATGAGGCGCTGCAGGTCGCTCTCGTCCAGGCCGGTGGCGGCCAGGATCTTCAGCGGGCTGTCGCCCTTGGCGCGCATGGACAGGGCGACCTCACGGGTGATCGGGTCCAGGTTCGCCAGGACGTCGCCCTGCTCGGTCGGCTCGGTGGCGGTGAGGGTGTCGGACACGGTGGTGCCTCCGTCGCGGTGGTCGGGACGGCCGGTGGTGGTGCCGGCCGGGGTGGTGGCGAGGTGCGGCAGGAGCCGGGCGAGGTCGTCCTCGCCGTGGGGCAGGCCGAGGGCGTCGAGGAGCAGGACCAGGTCCTCCTCGTCGCGGGCGCTCCGGGCGGTGCGTACGGCGGCGTCGGCGTCCTGCCGGGGCCCGGTGGGGGACAGGTCGATGCTCTCGGCGGCGATCAGGACGGTGGCCGGGTTGGCGGTGTCGCTCGGCATCAGGCGACGGCGGTGGTCGGCGCGGCGTGGAAACGCGTGTCCCAGGACGCCAGGGTGTAGAGGTCCAGGACCTCCAGGAGCAGCTCGTCGATCTCGCCGTCGCCGGTCGGGTCGTCCGGGTCGGAGACGTAGACGCGCGGCGGGCTGGCCAGGCGCAGGTGGACCGCCAGGCGGCGGGCGGGGGCGTCGTCGGGGTCGACGTCGGCGCGCAGCTCCCAGATCTGGCCGGGGGCGGCCAGGACCAGCGGGTCGCCGTCGGTGGCCCGCTCGCACGCCAGGCGCAGCGCGACGGGTTCGGGCAGCAGGTCGTCGTGCTCGAGGGCGGTGGCGGCGCGGCGGATGACAGCGGCGGCCAGGTGCGGACCGAGGATCCGGTCCAGCGGCACGGCCTGGCCGTGGTGGTCGGTGCTCATGCTGCGGTCCTCCTCGGGGTGGTGGTGCTCAGGGCGGCCAGGAGCTGGGCGCGGTGCTCGGCGGCCAGCGGGTCGGCGGCGACCGGCGCCGGCTGCGCGGTGTGGGTGCGGCGGCGGACCGGCGGCGCGGGGCACTGGGGGACGAGCTCGGCGGCCAGGCGCCGGTCGAGGTCCTCGGGCAGCAGGGTGCTCACCTCGCCGCCGCATTCGTGGGGGTGACGGGGGCGAGCAGGAGGCGGTGGAGGAGGGAGGCGTCGTTGCGGGCGTGGGTGGCGGGGCGCCCGCAGGACCAGCAGTCGGCCTCGGGACCGGACCAGGCCACCGAGCAGGTGTCGCAGGCGTAGCGGGAGCGGTGCGGGCGGGGGGCGAGGCGGCCGATGGTGCGGATCGCGGTGGCGGCCTGGCGGCGCTGGTCGGAGGTGAGGGCGGGGGAGGGGAGGGGGTGGGTGAGGACGGCGGTGGCCATACTGGGGTGTCCTTCTGATCTCGTGTCGGGAGGGGCCCGGGGTGCGGCCGGTTTGCTGTGAGAGGCGTTGGCCGTGCCCGGGGAAGGCCGCGGCCCGCCTGATTTGTCAGGCGGGCCGCGGCGCTGTGAGCGGGGGCGGGATCAGCCCGGGTAGTCGTCGGCGTTCGCGTACGGCGGGGCGCTGGCCCACGGGTCGTCCAGCGGCAGCAGGTCAGGCGTCGGCAGCCGGCCGCCGAGGCAGCGGTGCCGGTACCCGCCCTCGAAGGTGAACCCGGTGCCGAAGCAGCCGCAGGCAGCTCCGTGCGGCTCCGGGTGCGGCTGTCGGCCGCCGGGGCAGTCGGCGGGCTCCTGGTGGACCGGCACGTAGATCCCGTCGCCCTGGTCGTCCCAGGTCATGGTCTCCATGACCATCCCGGTGCCGCCGCAGCCGCCCTCGCAGAGGGGGTCGTGCGGCTCGTCCGGGCACGGCGACCCGTCCTCGTTCGGGTCGTAGTCGTCCTCGCCGAGGAGGTCGGCGGCCTGACGCAGCAGCTGCTCGGCCTCACCGGCCTGGGCGGCGAGGCCGGGGTGGCCGGCGGCGCGCAGGTCGGTGGCCAGGTCGCGGACCAGGTCCGCGAGCAACTGCGCCGGGGTTCGTTCCCGCAGCGCCTCCAGGACGTGGGTGGGGGAGGCCCAGTCGCCGGAGGCGAGCCAGTCGTGCAGGAGCGCGACACCGTCGCGCGGCGGCGGGCAGGACGGCTGACCCCACGGGTCGGTCTCCTCGGCCGGGACGGCAAGGGGTGCGGCGGTGCTGCGGCGCAGGAGCAGGGTGATCCCCGCTGCGGTCAGCGCGGTGCCGGCCGCAGCGGTCAGGAGGGTGCGGTTCATGGCGGAGGCGCTGCCGGTGGTGGTCCAGGGCAGGGCCAGGCCGTCGTGGGCACGGCGGGGGACGAGGTGGATGTGCAGGTGCGGGACGGTCTGCGTGGCCTCGGTGCCGACGCTGGTGATGAGGTTCGCCGCGCCGCCGGCGCTCTGCGCGAGTTCGGCGGCCCGGCGCATCGTCAGGCCGGTGACGACCGGCTCGGACGCGGCGTCGGGGACGTGGCGGGTCGGCAGGATGATGACGTGCCCGTCGGTGACCGGGTCCAGCGGGACGATGGCGATCGTCTCCGGCCAGCGGCGCACCACCTGGGCCGGGGCGAGGCCCGCGCTGATCGCGCAGAACACGCACCCGCCGCCGACGACGTCCTTCGCGGTGGTGGCGGTCACCGGGCGTTCTCCACGACGGGCAGGTGAACGTGGCGGTGCGTCACGCTGACGCTGGCACCCTGCGCCTGGCAGAGCTCACCGACCGTGCGGGCCAGGGCCACACTGCGATGGCGCCCACCACGGCAGTAGACGTGCAGGACGACCGGCTCTTCGGGCACGGCGGCGGCCTGGGCCAGGACGCGCAGCACGGTCCGCTCGGCGATCTCCAGGGCGCCGGGGGTGGCCAGGACGTAGTCGTAGACGACCTGGTCCAGGCCGGTGGAGGCGATCATCACGTCCCGGACCTCGGGGTCCTCCGGCGGATTCCGCAGCGCGGTCGTCAGGTCGAGCGTCAGGGCGTCCCCGGCCGGCGGGTCCTGGTGCAGGACGCCGTAGCTGGTGATCTCCACGCGGGCGTGCGGGGCGATCAGCGAGCCGAGCAGCCCGGTGGCCGTGTGGATGTTGTCGCGAATCCAGCTGGCAACGAACGCCGCGCTCTGGTGGGGGTAGTGGGCCAGGCTCTGCTCGAGGCCGGGGCGCTCCCCGGCGGTGCGCAGGTGGCTGATGGCAGCGGCGAGCTGGGTGATCAGCGGGGACTCCATCTGCGCCAGGCGCCGGGCGTAGCGGTCGCAGGACTCGGGTGTGGTGGTCTCGGGTGCCACGGTTCTCCGATCAACGGGGTTGGGGTCCGGCCGGGCGGCCGCGCCGCGCACCACTGCGCCCGTCGCCCGGCCTGGCTGGCTCGGGACGACGGGCGCGGTGGTGGGCAGCGTGATGGCCCGGTCAGGCGGTGCGGTGGTGGCGGATCTCGTCGAAGCCCTCGCCGGGCAGGCTCTGGCGGGCGGAGCGTGCCATCGCGTGCTGCCAGCGCACGACGTCCTCCGGGACACGCTCGTGGTCGGGGCGCGCGGCGTTGCGAGCGAGACAGGTCGGCAGAGGGGCGTCCACCCAGGCCGCAACCACGCGGCGGCCGTACTGGTGCGCCAGCTCCACCAGCTGCAGCCGGTGGAGCTGCTGGACGCTCGTGTTGTCCACGACCACCGTCTTGGCGCGTCGCAGGCGCATCGCAAGGATCTGGTGCTGGAGCAGGACCGCGTCGGCGGTACTGTCCTGGTCGCCCGGCTCGGACGCCACGGCGCGAAGCCGGTCCAGACTGACGATCTGGTGCACAGGGACGGAGCGCAACAGGGTCGACTTGCCCGACCCGCTGGCCCCGATCATCACGACCAGGGCGCCCGGTTCAACCGGGCCGAGCAGGGCTTCGGTGGTGGTGTGGTTCATGGGCTGGCCTTCCGGTGCCGGGGCTGTCAGCGGGCGAGGACGGCGGCGGAGACGGTCTCGAAGGCGTGGTGGACAGCTCCGTCCATGCAGTACGCGCCATTCATGCCGTGGTCGGCCAGGCGGAAGAAGTTGCCCTTGCCGGTGGCGTCGGCGAACCGCTGGAGCAGCCCGCCCGGCACCCTTCGATCAATGGCGTAGTGCGTCAGCCCGCTGATCGCGAGGGCGGCGGCAACCTGTCCCGGGCGCAGCTGCAGGCCCAGCGAGCGGGCGCCCAGGAGAAGGGCCGCGGCCTGGGTCGCCGAGTAGGTCAGGCAGTGGACCGCACAGGCACGGCGACCGGCGGCGGTGCCGTGGACGGTGCCGTCGTCGCCGGTGACCGGCGCCGCGTCCGTGGCGCCCTTGGTCCGGGCACAGAAATCGGACTGCACGAGGTGATCACCGACATCCGCCCCGACGCGCATCAGGGCGTAGGCGGCGGCGAAGCGGGCGGTGCGGGTGGACTGGGCAGTGTTCACGGGGTACCTCCGGGATCGGGCTCCGGCCGGGCGGCCGCGCCGCGCACCACGGCGCCCCGCTGCTCCGGCCTGGCTGGCCGGCGGGCGGGGCGCGGTGGTGGGCAGCGTGATGGCCCGGGCGGGTCAGGCGCTGGTAAGCGCGGTGAGCTGTTCGCGCTCCTCGTCGGTCAGCTCGGAGCAGGGCAGGCAAGAGCCGAGCGTGCGCAGCGGGAGGCAGTAGTCGTAGGTGACCTGGCACAGCGGGCAGGTCGACCTGGCCCTCATCGCGGCGGCCAGGGCGCGGGCGCGGGCCGGGGTCATCGGCCGTACCGGCTTGGCTCCCGCGACGGAGAAGAGGTGGCCGACACGGGTGCCGCCCCGGCACACAACCTGAGCGGCAACGGCTTGGCCGCCAGGGCGCAGTCCCATCTCGCGCAGCTGGCGGCGGGTGGCCATCCGGCTCTTCTCCGGGCCGAATCTCCACGGGTAGGTGGGGGTCCCGCCGTTCTTCTCGCCGGTCGGGTCGAGGTCGATCGCGCGCACTGCGCTGTCTCCTTCCTGGGTCAGACGGTGGTGGCGGCCCGCTGCTCGAAGTGGTCGGCGAGGTGGCGCAGGATGTCGGTCACGGTGGCGGCCGGGACCCGGCCGTGGACCTCGGCGACGCTGTTCTTGTCGACGGTGATGATCAGCGGGTAGTCGTCGGTGTTGATGACCTTGACGTCGAAGTCGGGCATGGCTGCCTCTCGGTGGTCTGGTCCGGGGGAACGGGTCGGCCGGGACCGCGCGGTCGGTCCCGGCCGAGGTGGGACGGGTCAGCGGTCGTCGTCGCCGTACGGGTCGTCGTCGGCCGGCTCCGGCCGGGCCGCCGGGGTCTCGACGGTGATCTGCGGCTTCACGCGGACCCGGACCGGGACGATCAGCGTCGGGCGCAGCCGCAGGCCGTGGAGGGCGAGGGTGCTGAGCAGCAGCCAGCAGGCGATGGCCAGGGCGGTGGCGACGGGCCGTCCGGTGTCCGGGGTGGCGGCCCAGACCATCGCGGTGGTCGCCGTGCCGTAGCCGACCCACAGGACGCGGAGGCTGGTGAAGCCGATCGCGGCGCCGATGAGCAGCGCCGGTCCGGCGATCTGCCACAGCGCCCATACGGTGGCCGTGTCGGCGGGCAGGCCGGAGTGGGCGGCGAGGTAGTCGTGGACGGGCCGGGTGATGGTGGCGAGGACGCCCTGGTGGTGCTCGCCGACCATGGTGTGCTGCCAGAAGCCGACCGCCAGCGGGGTCAGGCTGCCGACCATGCCGAACGCGAGCGCCAGGGCGGTGAAGTAGGCCGCGGCGCGCAGCCAGGCGGCGGTGGCGTCCCAGCCGCCGAGCAGGGCGGCCTCGATGTCGCGGCCGCGGCGGCGCAGCCAGGGCAGCGCGTACTCGGTGGTGAAGTCGGCGAGCGCGTCCAGGACGCGCTCCAGGCGGCCGTCGGGGGTGGCGGCCGGGTCGTGGGTGAGCTTCACCAGCTGGCCGTACTGCTGCTGGCGGTGCTGCTGGGTGCGGTCGGTGTGCTCGGTGGTCATGGCTGGTGTGCTCCTCAGTGCTGGGCGCCGGTGGGCGCGGGCGTGGGGCTGGCGGTGTGCGCGGGGCGGAGGCCGGGCGGGCAGGCCGGGGTGGCGTCGGCGGCGACGCCGAACTTCACGGCGAGCCAGAACCCGGCGATGACGCCGATGGCGAGCAGGACGAGGTGCCGGTTGCTCTGCCACCAGGTGGGCGGCGGCGGGGGGCCGGTGAGGACACCGATGACGGGCGGGGGAGCGGGCTTGCGCCACAGCGCCAAGGCGGGGCCTTCCTGGGTTCGGGAACGGGAGGGTGGTGCGTGCGGTGCGGGCCGGTCGGCCTGTCCCGACGCCACGGCGCCCGCCCTGCCGGGTCGGCGGGGCGGGCGCGGTGGAGACGAGGCGGAGCGGCCGGATCAGCAGCCGGCGGCCCGGGCGGCGGTGAACCAGGGCCGCAGGTGCGGGTGGCCGCGGAAGGCGTTGGTGCCCTCCTCCTCGATCGCGGTCTCCAGGACGCCGGCCTTGCGGCCGGTGCGCAGGATCCGCTCGATCAGCTCGGCGGTCTCGGGCTGCTGGAGCGCGGCGGGCAGGTCGGTGAGCAGGACCCGCACGGCGGGCTCGGCCTGGTGCAGGCCGGCGGCGAAGGCGGCGTCCTGGCGCTCACGGATGAGGTCGTTGGCGTCCTGCAGCATGGCGAGGGTGGCGTCCACGCCGGGGGCGTGCCGGTCGACGTGGGCGGCCAGGTCGTGGTGGTGCTCGCCGGGGTCGGCCAGCCACACCTTCGAGCCGTCGGTGCGGGAGTCGGCGACCAGGGCGTGGAGGTCGGGGCGGCCGGAGTCGGTGGCGGGCGCGGTGTGGACGGTGTGCTGGGGCTGGTTCACGGGGAACTCCTTGGGGTGAATGGGCTGTGCGGACCCCTGGCGGTGCGTCAGGCTGGTGCCCGCGCAGGGAGAAGAGGGGAGTGTCATGGGGTGGCTTTCGCCGCGTTGGGAGCCGGACTTCACGTTCGACGCCGTGGTGGCGGGCGGGATCGCCTACGACGTGTGGACCGACGAGGACGGCGTCGTGCACCTGGACGAGGACTACGACCCGGACCTGGTGATCGTCCCGGACGGTGTGGTGATTGGGGACTTCGTCTACCCGGCGTACCTGGGCGACGACGGCCGGCTCTACCTCGACGAGGACGACGAGGACTGAGCACCACGCGCACCGTCACTTGACGTTGTTGGTGACGCTGCCCTTCCACCCGGCGGACTGCTTGCCGATGTTGACGTCGGTGTGCCGGTGGAACAGCGCGTTGATCACGGTGCCGTCGCCGGTGGTCGCGGTGGTCATCTTCGACTTGAGCGTGCGGGCCGCCACGAAGGTCACGCCGACGGCGGCCGCGAGGAACAGCGCCGCCGCCCCGAGGAACTTGGCACCTTCGTGGAACCACGGCCCGGCCAGCTGCAGGCCCGCGCCGGCGAGGTAGAGCGCGCCGCCCGCCGCCAGCATCCCCATCGAGGCGATGCCGCCCAGGACCACGCTCTGGCCGACCAGGGGGCTGACGCCCTGCCAGGCCGGGGGCGCGGTGGCGGGGATCGGGTCGGGCTGCTCGGCGGCGTACCGCTGCGCCCGCTCCAGCAGGCTCGGCTCGGGCCCCGGCTGCGCGGGCGCGGTCAGCGGCGGCTGCTCCTGGGTGCGGATCGCGACGAGCTGGCCGGTGGCCGGGTCGAGGGCGGTGATGTAGCCGGGCGGCAGGATCAGGGCGGACTCGGCGGTGGCGGGGTTGGTGTTCATGGCGGCCTCCGTGGCTGCGGTGGGGCGGGCGAGGGGAAGCGGTGCTGCGGCGTCTTCTCCGGTCCTCGCACCGGCGGGCGGGGGCGAGGACCGGGGGAGGCGTCGCGGCGGTCAGACGATGTTGCCGAGCGCGGTGCCGATGCTGGTGATGAGGTTGGAGATGGTCGGCGCGAGGGTGCTGGAGGCCATCAGGAACCCGGCGACGAACGCGACCAGGGCGGCGGCGACGGTGGTGCGGCCCATGCGGACCAGGACGATGGTGAAGACCAGGAAGACCAGGGCGGCGGAGACCGTCATGGGAATGTGCTCCTTCGGGGTTGGGGTGCGGCGGGTGTGGCACAGGCCGCCGCCGGGATGTCCGGCGGCGGCCTGCCGAGTGGTGCGGGGTCAGTCCTCGTAGCCGTCGTAGTCGTCGTAGTCGTGTTCGTTGGTGCGCTCGATGCGGCGCCACACGCCGCGGCTGACCGGCTCGGCCAGGCCCTTGTCGCGCAGGGCGGTGGCGGCGTTGGAGACGCTGTTGGACTCGGCGTCCGGCAGGGCGTCGCGCAGCTCCTTGAGACTCATCGGCCCGTCGGCGAGCAGCTCGTAGACACGGTCCGGCAGGGTGGGGGCCTTCTTCTGGCTCCCACCGCCGGCCTTCTTTTTGCCTCCGCCGCTCTTCGCCTTGGCGAGGGCGGCGAACATCGCCTCCTCCTCGGGCGCCGCGCTGATGCCCTGTTCGGCGAGCAGCGCCTGGAGGACGACGGCCAGGTGCTCGTGGTCGTGGCGCCAGGTGTAGGCCTCGCTGGCGGCCGCGGCCTCGCCGGGGGTGAGGGTGGGCACCTCGCCGTCGCCGAACAGCTCGATCAGGTCGACGTACAGGCCGTCGACCTTGTGCGCGGTGAACGTCCTCATGAACTCCGCGCGGCCGTCGGTGAAGATGTACGCCATCCCGGCCGTCGACTCGCCGTCCTCGTCGTCCTCGCCGTCGAACAGCGCCTCGATCTGGCCGGTCTCGTAGATCCGCGCGGGGATGTTCTCCATCTGGAAGCCAAGCGGCGCGATGCCGTCCAGGCCCATCGACTGGGTGCTGGAGGACAGGGTCCGCATCAGCACGACCATCCCGGACTTGCCCTGCTGGCGGATCGCCTCCTCATCGCCCAAGTCCTTGAGGTGCAGGGACTGAACGGCCAACCTGACGCCGACGCCGACCTTGCGGCCGGTCTTCTGGATGTCGGCGATCAGGTAGGCGGCGATCGCCTTGATGACCTCGTTCGGGTGGGACAGGAGCCGGTTGATCTCGTCCAGGGTCAGGGACAGCAGCCGCCAGGGCTTGCCCAGGGCGAAGTCGCCGCGCTCCTTCGACTCCCGCTCGCGGTACTTCATCACCGCGTGCGCGGCGAGCAGCATCCCGAGGACCTCGTACTCGCCCTTGGCGAACCAGTCGACCTGGCCCTCGGCCTCCGGGAGGCTCTTGCCGCCCTGGAGGTCGCCGACCCAGGAGATGACCCCGGACAGCCGCTCGCCGACCAGCAGGAGCAGCTGCAGCACGCTCTTGCCCGCGCCGGTGGCGCCCGCGGTGATGCCGCGGATCGCGCCGAGCTGCGGGTCCCACAGCCGCACCTTGGAGGGCTTGCCGTCGTGCCGGACCCCGATGGAGATGCGGCCCTTGCCGTCCATCGTCAGGTCCTCGGCCGTCGCCGAGCGCACCTTCATCAGCGGGTTGCGCTTGTAGATGGAGACCAGGCCGTTGCGGACCCCGTCCGTCTCGATCACCAGCCGGGAGACGTCGTCGATGCCCAGTGCCGAGCAGACCTTGCCGTGCGGGAGGAAGATCTCCTTGCCCACCGGGGCCTGGACCTGGGCGACGATCCGGTCCTCCTCGGCACGCCAGCGGGCCAGGGTCACGCCTGGCGCGGCCCCGCCCGCGCCGGAGACCCGCTCCGCCCAGAACGCGGGGAAGTCCGCGGCCTCCGCCATCTCAGTGAGGGTGGGGCGGGCGGTCAGCCGCATCCGGCCCGGCCCGGAGCCGGGCACCGGGCGCAGCCGGATGCTGCCGACCGGCATGTCGAACACGGCCGCCAGCTGCTCGTCGGTGAGGCGGGGCACCTCGCGGCCGGCCTGGGCGACGACGACGGCCTCGAAGTCGGGGCGGCCGGGCAGGTACTGCTCGACGGCGACCAGGCGGGTGCCGGTGGTGCGCTCCGATCGGGCCCAGAGCCAGGCGAGGAAGCCCGGGTAGTCGCTCGGCGCCGGCGGGAGCGTTCCGTCGGGCCCGGCCGGGGCGGGCGGGGTGGGCAGGGCGGCGGGGACCAGGCCCTTGCTGCGGGTGAGGGGCGCGGCCCAGGCCATCAGGGCGCCCCAGGCGGCCGGGACGGCGATCTGCCACCAGGCGAAGCCGCCGTGCAGTTGCTGGACGACGTCGGCGAGGTAGGCGCCGCTGTAGCCCAGGAGCGGGGCGGCACGCTGCGAGGACCGCAGCAGGCCGAGGTAGTCCATGCCGTCCTCGCCCTTGGGCTTGGACTTGGAGTACAGCCACAGGCCGGTGGCGGTCAGCGCGCCGACTCCGCCGAGGACCGCGAACGGGCCGTCGTAGAGCTGGGGGCCGGCCGCGACGGCGGTGGCGGCGGCGAGGTGCCAGCCGCGCTCGCGGCGGACCTGGCGGTGGATCTCGTGGCCCGGGACCACCCGGGGGGTGGCGGGGGTCTGCGTGGTGGTGGCCATCGGGCCCTCTCCTTCTGTGCGAGGGGCCGCACCCCGAGGTTCGGGGTGCGGCCCTGGTGGGTGGTGCGGGGTTGGGTCAGCGGACGCGGTTGAAGCCGGGCTTCGGCTGCCGGTACGGCGAGGCGTTGACGGCCTCGTAGATGCCGCCGTACTCGCGCTGGTGGGCGTCGCGGAAGCCGCGGGCGCCCATCTCCATCTCGTCGGCGCTGGAGGCGAGCTCCCCGGACGCCTTGGCGACGCGGTGCAGGGCCTCGGAGACACCGGCGATCTGGGTGACGAACACCTGGTCGACCTCGGCCTGGTGGCACATCTCCGACAGAGTCGAGGCCTTGGAGGCGTTGCGGCTCATGTGCTGCTGAAGCTGGCGCATTCCCTCCTTGAGGCGCAGCGCCTGGGTGGCGAGGGCGGCGACGCGCCCGGCCAGCGACCGGAACCCGTTGTTGCCGGTGCCGCCGGGGGAGGTGAGTGCTCCGTCGGCGGCGGGGACGATCTCGGTCATGGGCTGGTCCTTCCTCAGTCCTCGTTGTGGATGCGGGCGGACGGCACGGCCAGGCCGGCGTCGGCGGTCGCCTGGGTGATGGGCCGGTAGGCGTCGAACATCGCCTGCTCGGCGACCTCGCTCAGCTCGGCGGCGTTCAGGGAGGTCACCTTCATCTCCTCCGCCTTGCGGGCGACCAGCTCCATCGCCTCCGCCAGGCGGTCCATCGCGGCGGCGGTGACGCGGCCGATCAGGTTGTGCCGGCTGCGCAGGTCGGCGGCCAACTCCTCGAGGGCGGCGCGGATACGCCGGGCGTCCTCCGCGAGGCGGGTGCAGACCTCGTGCGCGGCAAAGCTCTCGACGGTGAGCTGCTCCAGGACCTCCAGGGTGTCGTCGAGGGTGACCTCGGTGGAGTGCTCGCTGGACATGCCCGCGACTGCCGCGCCGCTGCTGCGGCCGGACAGCGAGGAGGACGTCATGCTGCTGGGTTCCTTCCTGTCGGGTGCGGTGGTGCCGGGCCGCTGGGTGTGCGGGGTCGGGGCGGGGCCGACCGCGCGGGCTCCGGTGGTGACCGGCGCCGCCGGGCCGGCGGGGGCGCGGCGCGAGCGGGCCGCGTCACCGGGCCGGTCCTCGCGCTCCACGGTGATGACCTCCTCGCCCGCGCTCGCCATGCCCGCGGACTCCCACGGGGTGCTGCGCCCGCTGTCGGCGGGCCGCCAGGTCTGCCAGAACTGGTCGCCCGGTCCGGCGTGGGCGGCGCGGCGTGCGCGGAACTTCGCGCGGGCTCGGCGGTAGACCCGCTGCCAGCCCCGGACGTTGTGCCCGCCCGGGCCCGAGCCCGGGCCGCGGCCGCGCCCGGTGGTGGCGGAGGCGGCCGGGCCGGTCCCGGCGGGGCCGGTCTTCTTCCCCTTCTTCTTGGCCTTGCGGCGCTGCTTCTTGGAGAGCTTGGAGATCACCGGCTGGTGGTTGCGCATCCGCTTGGCCCAGCGCCGCTCGAACTCCTGCTGGACCGCGCCCTTGAGCGTGTTGGCGCCGGGCGGGGTGGTGCGGTAGCGCTGGTAGGCCTTCATGCAGCGCCGGCAGCGGCAGTCGCAGTCCTGGTAGGCCTCCAGCGTGCCGTGCCGCATCCCGGGCCCGAGCTTCTCCTTGTGGCCCGGCTTGCTGAGCGTGGGGGCCGTCGTCCCGCCCGGTCCGGTGGGGCCGCCGGCCTTGCCGCGCTTCTTGCCCGTCGGCGGGACGGTCCCGCCGCCCTTGCCCTTCGGCGCGGTGCCGCCCGCTGCGCCCGGGCCGGTGCCGCCCGAACCGGACGGCCCGCCCTTGCCCTTCTTCGAGCGCAGCGTGCCCTTCGGTCCGGACGTGCCTTTCGGCGACATCCGGCGCTTGCCGCCGCCACCGGAGGCTCCGCCCGTGCTGCCACCACTGCCGGTGGTTCCGGCGGTGGTGGAGTTGTCGCCGGTCAGCGCGCCCTTGTGCTTGCGGTGCTTGGCGCCCGGGCCGCTCTGTGAGGTGCGGTGCGGGCCCCGGCGCGGGAGCAGGCTCCCGCCGGTGCTGTCGGTCGACCCCGACGAGCGGCCTCCTCCACCGCCGCCGCCCCGGCCGCCGCCGGCACCCAGGCGGTCCTTCACCCGATCCCTGCTGCGGGGCGAAGGGCCGTCAGGGCCGGTGCCACCCCGCCGGTCGCGCCCGGACGGCCCGGGCGTCTCGCTGTTGCGGCGGCGGGGCGGCGCATCCGCTCCGAGCGTGCTGGAGCCTCGGCGCGGGCCCGGACCGCCCGGCGATCCGCCACCGCTCCAGCCGCCGCCACGGCCGCCGCGGGGTCCGGGACCGGGGCCACCGCCTGCACCGCCGCTGCGCGGGCCGGGGCCGCCGGGGGCCCGGTCCCGGCCGAGCATCCGGCGGCCCCACTCTCCCGCGGACTGGAGCGCGCCCCGCCGCCCCTGCCCTTCACCGTCGGCCCGGTCCGGGCCGGTTCGCCGTCCGGTGAGGGCGCCGTGGACACCGCGCATCGCGGCGACGACGACGGCCAGGGCGGCGGCGAAGGACAGGGTGCCCAGCCCCGGCGTCGGGGCCTGGGCGTGCTCGGCGAGGTGGCTCGCCGAGCGGAACGTGTCGGGGACGACGCCAGGTTCGGGCAGCGGCCGGATCGGCACCGGGAGCGCCGGATTCTCCAGTGCGGCGATCGTCTCCAGCGGGGACCGGCGGGGTGTCGGGACGGGCGCCAGCGCCTCCAGCACACCCCCGGCGGGGGCAGCGGAAGGGCCCTGCGGCGGGTCTGCCGCAGGGCCCGGCGGGGGGTCGGCCGGGGGGTTGTCGGGCGGGTCGGCCGGCGGTCCGGCCGGGGTCATCACCGGGAACAGGCGGACGTTGTCGTCGGCCACGGCTCCTCCTTGAAGTTGACAGAGCGTGAGGAATGCGGGACCCTCGCGCGCGCACGTGCGCGCACCTGCGCCCGCCTTGGGGTCCTCATCGGGCTAGCTGGGCGGTGATGATGAGGAAGATGAACTTCACCGCGTGTAGTCGGCGTAGAACTTCGCCAAGACCTTGGCGAGCTCGCCCCAGACCTCGGGACGGCCGGCCATTTCGGCGGTGGAGGCGACCATCCGGCAGGCGTCGTACATGACCGCCGCCTCCTCCTGCTTGGTGGTGGCGGCGGCCTGCCGGCGCGCCCAGTGCTCGGCCCGGTTCTTCGCCCGGCGGGCCATGCTCACTGGCGGCCCTCCTGCCGCGGGAAGAAGTCGTTGACCGTGCGCGGGCCGCGCATCTGCTCGGCTCCGGCGGCCATCGGGAACTGGTGGACCTGGGCGTCCAGGTACTCCCCGCCCTGCCCGGCCGGCAGCGTGCCGTTGACGATGCCGTTGGCCACGCTCCCCGCGAAGTGCGAGATGGTCTTGTCCAGCGACTTCGCGGCCAGCACCGCCGGCCCCTGCTTGGCGGCCTTCTTCTCCGCCTTGCGGGCCTCCGCCAGCTCGCGGCGGGCCGGGAGCTCCAGGACCTGGTTGACGTAGGAGGCGTACAGGGCCTCGGCGCTGGCCGCGGCCTTGCGCGAGTGCTTCTCCATCGAGCGGATCTTCCGGCCGACCTTCCAGGCCCGGATCCGGGCCGAGAAGGCCCGGTCTCCGTCGATCTCGGTCTGCTCCAGGCGGCGGCTGATGATGTCGGCGAGCTGCCCGTACTGGCTGGCGTCGCTCATGTGCTGGTCGCGCTGGGCGTCCGTGAAGGCGCGCATCCCAGCGTCCGTGAAGAGGTTGTTGATGTCCATGGCGTCCCTCTGATCTGCGGTTTCGCGGGCGGGGAAGGGTCGGTCGGGGGTGGTGCGGGCGTCGGGTCGGCGCCTTCCGAGCGCCCCAGTCCGGCCCGGAGTGCGGGCCGTGCTGGGGCGCAGGCGAGCCGCCGATCGGCTCTGTGCGGGTGGGTCACGCCGCGTTCGGCATGTCGTCACGACCACCGGCGGCCCCGTTACGGCGGTCGGCGAGGATCTGACGGGCGCGGTCACGGCGGTCCTGGCGGGTGCCGCCGGTGACGCCGAGCGCACGCTCGATGTAGCTGAGCGTCACCTTCTCCTCGCCGAACCTCTCGATCAGGTCGGCGACGATCAGCGCCTGGCGCTCGGCCGGGCTACGGGTGGCGGACTCGTGGGCTACGGCCGCCGCCTCCAGGGCTACGGCCATCTCCCGCTCCAACTCGGCGGCCTCGGCCTCGGCCAGCGCAGCGAGGCGCTTGTCCTCGGCCGCGCGGCGCTCGGCCTCGGCCTCGGTCACGACCGCCTTGGCCCGAGTTACGGACGCGGCCTCCAGGGCTACGGCCGCCTCCCGCTCCGCCTCCGCCTTCTTACGGGTGGCCTCGGCGGCGGCCTGCTCGGCCTCCGCCTTCGCCTTGGCGAGGCGGGCCTGCTCGGCGTCGGCCAGGGCCTGCCGGCGGGCCTGCTCGGCCGCCGCCTCGGCCTTGCGACGGTTGGTCTCCAGATCGGCCAGGCGGCCATCCTCGGCTGCCTGCCGCTCCAGCTTGTCGCGCTCGATCTGCGCCTTGAGCTGCGCCTCTTCGGCACGAGCGCGGATCTCGGCCGCCTCGGCCTCCGCCTGGGCGGTGGCCTTCGCGGCCTCGGCTGCGGCCTCGGCGCGCAGCCGGTCGGCCTCCGCATCGGCCTTCGCCTGCTGGAGCTGGAGGGCCAGTTCGTGGTTCCGTACCACCGCGTCGGCGGCCGTACGGGCTTCCTGCTCGGCCCTGATCCGCTCGGCCTCGGCGAGCAGCCGCTCCGCTTCGGCGCGGGCTTTGGCGGAGTCGATGGCGGCCTGGCGTTCGACCGCGGCGAGGGCTTCCGTAGCCTCCTCCTCGGCCATCCGTAGGGCCAGCGCCCGCGTCCGTACCTCGGCCTCGTGCTTCCGTACGGCGTCCTTCTCGGTGCGCCGGGCGGGCTCACTGAGGGCGTCCTCGACCGTGACGCCGTACTTGGCGAGCGTGATGGGCATCAGCTCCGGCCGTGAGGCCGCCTTCCGCCACTTCTTACCGTGACGCTGGGTGAGCAGCTCGGCGTACACCTGACGGCTCTTCTCCAGCTCCAGCGCCTGGGTGTAGGAGGTGATCTCCCACAACTTCATCTGCCGGGCGATCTGCGCGGTGGCGATCGGGGAGAGCAGCCAGCGCGACGGGCGGATGCCGTCCATCCGCACCCGGCCGCGCAGGCGGCCGATGTGACCGGCGTACAGGTGAGCGGCGATCTCCGAGAACACCACCCACAGGGCCGCGAGGCCGGCGTGCCCTGCGGCGGCGGTCCCGGAGGCGCCGGCCTGCCAGTTCAGCCAGATCGTCAGCCCGGTGAGCGCGCGCGGCACCCACTTCACCCAGGCCGCCTCCCGCTCCCAGCGGATCAGCAGCAGGTTGACGATGCTGAACGCCAGGATCGCCAGGTCAACCGCGACCGGGAGCATCCACGGCTCTTCCCAGCCCCAGCCGCCCTCGGCGACCGGCAGCGCGGCCTTGGCCTCGACCGCCTTGTAGGAGGCGACCAGGCCGATGGTGGAGACGCCGACCGCCAGCGCCGCGCCGGCGCCCGCGAGCCACTTCTCCCACGTCGCCAGCACGATCCGCTGCGCCACCGGCGCCTGGTCGTCCTTCACGTACACGCTGTCGCTCACCGGAGCGCCCCTTCCTTCTTCTTCGTGGTGGTGGTGATGGTCAGCATCGGGTTGTTCCTTCCGGTCCGGTGCGGTGGCGGGTCAGGCCGTGCGGGCGCGGGTGCGGGCGTTGCGGCGCTTGATCGAGCGCCTCTCGTCCTCGCTGAGCCCGCCCCAGACGCCGTGGTCCTCGCCGGTGGCCAGCGCCCGCTCGCGGCATTCGGTCAGCAGGGGGCAGCGGCGGCAGACCGCCTTGGCCTCCTCGATCTGGAGCAGGGCGGGGCCGGTGTTGCCGATCGGGAAGAACAGCTCGGGGTCCTCGTCGCGGCACACCGCGCGGCTGTAGTCCATGACGTCGTTCTCCTTCTTCTCTGTGCGGTCGGTGTGCTCAGGCGTTCTGGGGGAGCCGGGCGGTGAGGGCGAGCTGGTGGAGCGCGGCGACGGTGGCGGGGTGGGCGGCCTCGTCCAGGACGTGGCGCTGCTCGAGGAGCGCGCCGCCCTCGGCCGGGCGGGCCAGGGTGTGCTCGGCCCAGAACTTGAGGGCCTGCTCGCCGGGCTCGGCGACGATCTGGTCGCGCTCGTCCCAGGCGGTGCAGTGCCAGCGGGAGGTGCTCTCGCCGAGCGTGCGAACGGTGATCTTCCACGTCGGCCACTGCGGGCGGGGGCCGGACTCGATGGCCAGGACCTCGTAGACGACGTCGGAGTAGGCGCTGCGGTAGAACCCGCCGACGGCGCGCGGGCCGATCTGGCGGGCGACCCACCGGCGGTAGCTGGCGGCGTCGTAGTAGGCGCGGCGGGCGGGGGAGGAGTTGCGGGCGCGGTGCTTCATCAGGTGGCCTCCGGCCGGGAGCGTCGAGGGGCGCCCGCTGCGCCCCGGGCCAAGGTCCGGGGCGCAGCGGGCGTGGGTGGGGGTTGGTCAGCCGGCTGCCGGGATGCGGCAGCGGATGCGCTTGCCGATCGCGGAGGGCTGGACGGTCCAGCCGGGGGCGAGGACGTCGAGGAGGACCAGGCCGCGGCCGGACTCCGCCTCGGCGCTGTCCGGGTCGGTCTCCGCGCGGCGGGGGCCGGTGCCGGTCAGCGGGTCGTGGACGGTGACGACCGCGTCCGTCTCGGCGCGGTGGACCTCCACGACCAGCGGGGCGTGCGGGCCGCAGGCCCGGACCGCGTTGCCGATCAGCTCGGAGAGGACCAGCTGCGCGGACTCGGCGGTCTCCAGGTCGACGCCGTGGGCGAGAAGGACGGTGAGGGCCAGGGCGCGGACGGTCTGCACGGTGTCGCGGTCGGCCGTCAGGTGGGCGGTGATCCCGCCGAGCCGGTTGGCCAGGTACAGGCCGGGGCGCGGTGCGGGGAGCATCGGCTCCTGGCCGGTGAGGCCGGGCGCGGTGCCGGTGCCGAAGGTGGTCGTGGTCATCACTTGCCGCCCTTCGGCTTGGTGGGCGCGGGCGGGACGGGCGTTCCCCCGCCGATGTAGCTGCGGCAGACCGCGCGGTCGGTGGCCTTCACCTCTTGCCTCCGCCCTGGCGGGCGCGGCGCAGGGCCTCGTCCATGTTCGGGTCGCTGTCGCCGTCGGCGCGGGCGGGTCGTGCAATGATGTTGTTCAGCAAGGTCGTTGCCTCCTACATAGGCGCGACGATGACGGCCCCGGGATTGCCCTCCCGGGGCCGTCGGCATGTGGTGGGCGGCTCCTGCCGTCCCCCCGCCGTCTCCGCACCCAGGTCGAGGGCGGAGGCGACGGGCAAGCTCGCAGAAGCGGTGCGGTCAGGCAGCGACGAGGACGGCCGGCTGGCGGGGCCGGTAGCGGGGGCCGGAGCGCAGCGGGCTCGCGGCGGCGACCAGCCTGTCCTCGGTCGGGGTACGCCGCTGGTCGACGGTGGCGGTGCCGGCCGGGCGGGGCTCCGGTGTGGTGAGCGCCCGGATGAGCAGCGGGAGCAGCTCGCGGGAGATGGTGGCGTAGCGCACTGGGAACCTCCAGAGATGCGAAGCGGCGGCCCGGAGTTCCGGGCCGCCGCGGGCTGGTGAGTGCTGTTCAGTTCTGGGACCGGGCCGGGCCCGGGGTGGTGCTGGTCAGGCCGCGCTGCGCCTCAGCGGGCTCGCCTCGCGGATCGCCTTCGCGGTGCGGGTCTGCGCGAGCGCCCGGGACTCCTCCCGCGTGTTGCGTTCCTCGCTCGGAAGGTCGGGGCCGTACACCCGGCGGCGGGTGTCAGCATGTCCAGCGGCAACCTCGACTCGACGCACCATGTCGTTGAAGTGGGCCGCCGGGACACGCTCGCCCCACTGCTTCTTGCGGCGCTGCAGCTGCTGCTTGGCCTGCTGGCGCTCGGCGAGTCGCTGCTCCTGCTCGGTGTGCGCCTGGGCCGCGCGCCGCTCGGGCTCCTGGCCCAGCAGCTGCAGGTAGGTGGCGAACAGGCGCCCGCCGTCGGTGCAGTATTCGCGGCCGGTGCAGCCGGCGCAGCGGGACCGGTGCGTCTCGTACTTCGCACGGGCCGAGTTTGCGGTGGGCGGCGCGGGGTTGAGCTGGTGAAGCGCGACCGGCTGCGGGGCCTTTACCTTTTTCAGCACGGTGGTCGGCCGGCGGGAGGTGGTCTCCTTGGCTGCGTCGGCCCAGCGGTCCTGCCATTCGGCGATCGTCAGGTCCAGGAGGACCCGTCGGTTGCTGCCGGAGCAGCGGCGGGCGCCGGGGGTGCCGGCGCGCTCGGTGTGGTGAGGGACCAACTTCGGAGTGCTGCCCTTGGCGCCGGTGATGGGGCACCAGGTGGTGCAGTCCGGGCACCGCAGGTGCTCGGTGCCGGGCAGCAGGTCGATGTCGTTGGGCAGCAGGGTCGAGACGGCGAGCGCCGGCCTGGAGGAGACGGTCGTGGTGCGGGTCCGGCGCCGACGCTGCTGGGCGACGGGGGCCTGAATCGAGGTGGTCATCAAGGGCTCCTCGGGTGCGGAGTTGAGATGGGGGCCGCGTCGCGGTGCTCTCTCCGCTCGCCAGGCCGCACGGAAGACCCGGCGCCCTGGTGAGCGGACAACGCATCAGCGCTGCGTGGTGCGAGCCGAGGGATTTGGTGGAGCTATCACCTGGCTGCGATGGAGCGATGGCATGCCGAATAAGCCCTGTACGGGAGTCATTCGGGGGCCTTGGAGAGCCGCTAGGCGGCCTCCTGATTTCACTAGTGAACAGGTTCGGGGCTTGACCGTCAAGGGCTTCGCTAGTGAAATTGCTTCAGCGGCGGCCTTGGGTGCTTCACCCATGACTGTTCGTCAATCAGGATCCACAGAGCCCTGGGTGGGCGCGAGCCTCCCGTGTGGCACTGCTGTGGAACCGAGCAAGGCCCACACCAGTGGGAAGAGACGGGGAGGTGGCCGTGGACACGGCGATCCGGTGGACCGGCCAGAGGGCACGGCTTCTCCAGGAGACGCTCGGGCTTTCGATCCGCGAGTTCGCGAGGAAGCTGGGAGTGGACCCCCGCACCGTCACCAAGTGGCGGAAGCATGGGGATAGCCTCACCTGCAACGATGAGATGCAAGAGGTGTTGAGCCGGGCTCTGGAACTGGCGTCCGAGGAGCAGCGCGAGACCTTCTACACCAGGCTGGCCAGCCAGCCAGTCGGCACTGCCGCGGAGGCTGAGCAGCACGCCGGACCGTTCGTGGTGGTGTCGCACAAGTTCATCCCGGTCTATGTGGGATCACAGCTCCAGGCCGTGTTCGAGAAGGCGTTGCCCCACCCGGAAGGGCCTGGTGGCTTGGAGCAGCGAGTCCTGCCGCTGGAACACCCGGTAGGGGGTTCCGCGACCGCGCACCTGCTGGCGTGCGGCGTGGCCGTGGTTCACCTGGCGGAGGAGCTGATGCTCGAGAGCATCACCCAGCTCGCTCTCTGGCGGTACCGCACCTATCCGACGGATCGAGCATGGGCTGGCGCCGGCCTTAACGCTCTCCTGGAAGCCGCGGTCCCCGGCCAGCCCAAGATCGAGGATCCGCAGTACGTCCTGTCGGTCTACGAGCTCCGCGAACACAGCTGGCCGCCGTCAACGCTTCCGACGGCACTGCACCTCCTCACGACTCCTTCTGTACTGGTCAATCGGCAGAACCCTGAAGCCGTCGAGCCCATCGGCCCCCACGTGGAGACGAAGAAGTTCACCTCGGCCTGGACCCACCCCGATGTCGTTGCCTTCCATGGCGGCTCATCGCCAGGCCTCGCCGGCTGGTCCGGCGTCACCTACCACCCTCAGCCTGACGAACGCGCCCTGACGGTGCGCGAGATCGTCGCGCTGGAGGTTGACGTCCAGGGCCTGTGGGCGCTCTCCTCTCGGGTCCTCGACTCCATCGAGGACGGAGAGGATCCGGTCATGCCAGAGGAGTACGGCTGGCGCTACCTAAGGGGCGCGTACTCTCGGCTTCGAGCGTCCCGCCCGGCCGAAACCGCACAACACCGGGCCATGCGAGAGGCGGTCTTGAGCACGAGCGATCTGCCCGACCGCCTCCGCGACGCCCAGGAGGCCCTCCGAGACAGTCGTGTGTGAGCAGGCGAGAGAGGCAGAGATGGACCCTCGAACCACGGCATTGATCGTCATCGACGTACAGCAAGGCTTCATCAACGCGCACAGCGCTGGAGCGGTCCCGGTGATCGTCCACATGGTCGAAGCGTGGAAGTCGGCGGGGGCCCCCGTCGTGTACGCCCGCTTCCAGAACCTGCCGAACTCTCCCTACGAGAAGATCAGCGGGTGGACGCGGCTGCGGACGCCGGAAGAGCAGGCAATCGTGGCGGAACTCCAGCCGCATCTCGGGGACGCAGCCGCAGTGATCGACAAGGGGACTTCCTCCGTCTTCGCCAACGGCGCGGGACTTGCCCTGGCGGAGGCCGGCTGGACCGACCTGGTCTTCGTGGGCATCGACACGGACTCGTGCGTCTACGACAGCGCCATCGACGCCTATCACTCCGGCTTCCGCCCGTGGATCGCCGTCGACGCCTGCGCATCAAGCGGTGGCGAGGAGTACCACTCGGCGGCGTTGTTGCTGGCCCGCCGCAACATCGGCAGCGCTCAGCTCATCACAAGTCACGATGCCATCGCGCGTCTGACCAGCACCGAAAGGGCCTACTCGTGAGCACTGCGTTCGGCGACCCTGATCTTGTCATCGTCGGCGGCGGGCCGGCTGGGTGCGCAGCGGCGCTGATGGCGGCCAGCCTGGGCCTACGCTCGGTGCTAATCGAGAGCAACGACATCGGCGGCCGGCTGCACGTCATCGGGGCGCTCTCGAACGTGCCCGGTGACTGGACCGATGGGCCGTCGCTCGCCAAGGCGCTTGCCCGGGATATACAGCGGATCCAGGGATCAGGGCACTGCACAGTCATCACGGGCCGCGCGGTCGCGGTATCCGCCGACAGCCAGTCGGCCAGCGTCACTCTGGCCGACGGTTCTGCGGTCACAGGGAACGCAGTGATCGCCGCTACGGGCGTCGCGTCCATCGCTCCGGCAGAGGCCGGCTGGATCTCCGCGCCAGCCGGCCTGGACCCGGCGCCGCTGTGGCGAGCCCGGCCCGCCGACCTGAAAGGCCGCACGTGTGTCCTCGGCGGTGACCGGCCGTTGGGCACCTGGCTGCGCGCCCATCCGGACGTCCAGCGCCAGCTCTTGGTCGTCCATCCCGCCACCGACGACTACAAGGTCGCTGAAGTGCAGCAGGACTCCCGCGTCCAGCTGCGCCGCGCTCGCCACGCCGCGCTCACCCCTGCTCCCGGCGGCGGCTACATCGTCGAGGTCGAAGGCGTGGACGGCTCGGCCACTGCCTACGCCTGCGACACGCTGCTGACGAACATCGGCAACCGGCCCGCCGCACTCCCCGGCCTGACTGCAGGCGAGGACGGCTACTGCCCGTCCGAGTCACAGGGGCCGTTCATCACGACGGCCGGTGACCTGCGGTCGGCCCGGTTCCAACGAATCGTCACCGCCCAGGGTTCGGGCGCTCAAGCCGTTCTGAGCTGCTACTACTCGACTGCGGTGCGGGCCACGGCGTAGCCGGGGTGGGCCTGATGCGAGTTCCACACCGAGTTCCACAGAGCCACCTGGAAGTCCAGGCGATGTCGGCACCAAGCTGGCTCTCGGGAACATCAGGCCCCCTCCCCGCAGACTTCGCTAGTGAAATCGGGTACTCTCCTCGCATGACTGCTGCTCGTGATCATCGGCGCCCAGGCGCAGCCGACATCGCGCAAGACCTGCGCGAGAAGATCGACTCCGGCGAACTGGGGCCCGGCGACCGCCTCCCGCTCACGCGGGAGCTGACGAAGCAGTACGGCGTCACAGGCGAAACGGTGCGGCAGGCAATCATCAAGCTCAAGGCCGCTGGCCTGGTCAGGTCCGTTCAAGGCTCTGGCGTGTACGTCCGCGAGTGGCGGCCGCTGGTCTACCGACCGCAGAGCGAATTCCGGCGCAAGCCGCCAGCCGTCGACATCTTTACGAACCTGCTCCAGACCGAGGGACGGGACGGCACGCAGACCATCGAAGTAGGCGTCGAGCTACCGGACGAGGCCGTACGGCAGCGACTGCAGCTCGCGCCGGGCGAGCCCGTCGCGTTCCGCCGGCGGACGAGCCTCGTCGACGACATGCCCTTCGCCACCGACGACTCCTACGTTCCCCATCGGATCGTTGAGGGCTCGGAGTGGATGACGCCAGGCAGCGTCGATCGCGGCACCAACCAGGTTCTGGCCGAGCTCGGCCATGAACTGGTCGAAGCCCTCGACGAGATCTACCCGCGGATGCCTCGGCCCGCCGAGCTTGAACGGCTTGCCCTCCCGCCCGGCACCCCCATGGCCGAGCTGATCAGCACCGGGCACGACCGCGAAGGAAAGCCCATCCAGGTGACGATCTGTCTGCTGCCTGGGGACCGCCACGTGGTTGTCTACGAGCGGCACAGGCGCACCGAGGAAGACTCGGAGGCCGCAGAGTGATCATCACGCACGCCGAGATCAGGGACCTGGCCCGACTGACGCAGTTCCGCATCGACGCTGCGGAGTGGCTGGCCGCGCTCGGCAGCGACCAGTGGTCGACGCCCTTTCCGAGCGAGCACATAGCGCAGAGCATCCTGTCCGGCGAGGTCTTCGTCGTGCGGGAGTCGGCAGATGCCGATGACATCGCGGCGACCATCACGCTCGACGGCGCGGCCGACCCCCTCCTCTGGACGCCTCAGGAGCGCCAGGACAAAGCGCTGTACGTCCACAAACTCACGGTCGACAGGAAGTTCGCCGGCCTGGACCTCGGGAATCGACTCCTGGACTGGGCTGGTGATCGAGCAGCGCGCCACGGAGCGCAGTGGCTGCGGTTGGACGCCTGGACCAGCAACATCCGGCTCCAGCAGTACTACACGGAGCGGGGCTTCCAGCACGTACGCACGGTTCACGACCCCGAGGTCGGAGGGTCGGGCTGGGTAGCTCAGCGCCCCGCCGCCCCGGCGGAGCACGGTCTCGACGACCAGGCAGTCGAGTAGGAGCGACGAACTTGTTGGCCATTCAGCTTGTCGGTACGTCAGATCGACACGGGGATCTTGCGCCTACTCCACGCGTTGTCCACAGGGGTAGTCTGGCCCCGACAGTGATCCAGAATGCACTTCGCCGCCCGGACCCGAGGGTCCGGACGGCGTTCAAGTGGATCGGCGCCCCTGGCCGGGGGCCCGTCCCGGTCGACCACGCAAGGGGTGGTGACGTGATGAAGGGTACCCGTGTCGGGGCCCCCATGAACGCGGCACCCCGCCGTGGAGTCGACCGGGAGTTCCCGGGTCTCGCTCCGGCGGGGTGCCGTCTCGTATGTGTGGCCGGCCACGGCGGCCCCCCTGGCTGGGGGTGTTCCGTGACCTAGCCCTCGTCTGCGGGGCCTGACCCTTCCCGGGGTCTGACTCCGCTGGCCGCTCCCCGGGCTATCCACCCGGATCGACGCGGCCGTCCTGCTCCACCTCGCTCTCGGGCTTCCCAACCGTCGAGCGGGGCTTGCTGGAGATCGGCTCCCACCGATTCCCAGCGGCACTACCTGGTTCTGAGCGAACCGAGCACCACCACCGGTCTTCCAACCGGTCGCAGTACCCGCAGTCGGGGCCCTTGCCGGGGCCTCGGCTGCACCCACCGTCAACACGCCGGTCCAAAGAGAACTGGAGGTCGCCGATCGGTTTTCGCCCCCTCGCGGGGGCTTCTTGCCCGGCCCCGAGGGGCCACCCGTCCCGCAGTTGCGGGCCGGTTCCTTGCCGTTTTGTGCGCACAGAAGGAGGCCCTGTCATTTTGCAGGAGGCCATGACCCTGTTCCAGTCCCGCCGTGTCCTTGTCGGCGAGGCCGTCACCAGGGGTTTCGGCTCGTTCGGTGTCCCGGAGGAGGGGGGAGAACTCTCCTCCCCCCTGTCTGCCTTGGGTTCTGTCGGCGGACCGGTTAGCGGACCGGTTGTCGGAGCCGCCGCAGCCCGACCCGCGCCTGTGACGGACATCACACCTTCGGGTGATGATCTCGGTGTCACACGATCGGGCCCGAACCATGTCATTCCGGTCGGTCCGCTGGTTCCCGGCCAGCGGCAGGGGGCGCCGGACGCTGCCGTAGTGGTCCCGGCCCGGGTGGCGTGGGTGCCGCAGGAGCAGCAGATGCTGTCCGGGACGGCCGGGCGGGTTGCGCTGGACGGCTACAGCTGGAGGCAGGCCGCGCACTGGGTGCACGGTGCCGGCTTCTACGTGCCGACGCACGGCCCGCGGTTCGGCGAGACGACGCTGCGCCTGGTGGAGGTGCTGTCGGAGCTGACGCCGTGCCGGCCGACCATCGGCTACCTGATGCGGAAGCTGAAGTGCAGCAAGCGGACCGTGCAGTACCACCTGGAGATCCTGCGCAGCACCGGCCTGCTGGCGTGGCGCTCGATCGGCACCCGGCTGCCGATGACGGAGGGCCAGACCCGGGTGGAGAGCCTGGCGTCGGAGTACGAGCGGCTGATCCCGGTCAGCTACGACCAGGCGCTCGGGATCCGTACCGCGGGCGAGGGCCTGGAGCGGAGGATGACCGGGATCTCCGAGGAGGGCCGGTCGGTCATCGCGGAGCTTGGGAAGAAGGCCGCGAAGAAGCTCCGCCGTGCTCGCCGTACGGCCCGTCACACCAGTGCTCAGCAGTCCTCGGGCACCTCGCGTTGCACCCCAATGGAGGGTGGTACCACTGACTGCCTGAGCTTCTCCTCTGTGGGTGATTCAAAAGCTACGGGCGCGGCCCGTGACACGAAGTCGATCACCAGGAAGCGGGCGGCCAAGCCGGCCGGGGAGCGGCGTCGGACGGTGCTCGGGCAGGTCGTCACGGCCGCGATGATGGCGGCCGGTGACCGGCTCGCCAAGGTCGCGTACCGGCGGGTGCCGTGGGTGCGGCAGGCCTCGCACGACCAGCTGCGGTGGGTCCTCAACGACGCCGCCGCCCGGGGCTGGGACGAGCAGCGCACGGTGGCCTGGCTGGGCGACGTCGCAGGTCAGTACGCGGGTGCCGGGTTGCTGTGGCGCCCCGAGCGGCCTCACGCGCTGATCGCGCACGCCCTGCGCCAGGACGTCGAGCAGGACCGGCACGACCAGCAGGTCCAGGCCGACGCCGCCGCCCGGGTCGACGACACCGACGTCGTCGCCGTGCGCGAGCGCACCGGCGAGCTGGAGTTCATGGCCGGCCTGTTCGGCGACGCCGCGGCCCAGGCCGCCACCCCGGTGACCGAGCAGGACCGGCAGGAGGCCTACTACCTGCCCGCCGCGGCCGCCGCCCGGATGGAAGCCGCCGGTGACCTGGCCTTCGACCTGTTCGGCGCCGACATGGTCGCCCGCTACACCGCGCTGGCCGCCAGCCCGCACGTCCAGCTCGGCGTCACCCGCTGAGCACCCCACCACGTCGTTCCGAATGGAGGTCCCCCGCATGACCAGCACCACCGACCCGGCGCCCGGCGGCGCCGACCTCGCCCGTACCGCCCTGCGCGCCGCCCGCCGCACCGCCCGGCTCGGCGGGAACGCCCCGGCGAAGAAGACCGGCCCCACCCGCCAGCAGATCGCCCGCGCCGGCCGGGACGCCCGCGAGCCCTCCGCCCTGGCGGCCGTCGTCCCCGCGATGGCCTCCGCCCACGGCTGGGCGCTCGGCACCGCCCAGGGCACCATGCGCGACAACTGGGCCCAGCTCGTCGGCACCGAGGCCGCCCTGCACTGGTTCCCGGCCGGGTTCACCGCCGACACCCGCACCCTGCGCGTCACCGTTGACTCCCCGGCCTGGGCCACCAAGCTCCGCCTGGAACAGCGCCAGATCCTCGACCGCCTCAACCAGGCCCGCCCGGACACCGTCCGAGCCCTGGAGATCCGCGTCGGACCGGCCATCAGCGCCCCGGTACCCGACACCGAACCGACCGTCCCGGCCCCCCGGCACAACGACCAGGCCGACGCACCGGCCGCTCCGCCGCTCGCCGACAGCGAGGCCTACCAGCAGCTCCGCCAGCAGATGCGCGAGAACGCCGCCGCCCGCCAGGCCGCCGCCGACGAAGCCACCGCCGCCCGCGAGGAGATCCTGCGCCGCCACTACAACAAGCTGCGCGAACCCGAGTACGCGCACCGCCCGCCGGTCGAGGTCGAGCAAGCCCTGGCCGACGCCGTCCGCGCCCGCCAGCTCCGAGAGAGCCACCGCGCCGCCCTCGCCGTCGCCCGCGGCCACGCCATCCCGCTGCGCACGACCCGCCAGCCGCAGTCGGCCCCCGCCCGCGGCGCTGCGTGATCCCCCGACCGTGACCGGCCTGCCAGGGCCGGTCCGCCGTACGAATCCGTGAGCCGGTACCGCCCGAGGTCCCCGCCGGGGACAATGAGGACAGGTGCCGGGTGAAAGGAAGGACGACGTGAGCGTTGCAGTCGCCGAGCACAGCGGGCCATGGACGGTCGAAGACGTCCTGGCCCTGCCCGAAGACACCCACCACCGGATCGAGCTCGTCGGGGGAGCGCTGCTGATGAGCCCGAACCCCGGCGTGCCGCACCAGCGCGCCAGCCTCCGCCTGGCCATGCTCCTGAGCCTGGCCATCGACAACGCCGAAGCCCCGTTCGAGGCGCTGGAGGCCGTCAACGTCATCGTGCCCGACGGCCTCCTGATCCCCGACCTGGTGATCGCCGACGCCGCTGCGGCCGCCGAGGCCGGCACCACCCTCAGCGCCGACGACATCGTCGTGGCCATCGAGATCGCCTCGCCCTCCACCCGGGTCACCGACAAGAAGATGAAGCCGTCCCTGTACGCCGCGGCCGGCATCGAGCACTACTGGCGCCTCGAACTCGACCCCGCCCCACGCCTCTACCTCGGCCACCTCGAGCGCGGCACCTACGTCGACCGCCTCGTCCAGGTCGGCGAGACCACCCAGCTCGCCCACCCGTTCCCCCTCGACCTCGACCCGGCCAGGCTGCGCCGGTAGTCCCGCACGGCACCGAGACGGTCTGGCCCCCGCCGATCCGGCGGGGGCCGATCTGTGCATTGCCCCGCCCGAGAGCCAGGCTCGGTGGCACGATGAGAAGTCCATGGTCAGGCGCCTGTAGGGGGGTTGTCGTTGCCAGGTGACAAGCGGCGTATCCAGACGGCGGTGCTCGGCAGCGCGGAGTCCGACGATCCGCTGCTCCTGCCCCTGGAAGCGATCGAGCTGGACGCCTTCCGCCGGCGGCACGCCGAGGACACCTTCTGGTGCGGGCTGCTACTCGGCGGCTGCGGCGAACGGCTCACCACCAAGCTGTACACCGACCGGGTCTGCCACTTCTCGCACCTGCCCGACCCGACCGGCCTGCACGTGTGCGAGCGCCGGGCGAGGGACGTGTCCAGCGCCGACCACCTCTACGCGAAGTCCGCCGCCACGGCCTGGCTCCGCGACCAGGGCCACCCAGGCACGGTCTACCTGCGGGAACCGCTCGGCTCCGTCGTCGACATCACCTTCGAGCACCAGGCCCGCGGGCTGCGCCTGCACCTGGACGACGCGGTGGCACCGGTGTGGGACGACGACGTGGTGGAGCCGGTCCTGGGCGTGTCGGTGCCGGTCGACGACGAGACGCTGGTGCGTCGCTGGTACGTCCACCGCATCCGGCTCGAAAGCCGGGGGACCGCCCGCGACGTGCGGATCGGAACCGAGGCATTCGCCCGCCCGACCCAGTGGTTCACCCTCCAGGAGTGCAGCATCACCGAGCGGGGCCTGAGCACTCCCGCAGTCGAGCAGATCACCGCCGCCCGCCGCGCTCCCCGATCAGGCCGCACCGGATCCCGGCCGGCCGTGGAGACACCCAACCCGGCGCCTCGCGCCAAGGCACTGCTGCGCCGCCTTGCCGATGGCCGGAAACTCGAGTCGGTGGTCATCGTCACCGGCGTCGTCGAGGAGATCCGTTCCCTCGGCCCGCTCGACCCGCTGACCCGCGCCCAGGTCGACCAAGCCCTCCAGGACATCGATCAGTGGTTCGCCACCCAGGCACAGGCCCGCCGGGACCTGTTCGCCCGTCTCGACCACGCTGTCCGGGAACAGGACAGCGACCGAGTGCACCAGCTGCTGCTCCTCGCCAACGCCAGGGCCTCCCATGAGCGCACCGCTTCTGAGGAAACGACCGCGGCGGCCGCGGCGGAGCACCTGGCCGCCGTCGCCGCGCGCGCCCGGGCGGTTCCCCGGCCGGCGCTGCCGGGTGAGGTCGTATTTGCCCGGCAGCGGGTGGAAAAGCTCCTCGCCAACCTGGAGGGCCGGCGCACCATGATGACGGCCGAGATGTGCGGGCTGGTGGACAGGCTCGTCCGGGAGGCGGCCACGGCAGGCGACGCGCTCAGCCCCGGGCACCAGGCGCTCATTCAACGCTGGGTCTCCCGTGCCGAAGCCAGTAACAACCAGGCTGCCGCACGGGAAACCCAGTACCGCCTCGTGAACGGGGCGTGGACCGCGAAGGAGAAGGTCTCCCGCCGCTTGTGGATCGCGCGCCCATGCTCTCGCTGTGGCGCGCAATCCGGCCAGGACTGCCGGAGGGACCATCCACGCGGCCCGGGCCAGCGCTACCTGCGGCCCCACGACGAACGGCTCCAGCCGATCCTCGACGAACGAAAGGCCCGCGAACGACAGGGAACCTGTCCGATCTGCGGCCGTCCCCCCGGCGAAGCGTGCGCCACCCTGAACGGGGGCCCGCACTCCGAGCGCATCGCTCGCAAGAACACGGCCACCAGCTGAAGCCACCCGCGCCGTTCGTGCGACGTGATCGGGCCGGAGGCCTGGGACGGCCCTGCACCGGATCTGCTTTCGGCGACCTTCGGCGCTGCTGTGTGACCACGCCGTAGGATCCGGGCATGGAGACCGTTCGCCCACACCACCAGCAGCCTCAACACGGGGAGGCCGTCCGGGAGGAGACGGAGGTCACCTCCCGTCTTGCCACCCAGGCAGAGCTGGAGGCTCTGGGCTACACCGGGGACGTCATCGTCACCCAGACGGTCCGCACCACCTTCCGGGCCGACGGCACGCCCATCGGGAAGACCCTGACCATTCAGGGAGGCAGCACCCCGATCGTGCTGCGCGTGGAGCCAACCGACCTCGGCCCGGACGAACCCGTTGTTGCCCCGGGTGTCACGGGGCCCTGACGTCCCGCGCCTGGGCGGTCGCGATACCAGGACTGCACCAACAGCGGCGTAGCCTACGGTCAAACGGCATACCAACGATCTTGGGGGAGCCATGGCCGAGACGGCCTCGCTGATGGACTGGTCGGACGACGAGATGCGCGGGGAGCATCTGCGCCGGGCCGCACGAGGAGGCTGGTCCAGGATCCGCCCGATGGCGACGATGATGCTGCTCATCGGTGCCGTCATGGAGGGCGCGCCTTTCACCCGCGAAGAGCTGGGACCGTTCGTCGCGACGAAGGCCAACCCGGCCGGCACCCTCACCCACTCCTGCTGGGACACCGGAGACGAGCCCGACGAGGACGAGCTGGCCGCCCTCCCCGGCCAGATCGCCGAAGTCACCCGGTACGCCGCGCACTACGGCTTGCCGCCGCTGGAGACCATCGACGACGTCATCACCCTGCTCGTCGCAGCGAAGGTGCTGCACGAGATCCCGGACAGCTCCGGCCAGCTGCGCCTGCACCCGGCCAACCCGCTGCCGTTCCCGAGCGAGGTTCTGCCACTGAGCGCCGAGGAGGAGCAGGTGCAGCGCGAGCTGCGGATGAGCCTCATCTACTCCGAGGACTCGTTCGAGATCATCGCCCTGTTCGAACCCGACGGGCGCCGCATCGACGAGGTCACCACCAGCCTGCAGCGCCTGGCCCGTGTCATCGACGGTGATCCCCATGACGCCCGCCAGGCGGTCCTGCTCCTGCTCGGCGAAGGCGACTTCACCGCCACCGAGGACGTCGCCGCGATCCCTCCGCACAAGGTCTTCCGGCTGCGCTGCGACTGGGAAAAGTTCGACCGCAGCCGCATCGCCATCCACGGCGTCAACGACGAAGGCCAGATCGTCGTGACACTTCCGGAGGACTGACATTCGTACCCCTGGCGAGGACTGAGCCGCCGACCGGAAGCCGCTGCTACCAGCCGTCCATCGCCCGGACGTCGCCGGCGATGGTGTAGCGGCGGCAGGCGAGGATCTCTTCGGTGGTGATGCCGATGTCGTTCGCGAGGCGGGCGAGACCGGCGTCCTCGGCCTGGCGGTCGCCGATGTAGGCCGGGACGGTCTCGAGGGCGAGGATGCCGATGCGGTGTTGGGCGGCGCGTTGCTGGGCGACCAGATCGCGGCCGGCGCTCACGTGGCGGCGCCAGGCCTCGGTGGTGATGCCGTCCGGGGCTGGGCCGATTTCCAGCTCGGCGAAGCCGGGATGTCGGGGCGGGCGCGGACCTCGGCGACTGCGGCGGCGACGATCCCACCGACCGCCTCGGCCGGAAGCACGGTGCCGCCGGTGTCCTGGTGGGCGTCGGTGAGGCGTTCGGCGATCAGGTCGGTGAGTTCGGCAGTACGGCCCTTCAGGTCGACCACCGCGCGCACCGGCAGGACCAGGTCGGTGCTGTCCCACGCGTGGGACACCCCGAGCTCGCGCTGCACCGTGTCCTCAATCGCCTCGGCGACGGCCGCCAGGTCGAGCAGCCGGTACGCCGTCGAGCGGCCGATTCCGAGCTCGGCGAGCGCGTACGCCGACCACGACGGGTACCCGGGGACGGTCCACACCCGGGCCTGGTGGGCGGCGCGCACCCGGCGGGCGAGGACCAGGACGGCGGCGCGGACGTCCTCGATCGCGGTGCGCAGCTGCTCGGTCAGTTCCCGGGCGCGTGCCGCGTCGACCGGGCTGGCCTGCTCCTGGTCCTCGTCCATGTCCGGCTCATTCCCGCAGTCGGCCGGGGGGGAACGCATCGGCTGGGGCTACAGGAACGGGCGGGCGAGGATGCGCAGCTGCTGCTCGGCGATGGCGCCCATGGGTCCGGCGGTGCCGAGGTGGGCCACGATGGTGGTCTCGAACAGCTCCAGCATCGACTGGGCCTCGTGCACGGACTGCAGGGTGAAGCCGGCGTGCTTGCGTCGGTCGCCGTCCAGGGCGGGGATGCGGCCGGTGATCATCGCGCTGTGGATGCTCTCGCTGGTCTGGATGCTGCGGCGGTACTTGTCGCGCAGGAAGTCGACCATCGCCTGGGTGTCGTTCATCGCGTCATCGTGGCGCACCGGCCGCCGGAGCACACCCCTTGTGACGAGGGCAGTTTCGCGGCCTCGCTCCTGTGTGCGGTGTCGGCCGCGAGGCTGGGACAGGGGCTGTCTCAGGTGTGTCCCAGCCCCGTCCCATCGTGTCCGGTTTCGACTGTTTCGCTAGGACGGTCCCAGGTCATTTCCCCTGGTAGCGGCGTTCTGTGCGCAGGCTGAGACAGAGCTGGGACAGGCGGCCGGCTACCGGCCGGGTGTCCGCTGGCGCCGGACCTTGCACCACCTGCCACTGAAGTTCGACCGATGGCTGAAACCCGGGGAATTGCATTGGAATCCGCGCCCGCCACGCCCGCAAGAGCGCGCTGATGTACCTCGCTGCAGCGGTTGTCGTCAGCCGACTGCTCGGCTACCACCAGAGCACCGCCGACGTATGGCAACGCGAGAGCAGCGGCCTTGGCTCGGCGCACGCCCAAGACCTCGTCCGCCGCTGAGACAACATTGATGGAGGCATCACAACCTGCCGAAACGCAGCAGAAAGGGCCCCGCTGGTAGTGACCGGCGGAGCCCTTCGTCAAAGCCGGACGGCCCCGCTCGGCACGGGCCTACACGCCCAGCGCGCCACCGGCTCCTCCGGGCTCTGCCTCGAAGAGCGGGTCCGCGTTGAGGCGAATGACGCCGTAGTCGTAAGCGTGGCGCCTAACGGCGCCGTCGGGGCTGAGTGGTGCAGCAGAGGCCGCCGTGTAGGCCGCGATAGCGTTGCCCGATCCGTCCACGACCCTGAGCCCCGCCGGGATGTACTTCCCGCCGCTGACGACGATGACGGGCTGACCGTCGCGGTACTCGATCGACAGAGTGCGAAGGGAGACAGATTCACTAAGGACGTCTCCTTCCTGTACGGATGGGGTGACGTCAGAAATCAGAAGATTCGAGAGTTCAATCTCGAAGTACTTAATGCGTGCCGAGTACGCCGCGACGGCATTGTTAGACCCGTCAACGACCTGCAGACCCGCCGGGATTACCGTCCCGCCGCTGACGACCAGCTCGGGCGTGCCGTCCGCGTAGCGCAGGCTGAGCGTGCCTACGTCCTCGGGCTTGACCTGGTCGGCCGGGATCAGCGTGGGTTCGGTCGTTTCGGGCGTGAGCTGGACCGGGGCTGGTCCCTTGGCCTGCGGAGTGGTCTCAGACATGGCTGGCTCCTCACTGGCCGGCTCGTTGCCGACACGCGTGGATCTTCCCCATGGCGTGGCGTCAGTACACCGTCACGCTCAGACAAGAGTGCCGACCGGCCCACGGCCTGCTGCAGGCATTCCGCAGGTTCTGATAGCGGAAGTTACCCATAAGACCCGATAAAATCGCAGAACAGATCGGCTCCGGCTGGGTAGCCAGGCCGATCTGTCAGCGAGCGCGCTCACTACTCCAGCAGCTTCACAAGGATTTCCGACGCTTGCGCCGTCTTCGATCCCTCCGGGGCGTCCTTCACGAGCGCAATCAGCTTCTGCCGATCGGTTTCTGGAATTTGGGCGAGGCGATAGGAGAGCAGGTCAACCTGTTGGGCGGCGGCTTCGATGAGAGTGACTCCGGGGTCGGAGACGTTGTGGTCGGTCCATGTCGGAGTGAGCCCGGGAAGCGCACGCTTCGCTTCGTCCACCAGCGCCGCGAACTTCGCGTCCGATTGCGAAATGTCCTCGGGCTTGACCTCGGATGGCGGGATCAGTCCCGTTGGGGTCTGGACCTTGGCCGGGCCCTTGGCATTGGGCATGACTTGCTCGTCAGACATCGCTGTCCCTCCTCCAGGCCGGCTCGGTGCCGACACATGCGGATCTTCCCATGACGGGGCGTCAGTACACCATCACAGTGACAGACCTGGGGTGCCTGGTAGCCGCCGACCTGTGGGCATTCCGCAGGTTCTGATAGCGGAAACTACCCATAGAGCCCGGGGAATCACTCCCCTACCGAAAGAACACCTCGGCGTCATCAAGCCGACCCTGGTTGTAGAAGTCGTAGGCGTAGGTGTAAATGCCCTTCTGCGCAGGCCCCGCGTTGTACGCCGCTACAGCGTTTCCGGCCCCGTCCACGACCGTGAGCCCTGCCGGGATGTACTTGCCTCCGCTGACGACGATCACGGGCTTACCTTCCCGGTACTCGATCGCCAGTGTGCCCGCATCTTCGGGCTTGACCTGGTCGGCCGGGATCAGCGCCGGTTCCGTCGTCTGGGGCGTGAGCTGGACCGGGGCTGGCCCCTTGGCCTGCGGAGTGCTCTCGGACATGGCTGTCTCCTCACAGTCGGCTCGGTGCCGACGCGCATGGATCTTCCCATGACGGGGCGTCAGCATGCCATCACAGTTGCCAGAGCTGAGGTTCCTGGCAGCTGCCGACCTGCGGGCATTCCGCAAGTTCTGATAGCGGAAGTTACCCATAGAACTCCGTAGGCGGCGTCGGACACGAAGGGGTAAACCATGGGGAACAGGACCGTGCAGCATGGAGTCATGGACAACGAAGTGCCGTTGGCTGGCGGGCGTATCACCCCTGGCGTCGTCAAGGTCGGCGATACCGTCCGCCGGCCGGTCACCGCATCGTCCCCGTTCGTCGCGGAACTGCTCGGTCACCTTCAGCAGCACGGGTTCACCGGGGCCCCACGCCACCTCGGTTCCGATGAGGCCGGCCGTGATGTCCTCAGCTACCTGCCCGGCTGGGTGCCCGCACGCTTCCAGCGCTGGACCGACCCCCAAGTCGCCGCTGCTGGGGTCTTGCTCCGGGGCCTTCATGACGCCACTCGTGGCAGCCGCCTCACCGGTCGCCATCCCGTGGTCTGCCATCACGACCCGGGGCCGAACAACACCGTCTTCTCCAGCGATGTACCTGTCGCCTTCATCGACTTCGACACCGCCGCCCCGGGGGACCCGCTTGAGGACGTCGGCTACATGACGTGGACCTGGTGCGTTTCCTCCAAGCCCGAGGCGCCGCCTGCCATCGCCCAAGCTGCGCAGGTACGCGTCCTTGCGGACGCCTATGGACTCGACGCCCCATCCCGCGCCCGCCTCACCGACGCCATGCTCGACCGCCAGGCCCGCAACGCCCAATGGTGGCGCGACCACCTCACGCGTCCGGGCCCCCGTGTCGCCGACGATCACCAGATCAACGAGCGCATCCGCTGGTCCGAGCGGGAGCACGCTCACACGGCAGCCAACCGCAAGGCCTTCACGGCAGCCCTGCACTGACGACTACGGGAACCGCCCAACCCCCTGTGCAACCTCCAGTGGCAAACGGTCAAAGGTCGGCGTCAAAGGACACCGGGCGCGGCGTCCTCGATGGCGGCGAGCAGGTGGGCGTGGACCGCGCCAGCGGCCTCGCGGGTAGCCGGGTCCGGGTCCTCCAGCTGTCCGGCGATCAGCGCGGCGGCCGCGGCGAGGACCGGCACCGGGACGGTCGCGGTGCGAAGGTGCAGCAGCTGCGCGGCGGCCTGTTCGCCGGGCGTCGCCGGGGCGCTGCGGGTGGGGATCAGGGAGCCTATGCCGCGCGGCTGGGTACTGGAGGTCACCCGGCCCATTCTCCCGTGCGCGGACCGGTGGTGATCACCACGGCCGGTCGTCCGGCGCTCCGGCCGGGAGAGCGCCGTGGTGGTGGCGGGCGACGGCCTCGAGCAGCGCGGTGCGGGCCTGGCGCCAGCGGACATCCTCGGTGCGGCCGACATCGGCGGCCCACCCGGGCAGCGGCCGCCCCTGCGCGGCTGCGGTGAGGTCGCGGCCGAGCGCGCCGATCGCCTGCTGCCAGTCGGTCAGCTGGAGCAGCAGGGAGCGCACCAGCTCGTCGACCGCGGCCGCCGGGTCGGTGCCGAAGGCCCGCGCCTCGGCGGCGGCCTCCGCGAACACGTCTTCGTCCAGGTCCTCGAAGGCGTCGCGCCACGGCGCGGCCGTCTCCTCGTAGGCGGCCAGGATGGTGTGCAGCCCGGCGTCGAGAGCGGCGGGCGACCACGGCAGCGGGGTGCGGGGCGGGCGGACGGTGGTGGACAGCACCCGCCCGGCACCCGGGGCGAGCCCACGCCGGGCGGTCCTGCTCATCCGGTCGGCAGCTCGGCGGCGGCCCGGCCGGCGTCGGTGGCGGTCTCGAGCTCGTCGGCCAGCACCTCGAGCTCGCGGGGCAGGTCGCCGAGCACGCAGGACGGGAAGGCGGCGGCGATCGCGCAGACGGCGATCAGCGGCATCCGCTCGCCGGCGTGGAGCTCGGGCAGGGCGCCGGTGGTGTGCGAGGCGCCGAGCACCACGTCCGCCGCCAGGGTGTAGCGCAGCTCCTCGGTCAGCAGGCCGTCGCTGCCCGGGATGATCTCGCGGCTGCTCACCTGGACGAGCGCCTCGGCCACCCGCTCCAGCAGCCGGCCGTGCTCCTCCTCACCCTGGCGGCCGGCCAGCTCGCGCACCCACGCGGCCGCCGCCTCGCCCGCGTCGGCGGCCCGGTGCAGCGCCGCCAGCTCGGCCGCGTGCTGCGCCTGGTCCTCACCACCGTCGGGGGCCTCGGTCTCGTGGGTGTCGGAGTGCAGCGGCAGCGCGGACAGCGCAGAGGTCGTCATACCGGTGCAACCGACGCGGGGCCCGGCCGGTCACGGGTGCAGCAGGGGCACCCTTGCTGCACCCGGACGCCGCTGCACTTGCGTGTAGCAAGGTGACCCTTGCTACACGGAAGTGCAGCGCTGCGCAGCGCGCCCGCCCTCGCTGCGCAGCACCCGTTGCGCATGCGCAGCGCGGGACAACCTGCTGCGCAACGGGGACAACCTCGCTGCGCACGACTCCGGCCGCTGCGCAACGGCGCGGTGCAGCATCCTGCTGCCCGGCCGTTTCACCCCAGGGGGAAACGGCGGCAGTCGCGGGGCTAGCATCCCGCTCATGAGTTTCTCCCCGGGGGTTAATGCGGTGTCCGAGCCGATGCTGTTCGGCGCGCCGACCTGCATGGTGTGCGGCAAAGAGATGGAGCCGAGCGGCACGGGCCGCCCGAGGAAGTACTGCTCGAAGAAGTGCTCGTCGAAAGCCGACCGCGCCAGGGAGAAGGAGAAGCAGGAAAAGGCCCTCGCCGCGGCCACCGAAACGCCCCGGGGCGAAACAGAGCTGCCCGACGGCCTGGCCGACGACCCGCTGGCGGCCGAGCTCCTCGCCCTCGGCGAGGAGCTGCTCCGGCACGACCGGCTGCTGCTGCTCCAGCTGGAACGCGCCGCCCGGGACAACGACCCGGCCCTTGCGCGCCAAGCGGTCAGCGACGTTCTCCACACCGCCCACCTGGTGATGCAGCGCCACCGCGAGCTGGCCGAGCGGCTGCTCGCCGAGCACCCGACCCAGGCCCCGGCGGCGGGACAACCTGCCCCGGAGCCCACCGAAACGCCCCGGGGCGAAACCCGCCCCGTCCTCGGCGGTGCCCCGGGGGCGGCTGGCACGGCGACGGCCGCCGCATCCGTTCCCCGCCCCGAAGCCGTCGCCCCCGATCCGGACGGCAGACCCGCCGACCAATCCCCCCGGGGCGAAACGACCACGGGACAAGGTGCTGCCCACACCGCGGAACAGGCCCCGGCGGCGGCCGTTGTCCCCCGGGGAGAAAAGGCGCCCGCCACCAACACCCCCGAAATCGCGCCCGCTGCGCCCCGGGGAGAAACCCCGGCCCCGCCCGGCGGCGCCGGGCCGCGCGACCAGGCCGGCCCGGCTGCGGAGGGCGGCCAGCTGCGCGACCTAGTCGACCGGCGCCTGGCCCAGCAGACCACCCCCGCCCCCGAGCCCGCCGAGCAGAAGCCCGTAGCCGGGCCCGCAGACCGGGAGGACCGGACGGTGTCGGTGCCGCGCGACCCGCTGCTGCGCGGCCTGCCCCGCAGCATGGATGTCCACATCCCGCTCGACCCGGCGGTCTTCGGCTACAACTGGGCGCTCGCCGGTTGGACGGTTCAGCCCGATGTCCTGGTGGTCCTCGGCGAAGGCCACCAGGTCGGCTGGGTCGAGCGCGGCCTGGACGGCGGCGACGGCTGGGTCGCGGTGTACGCGGGCTACTTCCTCGGCGACGCCGTCACCCAGCAGGCTGCCCTGCGCGCCACCGCGCAGGAGGCCGCCCGCACTGTTCACCAGGCCTACCTGGAAGACCTCTGACGGCTGAGGAACAGCAGACGGCGGCCTGACGCACGGGTGGGCTCGGGCACGTTCACTCGGCGGGCGGTGCCGGGCGGAACTTGGTCAGGCACACCCCGCACAGCAGCGGTCCCTGGTCGAAGGTGAAAGGCGTGATCTGGAGCCGCCGGGGCGGCGAGCACTCCGCGCACACGACGGCGAACCGGCTGCCGGAGCGGGGACTGCGAGGGGTGGCGGTGGACTGTACGAGGGCCTCGAGCTGGACGCCCGCCGCCGCGTCCAGGAGCGCGATCACCTCATCCCACCGGGCGGCCTCGGCATCGCTGAGCCGGCAGTCGGTCATCCCGACAACCGGGGTCGCGCGCCGGGGCGGGGTGAGCCCGAGATCGCGGGCGATGCGCGCGAAGTGCTTGTTGTGCCAGCGATAGCCGCTGCTCACCTCCTTCACGCCGCGCCGCCGGGCCACGCCGTGCGCGGCGTGGTGCAGCAGCGCCTGCAGATTGGCCCGGCCTCCGTGACGCAACGCGGCGGGGGGAGAACTGGAGCTCCATGGTCAGCGCACCGTCGCGGGTGAACTCGCGGCCGGTGCGCAGGGTCGCGCAGCGGGTCGGGTCCGCACCGTCGCCGCCCGCGGTGGTGACCGCGAGATGCGGCACATCCGGGTGGCGGCGCCGGATCTCCTGCCAGGCGGTTTCCACGGTGCTGATGATGACCGCACCGTGGACGAGCGCGGCGGTCTCCGGCTCGTTGGGTCCCACCGGCGCGGGGTGAGGGAACGTCATGCCCGGTGAACCCGCACTGGCCCCGGCCGGTTACGACTGCGCGGGACGGATCGTGATTCCGGTCACGGACAAACCGGGAGGACAAGGCCCTTGACCTGGGCAAACCGGGCGGGACAACGTGCTGGTCAAGGGGTCGGACAAGGGGTGTGGTCAGACCGCGGACAAGGGGTCGGTGGGCAATGTCGGCGGCACCCGGGCGAGCGCCCGGGTGCCGGGGCCGGCCACCGCGCCGCTCCCGGCCTCCCGCTGACGGAAGGCCACCTCGATGACCGCCACCGCGCTTGCCGCACCCGACCCCGACGACGACCAGGCCGCCGACCACCACCTGCCGGAGCTCCCGGGCGAGGCCTCGCCCGGCCGGGACAACCGGCCCGCCGCCACCCCCACCGGCACCTCCGCCCGCACCTCCACGCCCCGCCCCGCCGCTGCCCGCGTTCCGGCAGGCCAGCGGCCCCGGGCAAGGGGTGCGGGGCGTGGCGACAACCCTCTTCTGCTCGCTGCTGATGTGCGCTGGAAGAGGGGTTCGACGTCGTCGGTGCGAGCTGGGGTCTTGGTGGCACTGGCTCTGTTTCAGCGCTGCACCGCACGAGAGATCTGGATGCTCGCCTGCGCGGGGCAGGCGAACGACCGGGCGGTGCGGGACGCGCTGCTGGACCTCCGGGAGGCGGGGAGGGTGCGCCAGGAGCTGCGGCTGCCGGACGGCCGGAAGCTGTGGTGCCTGACCGCGGCCGGACGCCGCGAGGCCGCGGTACTGCTCCCGGCCGGGGCCAAGCTGTCGGCGCTGCGCCCGGAGCGGGAGGGATCGGCGGCGGTGTTCTCCGAGCACGCCCTGGACGTCGCCGCCGTCGCCGGCCTCCTCGCCCGCGCGGGCATCGGGCACCTGACCGCGTTCTCCACCGAGGTCGAGCACGCGCTGCCCGGCCGCCGCTCGCTGTTCGCCGACCTGGTGCTGCGCGACGCCGGCGCCAAGGTGCCGCTGCTCCTGGTGGAGGTCGACCGGGAGAACGAGAGCACCGGCACCCTGGTCGACAAGCTCACCGCCTACCGCACCTGGTGCGAGCTCCCCGCCAAGGGCGCCACCAGGGCCGCCTTCGAGAAGGCACTCGCCCGCAGGGGAGAGCGCACCCACGCCCTGCGCCTGTGGCCCACCCTCTACCCGGCCACCGGCCGCGAGGGCCTGCCGCCCGTCGCCCTCATCTTCGAGGCCGGCCGCAAGCGCGCCCCCAGGCCCGGAGCGGGGCCCCTCACCGACGAGCAGAAGAAGCACAAGACGCAGACGGACCACCGCCGGCTGCTGCGCCGCCTCCAGGAGGTGGAGGCTGCCTCCGAGGACACCTGGCACGCGCCCGTCTACCCCACGTACTACGACACCGCCACCGCCCGCGACCACCACCGGGCCCTGCCGGTGGTGGCCACCACCCTGCCGCTGCTGCGCCGCTTCGGTGCCGACGCTCCGGTGTGGCGCCGGTTCGGCCGCCTCGGCTGGCACACCCTCGCCGACGCGCTCGACAACCCGGACGGCGACCAGCTGCTCGAAGCCGAGCGCGCCGCCGCCGAGCAGGCCCGCCGGGCGAAGGCGGAAGCGGAGCACGAGCGTCGCCGCCCGGCCTGCCGCCGCTGCTCGGCGAAGTTCTCTGACGAGCGGTGGGCCGAGAAGGAGAAGGCCTGGAACGACGACGGGCTGTGCGCCGGCTGCCGCCAGGACGTGGCCGACCAGCAGACCCGCCAGGAGGCCGAGCGCGAGCAGGCCGCCGCCGAAGCCGCGGCCGCCGAGGCGAAGCACAGCCGCCCCTGGTGGCGCCGCTCCTGACCCGCCGCTCACCGGTCCAGGCTCCTGACCTGGCGGTGAGTTCCGTGTCCAGGGGCGGTGAGTTTCGCTCCTGGGCCCGGTGAGTTTGCCCGGCCCGGGCGGGCGGCGGCCGGTGAGTTTCGGGGATCTGCGCAGGTCAGAGGCCGGTTAGAGTCGTTCTAACCGGCCTCTGGGCTGCTCCGTCCGGGTGGCTGCGCGGTTGGACGGCCGGGCGGGCTGGGCAGAGCCTTCGGCATGACGACACCTTCGACTGGGCGACGTCGTCGTCGTCGCCGCCGTCCGGCCGCGCCCGCCGTCCCCACGCCCGCTGCGCCGGTTCGCGCCGTCAGGCCGCCGGCCCCGGCCCGGCCGGGCGGTGGGTGCTGTCGGACCTGGTCCAGCGAGCACATCACCCCGGGCGGGATGGTCGTGAAGACCACCTGGCACGAGCCGGCCTGCCGGACCTGGGGCCGGCCGTGACCACCCCCGTCGTCGGGCCGGCTGTCCGAGTCCGGCGCCACGGTCGTGCGCCGCGACATCCACGCGGGCAAGGTGTCGTCCGCCCAGCCCTACCGGGCACTCGCCGACACCAGTACTGGGGCTGGGGCCTTCTCTGCGCCCTACGCGGCGAGGCGTGGATGCGTCGCCAGCGCAAGGCCAAGGCCCTGACCAAGGGCCAGGTGTCGAGCGCGTGGCCCAGCCGGTGACCTCCGGCTGGGCCGCGCTGCTCCATCGTCAGCGTCGCTGTCCACAGCCGGCCTCGGCCGGGGTGGCGCCATGACGACGACGAAGAAGACCGCAGCGCCCTGCCAGGCCCACGTCCCCGGCAGCTGGGGCAACTGCCCGGCGGATCCGTCCGGCGAGGTCCGGCAGGCACCGTGGGGCGGGTTTCGGCTTGGCTGCGCCATGGTTCTCCAGGCGCTCGGGGCGGTTGGTGGTCTCGGGGGTCGGTGAGGTGAGGCCGCGGGGGGCGGTTCGTGGGGCTGGGTGTGGCTGCCGTTTCGGGTGTGGTGCCGGGCTTGTTTGATCACGGATTGTTTCCGGCCGATTGCCCGGCTGCTTCGCGCCGGTTGCTGTGCATGGATGACATGCCGGATACGATCCGTGACTGAATGATCACTGGCCCGGGCGCGTTGTTGTCCCGGGAGGCCTCGGCATGCCCACGCGCGGTAGGGAAATGAGGACGGCTGTGACGATCCACGTGGACGAGTTGCGCAAGCTGCTCGATTCCGGCCCGGACGAGCGCCTGCCCGGGGAGGTGCTGGGCTTCGGTGAGGCTTTCCGGCCCCTGTTCCCCGATGGGGTGGCGGGGTTGGCGGCAGGCAATGGCGACCCTGGTGCCCTGCACGTGTCCGGTACCGCTGTGACGCCGCTCGCGGGCGGTCCGGTGCCGGTGGTGGTGACGTTCAGCCATGACGGCAGCACCGTCACGGGCGTTGCCCTGGACGCCGAGCTGCCGGCGCCCGGCACGCGCGCGGACCACCTCGCCCGCACCCTGGGCATCGACCTTCCTCGCCTGCCCGGTCCCGATGTCGACCGGCTCCTGCTGGTGCGGGACGGGTCGGGGAGCAGCCTGACCGCGACCGGACCGCGGGGGCGCGCGGCCCTCTCTCACGGAGCGCGGGTGTTCACGGCGCAGGCCGACGGCTGGCAGCTGGTCCACTGCGGGCACGACCTGACGGCTGAGGAGCTCACCGGCCTCGGGGTGCGCGCGGGCGGCGCGGCCCTGCCCGCCGGCTCGTGGGTGGTGGTGGACGGACGTGCCCTGCGACTGACCGCCCGCACGCCCGCGCCGCCGACCGAGACCGTCCCGGGGCGTCTGGACGGCTTGGGGCGGCCACTGCCGGCGGCGCGTGTGCGCACCACGGCCGAACGCGAGGCGGACCGTGTCCCGCAGGCGCTGGTCACCGAGCACGGCATCCTCACCCCCCGCCCGGGACCGCGCCGCCGCAAGGGCGTGCGGGTCCTGGAGTCCCCGGCGGTGCGCGGCTGGTCGCCGATCGGCACACCGGGCGGGGAGAACGGGTTGAGCGTCGACTACTACAGCCCGCCGCTGCACATCGCCGGCGCGCTGACCGCGCTGCCGGCATCCCCGCCGTACAAGACGGTGGTCGGCGGGATGCTGCTGGTCGACACTGGTGCGTTCAACGGCTCGGCGATGGGCGCCTATGTCGTCCCCGACGGCTCCGGCGCGGATCCGTCGCTGTTCGCCTACGGCTCCCTCGGCAGCCGGACCGGTTTCGGGCCGCCGCTGTTCCAGGTACGCGGCATCTCCGCCGGGTTCGGCTGGAACAGCCGCGTGCGGGTCCCGGCGGCGGACGCGCTGGGCGACTTCCCGTTCCTGATCGCACTCGACAACCCGGGTGAGATCGGCGCCGACGACGAAGAGGTCGACCCGCTCAAGGTCCTGGGCGAGCTGATCAGCGGCCCCAACCCGTGGGTGCGCCCGCAGCAGGGCGACCTCTGGTTCGCCGCGGGACTGGCCTTCGACTGCTTCGAGACGTTCAGCGGCCGCGCCATGGCACTTGTCCAGACCGGCTCGGACCTGACGATCAGCCTGCTCGGCGCAGCCGGGATGCAGCTGCCCACCAAGAGCGACAAGAAGATCGCCCGGGTGGAGATCGGAATCGAAGCCACGTTGCGTCCGACGGCCGGGGAGCTGAGCATCGGCGCGGCGTTCACCGAGAAGACGTTCCTCATCGACCCGAACTGCAAGCTGCGCGGCGGCGTCGGCATGAAGTTCTGGTTCGGCAACCACCCGCAGGCCGGCGACTTCGCGTTCATGCTCGGCGCGATCCCCGCAGGCCGGCAGCTGCCCGCCCGCTACCCCCGCCAGCAGCCCGCCGGCATCACCTGGGGCGTCGGATCCACCGTCAACATCACCGGCAACGCCTACGCCGCGTTCACCCCCAAGTCCCTGATGGCCGGCGGCTCCCTGGACGTCGTCTTCCAGTCCGGGATGCTGCGCGCCTGGCTCACCGCCCGCATCGACGCGCTGCTGGAGTGGAACCCCTTCTACTTCGACGTCGGCATGGGGGTTCGGGTCGGCGTCTCGGCGACCATCAAGGTCTGGTTCGTCAAGATCAGGATCTCGGTCGAGGTCGGCGTCAGCGTCCGGGTCTGGGGCCCCGCGGTCGGCGGCGAGGCAACCGTCCACCTGTGGTTCATCTCCTTCACCATCGGCTTCGGCGCCAAGCGCCGCAACAAGATCCCCGCGCTGGACTGGGGCGGCTTCCAGGGCATGCTGCCGCCGCCGGAGAACATGGTCCGCACCACGGCGATCGCCGGATACACCGGAGAGGGCGCCCCGCCCACCCGCGGCGCGGTCAAGCCGTGGCTGGTCAGCAACGGCGGCTTCACGTTCACCGCCGACACCCAGGCCCCCGTCAGCAAGGTCTACCTGAACCAGGGCGGCGACACCGTCGAGGCCGCTTCCGGCACCGCGGTGGACATCCTGCCCATGCACCTGCGGGGCAAGGGCAGCGAACTGCGTATCTGGCTCACCTACAACGGCCAGGCCGCGACCATGACGCCGTGGGGCCGCTCCGTCCAGCGCGGCAACGTGCCCAACGGCCTGTGGGGCCAGCAGCCGGACGCGCCGAACGACGGGATCATCGCCAACCGGATCCTCGGAATCCGGCTGACCTCGCCGCCGGTCGACCACGGCACCTCCACCGGGTTCCTCGACGAGCAGGCCATCTCCTTCGACCCGATCAACCCCGACGGCAACCAGCCGCTCTCCGGGGAGCCGGCCACGGGCCCGGTCCCGACCCGTCCCGGCGGCGTGATCGCCGCGATCCGGGACGGCATCGACACCGACACCACCCGGGGCAGCCGCACCGCCCTGGCCCAGGCACTCACCGGCCTCGGCGCGAACCTCGGGGCGCTCGACACCGACCTGAGCGGCTACGCGACCGCCGCCGGCACCGCCTTCACCGCCGAGCCGATGCTCGTCGCGGGCTGACCCGACGCGCACCAACCGGGCCGTCCCCAGGCTGGGGCGGCTCGCAGCGCCACGCGCCTGCGCAAGGCGCCCCCGCCCCTCGCCCTTTGCCGCGTCCTGTCGAAAGGCACGCCCGTGACCACCACCTCCGAACCCGGCCCCGCGCCGCGTACCAGCACTCCCGGCGCCGAGCACCGCACCCGCTTCTTCGACCACCGCATCCCCTCCCTCTACGCCGGCCGCTACGCCATCGACAACCGGCAGACCCTCAAAGACGTCGGCGGAGCGGACCGCGTCATCGACGCTACCCCGCAGCCCTTCGACGTCGTCCAGCCGCGCTTCAGCGTCGACCCGACCGCCATCAACGCCCAGTTCCCCGTTCCGAACGCGGTCGGCACCTACAGCCAGACCCTCGCCCACATCAACCTCGACGTCCCCGGCCTGCCCTGGAACCGCCCCCTGGGCCCGGGCCGGCCGGGCGCCGTTCCGTGGATGGCCCTGCTGCTGTTCCGCGAGGACGAACTGCCCGAAGACCCCGACGCGGTGGGCCTGGTGACCGCCGGCAGCGTGCGCGAGCTCCTGGACGGAGACCATGGCCCCGGAGCGGTACCGGTCATCGCCCCGGAGAGCATGCGCCCGGACGAGTACGACGAGCAGTGCGCCAGCGTCCTCGTCCCCGCCGCGCTGTTCGACGCGGTCAAGCCCCTGCCCGCCGAGATGGGCTACCTCGCGCACCTGCGCGAGGGCGGGCGCCCCGACGCCACCCGCGCCGGCACCGACCCCGAACCGGATGAGGGCGAACTCAACGCCGTCCTCGTCGCCAACCGCTTCCCCACCGCCGCTGGCGGGCGCCATGTCGTCCACCTGGTCTCCTTCGAAGGCCACGACCGGTACCTGACTGCCACCGCGCCCGCCGAGGGTCTGCGCCTGGTCTCGCTCGTCTCCTGGTCCTTCACCACCGAACTCGACTCCGGCATCGGCTTCGGCGACCTTGCCCAGCACCTGGCCACCACCGACGGCACCACCCCGCGCCCCGCCGATCAGCTGCGCCTGCGCGTACCCACCCATGCCCCCGTGAACCCGACTGGCCCGCAGGCCGAGGCCGTGGACCGGATGGACGGGGGCGCCGTGGCCCTGCCGCAGCGCCTGGAAACCGGCGAGCGCACCTTCGCCTTCTACCGCGGCCCGCTCACCGCCCGACCCGCCCAGGAGCTTCCCGAACCCGCTGCCACCCGCCTGGACTCCCCGGGCGAGGCGTTGATCTACCTGCAGCAGTACGGCGTCTTCGACACCGCCTACGCCGCAGCTTTCACCACCGGCCGCGCCCTCGCCCTCGCCGACGCCGAATTCCGCAGCGCCCTGCTGGAGTTCCGCTCCGCCGCCCGCACCGCGGCCCGCCGCCTCGCCTCCCACCCGGAGCTCGCTGGCCGCGCCGCCACCGCCCTGACCGGCCGTCACCTCACCGCACCGCTGGCCTTCGAGGCCTTCGACCGCCTCCTCACGGACGCCAACGAGCCCGGCGACGGGCGAGGCAGGGGCGGTGCGCGGCTCACGCAGGCCCTCGACCAGGCCGGCCCCCAGCTGCGGGCTGGCCACCGCCGCACCGCGGCCCGTGCCCGCCGCAGCCCTGGCGACGCACGTGCCGTCCTTGCCCAGCCCGGCGTCGCGAACCTCCTCACCCAGGCCGCCCCCGACCAGTTCGCGAAGGTCACCGCCTGGCTGGACGCGCTGCGCCGCCTGGAGCTGGTGGACCTGTCCCACCTGGTCCCCGACCCGCGCGCGCTGCCGTCGGAGAGCATCCGCTTCGCCTACGTCGACGGCGACTGGGTGCGGGCGGCCGTGGACGGTGCGCTGAGCGTCGGGGTGGGCCACGCCCTGGACGCCGACCTCAACAAGCTGGCTACCGGCGGCGGTCCCGTGCCGAAGTGCGCGGTGCTGATCAACTCCAGCCTCGTCCCGAACTGGCCCAACACCATCGTCACCGCCTATGTGGGGCAGCGCACCGTCGACCCGGTGCGCGACGCGGTGTTCGGCACCGAGGTCCGCCTGCTGCTCTTTCCGGAGGTCATCGACCGCTTCGAGCTGGCGGAGCCGCCGCGCGGCCTGTGCTTCGGCATCGGTGACCGGGGCACGATCGAGCTGCGCGAGATCAGCGGGGACCGGATCGGTCACCCGATGGGCGAGTTCCCGCCGCCCCCGCCGCTCGATGACAGTCGCTTCCGTCGCTTCCTGCGCCCCGGCGGCCGGGATGTCCTCAATGTCGACGGCACGGGCGACGCCCTGGTGCCCGCCCTCTCCACCGCCCACGGGCTCACCGGAGGCCAGCGGATCTCCTCGGCCCAGTTCGCCCTGCAGATGATCAACGCCCCGCAGGTGCAGACGTTCTCCCGGCCCTGAGCCGCGCCCCTGTTCCCGCGCCGTACTGCCGAGCGCTGAATGAAAGGACCCCGGGCCATGTCCGTGGACACCACCCTCGTCGTGCCGGTCGAGGTTGCGGCGCTCGCCGTCAACCGGGCCACCCGCGACACCGGAACTCCGCACGTCTTCAACCGCTGGATCACCAACTTCAAGGACATCGGCCGGGGTGTCGCGCCGGAGCCCGCGCCGTTCGAGAGTCCTGAGGAGTGGAAAGGGCGGGAGGAGCGCCTCGGTGTCTACCTCCAGTGGGAGCTGCCCGCCGCCCTCACTCGCGGCCGCCACGACGAGGAGGAAGGCGTCGGTGACTTTCCCCTGGTGCCGAACCGGTGGCTCGTCGTGCGCCACCGCGAGAGCACCCGCGCGCTGAAGGCCTGGATCGTCGAGAGCGACTACCTCGACCCGATGGACGGCAGCGTCTCCTTTCAGAACCCCGGCTTGGACCCCGACAGCGACAGTGAAGAGCCCGCCGCGACCCTGATCGGCAGGTGCCACGAACTCACCGGCCCCTGGCGGGAACCGGTCGGCCGCCGCGAGCCGTTCCTGACCGCGCTCGGCCCCGGCCTGCCGGCCTTCTCGGTCTTCCAGCCCTACAACAGCAACGTCTTCTCGATGCACGACACGCTCCTCGACAGCCCGGAGGGCGAACTCCCGTCGCAGGAACGGCTCAGCTACCTGGTAGCCGGCTGGTACGCCCAGCCGGACAGTGACATCCTCGCCGACACCGATGACCTCGCCGCGCTGCTGGAGCACCTGCAGTGGACGCCACCCGTCGGCTCCGGCAGCGGCATCCGCTCCTCCGTCTACTCCGGTACGGTCCTGGGCCTGGACTGGGACCTGACCGGCCCCGTTCCCGAGTCAGAGCCAGCCTGTCCCAGCCCGGACAAGGTCACCGCGATCGTGTCGAACAGCATCGCCGAAGCCGTCGCCGAACTCGGCGCCCAGGCCGACGGCGAAGGCGCACTGTCCGGCGACGAGGCCGACCTGTTCCGGGCCTTCCTCCTCGGCGGCATCGACGCCCTGGAGGAGCGGGACCGACCCGAGGCCGACATCCTCACCGACCGCCGCGCCCACGACAGCGCCTTCGGCCCCGTGCACGGTGGCTACCGCTGGTTCATCGGCGAACGCGGCGAGGAGACCGGCCGGACCACCTCCCGCGCGGCCCGGGCGGCGGAGGCCGAGACCGTCGCCGACCTCAACCGCCGCCAGGCCGCCCACGACGCCACCGAAGCCGACCTGGACGCCGCCCGCGAACACCTCTACCACTTGTGGTGGCTCACCCACCTGAGGGAGAAGCCCTCGGAGTTCACCGGCCGCATCGACGACGAACTCGAACTCACGAACCCCGACGGCGCCGCCGGACGCGTCGTCGCCCTCGCCCGCCGCCTGGCCGAACAGCGCGCCGAACTGCCCTGGGGCAAGAGCGAGGCGGACCTGGCGGCGCGCATCGACGCCCTGTACCCGGCCTACGGCGCCCGCGCCGCCCGCCGCCTGATCCGCGTCCCGGCCGAGGACTTCGAGTACAGCGCCGACCCGGTCCTCACCCTTCAGGGCGCCAACCTGCACGCCCCGCTCACCCGGGACACCGCCCTGCCCTGCCGCACCCCCGAACGAGTGGTCACCCGCGCCTCCGGCATCACCACCACCGACGTCGCAGGCACCGCCGCCCAGATCGACCTCACCGGGCAGCAGCCGCCATGCCTCCCCGCGTTGCTCAGCGAGTTCCTCATCCTGGAGCGCGCCCTGAAGACCGGTGCGATCCGGGACGTCACGGGCACCCTGCCCGAGTACGGAATCACGCCGTGGGCGATGCCCTGGCAGCCGCTGTTCCTGTTGTGGAAGGCCGAATACTTCCCCCTGCCGCTGCGCGACGGCGACACGGCGCACTGGGACTTCGTCGACGGTTCCCGCTACCAGTGGAAGGGCACCGGAGAGCCCGGCACCCCGCTGGTCGTCTCCGGCCGCCAGCTCCTCGCCCCAACCGCCGGCCACATCGTCGACGGCACCTTGCAGACCTACGCCCGCGTGCGCGCCCAGCTGCCTGCCGACGCTCTGCGGCACGTGCGCTCCCAGGTTCGCGAAGCGGACTACCTCTCCCAGACCCTCGACGGCTTCGGCGCCGCCATCGCCCAACGCCAGCCCCTGGCCGGCCTCCAGCCCGCCGGCGACCTCGCCGACCTCATCGGCAACGGCGACTACCCCCCGCCGGACCCCGGCGGCATGCCCGCCAGCGACTGGGACGAGTGGCCCGACTCCACCTTCCAGGACCTGCGCGCCGGCCAGCTCGCCTTCCTCGACCTGGCCGTCGTCGACCGCTTCGGACGCTCCGTCAACCTCATCACCACCTCATCCCACTTCCGCCCCGAGATGCCCGACACCATGCGCCCGGCCCACCCCGTCAGCGACTACGACAGCGACCGCCTGGTCGAACTGGGCCCCCGTCTCCTGCAGCCGGCCCGGCTGCGCTTCGACTTCCTCGCCGCCACCACCGACGACGACACCGACCTGACCCCCGGGGCCAACCCGGTCTGCGCCTGGCTGCTGCACAACCGCCTCGACCAGTCCCTCGTCGTCCACGCCCCCGACGGCGCCGCGCTCGGCGAACTGCGCGTCACCCTGAACCCCAACGGCCAGCGGGAGGTCTCCTGGTCCGCCCTGCCCGGCTCCCAGGTGACCCGCTTCGAGCAACTGCGGGACATCTCCAAGCACGCCTACCGGCTGCTGAACGCCGTCAAGACCCGCGGCCCGCAGACCTTCGACGCCTTCCGCGCAACCGTCGACCGCGCCCTGGAGACCATCGACCCGGACGGCCCGGCCGACCCCGGCCTCGGCTTCCTCCTCGGCCGTCCCCTCGCCCTGGTCCGCACCCGCCTCACCATGGACCTGCGCGGCCCCGTGCGCACCGACGTCAGCTGGCAGAACCTCTTCGACCCGCCCACACCGGAGCTGCCGACCTACCCGTGGACGATCCGCCTCGGCGAGGCGCAGCAGACGGATGACGGCCTGGTCGGCTACGTCCTCGACGACGACTACGAGTACTTCGAGACGGTCGTCGACCCGGCCGCCGGCGGCGGGGAGTACCTGCGGCCGATCGGCGACCGGCCCAGCCTGGAGCTGGACTTCGGCGAGAACAGCACCGCGGTCGCCACCGTGCTCCTGGACCCGCGCGCCGCCGTGCACGCCACCACCGACATCCTCGCCACCAAGACGGTGTTCGTCCCGCAGGAGTTCACCGATCCGGCGATCGCCCGCATGAGCGTGAACTTCCGTACCGGACCGCTCCTGGCCGCCACCACCGCCCTGCGCGGCCCTCAGGGCGAGAGTGAGGAGACCGTCCTCATGCCGGCCCCGGCCTGCGTCGTCGGCACCTGGACCTGGTCCGAAAACCGCGGCGGCGCCTGGGAGAAGCTGCCGATCCTCAGCCAGGACCAGTACGACCTCCCCCTCGCCGAACCCGAGATCCGCTCCGGCTTCCTCACCCTCGACGACGCCGTCGCCCACAGCCGCACCGACCACTGACAGCCCCGACCTCCGACCATGCGCCGCCCCACCCCGGGGCGGCGCGGCCCAAGAAACCAAAGGACTGCCCTGTGACCGTCGTGATCCAGACCAAGGACCCGGCTACCGCCCCCGACGACGAGCCGCTGCTGTCGTATCAGATCACCACCACGCCGAGCCCGCTGAAGGCGTCACCAGAGAACCCACAGGCTCCCGAGGAGATCGGGGAGGTCGTCATCTCCGTCTCCCGGCAGAGCGGCACCCCGGCCGACGTCGAGTGGATCAGGGTGAAGGTCCCGGCCGGCACGATGTCACCCGACCTCGCCACCGACCTGAACAAGATCAGCCCGCGGATCAGCCTCACCGACTGGACCGTCCGGCTGGACTCCGCGGCCAAGGAGTTCGTCTGCGCGCCCACCGCCAGCCACGCCCCGATCGGCCCGGACACCGGCTTCACCATCCAGCTCTCCGACATCCCGATCAACCGGAAGGTCGGCACCGCCCCGGTCACCGTCACGGAAAGCTCCCGCACCGGAAACGCCGCATTCAAGGACAGGGCGACGATCTTCCACCTGGGCAAGTTCCCCGCCGACTTCTACCTGCGGAACTTCCAGTGCGAGCCCTCCATCATCCCCAACGGCGGTGACGTACTGCTGACCTGGGAACGCTCCGCCAACGCCACCTACGAACTGCTGTACCTAGGCTTCGACCGGGACGTCACCAACCGCACCAGCCTGCCCATCGAAGGCATCAAATCCGACACCACGTTCTACCTCCGCGCCACCACCGGCGACGCATCCAACCCCGTCGTACGGATCCTCTCCACCCATCTCACCGTCATCAAGCCCGACCTCGACATCGGCAGCATCACCGTCAACGACACCCTTAACGCCGGTGGCAGCGTCGACTTCTCCGGGGCACAAGTCAACGCCGCCGGAAGCAGCGTCGACTTCTCCAGGGCACAAGTCAACCTATTCGGATACGATCGTGGAATCGACTCGGGAACAGTTTACTTTCCCAATAAATGGCGCTACGAATTCCGGTGCGACGGCTTTTTCATCCTGAATTTCCAAGTCAATGCCACATGCAGCGTCCAGAAACCCACAGGACCAGGCGAATGGTCCACTCTTTTCTCCCCGGCGGAGAAAATTCCGCACTTCGTGCGAAAAGGCTGGCGCCTCGAGGTCGGGGTTCCGAATAACCTCGGCCGTGCGAACGGGGACTTCTACCCCTTCGGAACCTGGCTGTGACCGGACGAAGTCGGGCGGCATATTGTCCGCCTACGGCCGGGTTCTCCTCGGCCACCAGCCGCAGGTCCGCCACCGTTCTCGGACGAGCGGTGGGCCGAGAAGGAACGGGGCTGGAAGGACGACGGGCTGTGCGCCGGCTGCCGCGAGGCCGCCGCTTACGAGAAGGCGCGGGAGGAGGCCGAGCGCGGGCAGGCCGCCGCCGAAGCCGCTCTGGCCGAGGAGAAGCGGCGCGGCTCCTGGTGGCGCCGCTCCTGACTCCGCCTCTCCCCGGCGCAGGCCGCTGACCTGTGCCGGGGAGTTTCGGCACCCCCGCTGACCAGCGGTGGTGAGTTTCGCCCCGAGGCGCTGGTGAGGCGGGGAGGGTGCGCCAGGAGCTGCGGCTGCCGGACGGGCGCAAGCTGTGGTGCCTGACCGCGGCCGGACGCCGCGAGGCCGCGGTACTGCTCCCGGCCGGGGCCAAGCTGTCGGCGCTGCGCCAGGAGCGGGAGGGATCGGCGGCGGTGTTCTCCGAGCACGCCCTAGACGTCGCCGCCGTCGCCGGCCTCCTCGCCCGCGCGGGCATCGGGCACCTGACCGCGTTCTCCACCGAGGTCGAGCACGCGCTGCCCGGCCGCCGCTCGCTCTTCGCCGACCTGGTGCTTTGCGATCCGGGCACCGACCTGCCGCTGCTCCTGGTGGAGGTCGACCGCGAGAACGAGAGCACCGGCACCCTGGTCGACAAGCTCACCGCCTACCGCACCTGGTGCGAGCTCCCCGCCAAGGGCGCCACCAAGGCCGCCTTCGAGAAGGCACTCGCCCGCAGGGGAGAGCGCACCCACGCCCTGCGCCTGTGGCCCACCCTCTACCCGGCCACCGGCCGCGAGGGCCCACCACCCGTCGCCCTCATCTTCGAGGCCGGCCGCAAGCGCGCCCCCAGGCCCGGAGCGGGGCCCCTCACCGACGAGCAGAAGAAGCACAAGACGCAGACGGACCACCGCCGACTGCTGCGCCGCATCTGCACGGTGCAGACCGACTCCGAGGCCGCCTGGTACGCCCCGCCGTACCGGGAGGACGGCATCAGCGCACGCGACCACCACCGCGCGCTGCCGGTCGAGGGTTATCTGGTGGCCCGGCCCGTTCCCGCTGGTCAGAGCCTCGGAGAGTAGTAAGCCAAGTAAGGCAATCGGGTCGGGGCCGGGCGGCGGCCACGGTGGTGATCGCCTCGGGTACCGGAGCTGCTTGCCGCGCAATGTTGCTGTTGTCGTGGTGTCGTTGGCGCTGAGCGGAGACCGTGATTGATTGGCCACGCTGGGTTATGGGAAGCTCGCAGTGGCCGGCAGGAAGCCGGTCGGTGAGGAGAGACCATGTCGGAGAACACGCTCAACTCCAAGGGGCCGGCCCCGGCGACGCTCGGGACCGAAGCAACCCAGCCTCCGCTCATCCCGGCCGATCAGGTCAAGCCCGAGGACATCGCGACGCTGGCAATCGAGTACCGGGATGGCGTCCCGGTGATCGTGGTCAACGGTGGGACGGTCGTTCCGGCGACTCTCCGCGTGGAGGACGGGTCCGGAAACGTAGCCCGCTCGGCCGCCTACTCGGCTTTCGATCCGACCAATCTCGGCTTTACCTTCCAGAAGGAAGAGACCTTTTGGCGGCCGTTCTCCTAGGACAAACGCCGCTGGTCGCATACCTTGCCGGTCGCACCTTCGCTGGCAGGCGGAGAGGGCCCCGCCGCGACGTCGCGGCGGGGCCCTCTCCGCCGTGGTGCAGTGACGCCGGGATCGAGCACCAGGGGAACGTCCTGGCCCGCGCCGAGCAGCACGATCGGAGCATGCTCCTCGGCGTCCAGGAAGTTCTCGAAGCTCACTTCCAGCGGCAGGACCCCGGCCCCGACGCCTGACAACCCACGTGACGAACTTGCCTGACGAACCCCCGGATATCTTGATGCCCCGCCCGGAGCGCTCCGAGCGAGGCACCAAGGTGAGGGCGCCGGTCAGGGCTGCAGCTGTGTCCAGCCGCGCGGGCGCCGGCCTTCGGCGCCGAGCGGGTGCCACACCGCAGCGGCGGGGCCGTGCTGGACCAGGTCCTCGAGGCGGGCTGCGCCGGTGGGGACGGCGGCGAGCAGTTCGGCGACGGCCGGCCGCTCCTCGACGGCCAGGCGCAGCTCCTCCACCGCCGCATCGACGGCGGCGGCCGTGGTGCCGACCAGGACGACCAGCACGCTCGGGAACGCCCTCCAGCGCCGCTCCCACGCCCGGCCCGAACCGCCGGGGACCGCCTGCTCCCACAGTGCGGCGCAGGCCGCCAGCTGCTCCGCGGTGTGCTCGGTGCCCGTGCCGGGGCGGTGGAGTTCGACGAAGGCCCGCAGCCGTCGCCGGCCGCCGGTGGTGGTCGCGGTGTAGGAGAGCTCGGCGGCGGGCCGGTAAGCCTCCCCAGCCGGACCGGTGGGGTGTTCGGGGGCGGGGACCAGGTCGAGCGGGCCGCAGCCCTCGCCGCGGGCACGGGCGTCGGCGACGAACGCGGTGTGCACCCGGCCGAGGTCGAGCAGGTGGCCGCGCCCGTAGCGCAGGGCTGCCTGCTCGGCGGGCGCCGCCTGATGGCCCGGGCGGCGGGCCTCGGGGAAGGTCGCGGCGGTGGCCACCCCTTGGCCGGTGAGGTGCCAGGCCTTCGCGCGGCCGGCCTGTGGCAGGGTGACGAACTCGGCCAGGCCCTCCTCGTGCAGGCGGGCCATGCGCTTCTGGGTCTGCTTGAGGCCGGCCTGTCCGCCGTGCAGCTGGTGGAGCTGCTCGGCGGTGGCCAGCGTGAAGCGGGCGAGCGTCACCAGGACGTCGTGGTCGGTCTCCAGTTCCCCGTTCACGAAAGGGCTCCTCGCGGGTTTCGTGCACGGGGCGCTCCCGTGCTCGGGGAATGAAACCTCGCGTTTCTCACCGGATTTCTTGGTGAAAGAGCCGCTTTTTATAACGATTGCATAACTCCCGCTACCAAGGTATCCCGCGTTCTAACCGGCCTTCTCACCGGTCCGGTAACGGGTCCGTTATCCAGTCCCTTGCAACCTTGGAGACGTGCCCCTGACCTGCGGAGATGGCAATCAAGGTGCCGGTGAGTTTCCTTGATGGACCATCAAGGAAACTCACCGATACCTTGGTGGCCCCGGTGAGTTTGCCCGGCGTACTTCCGCCGCCCCTGCCGTTTCCCCCTCCGAACCCCCTACCGGACCTTGCACGCCGAAAGCGGGAAAACCGGCAGCTCAGGGCCCGGATCCGCCCCCGGCCGGGATTCTGACAACCCTCTTCTCCCGTCTTTCTGGTTTGGGTTGTGGTTGTTGGTGTCGGTTGGTCGGTTCGGGTTTTCCGCGCCTGCGGCGGGCTGTTCTTCTTCTCGCGTCCGGCTGGTGCCGGCCGCTCGCGGATGGGGCGGATCGGCGGCGGCACCCGGGCCCGGGAGGGCCTGGTGGTGGGTGGGGCGGAAACGGGGCTGACGGCTGTCAGGGGAGCGGGATATCCCGGAGAGGCAGCACTCGACCACCACCCCCGGGAGAAGCCCGTGAGCACCCCTCAGCGCCCCACCGGACCCGACGACCACGACTACGACGGCCAGGGCGATGCCGTCGAACCCACCCAGCCGTCCCGGCCAGGCCGCACCGCCTACCGGCGCGGCGCGGCCTGGCCGAACGGCTCCACCGCCCGGCTGCGCGCGGACGTCCTCGGCGCGCTCGGCGTCCTCAAGGTCGCCACCGCCGACCAGCTCCAGCGCCTGCTGCGCCCCGGGGCGGCGTCGAACACCGTGATCCGGCAGGCGCTGCGCGATCTCGCCGGGCACGGCCTGGTCGCCTCCGACGGCAACACCAGGACGGGGCACAAGACGTGGCGGCTGGAGGGCACGGCCGGGCTGGAGGCGGCCGGGCAGGTGCTCGGCCTGCCCCGCTCCGACATGGGCGGGGCGGCCCGGGGCGCCGGTCGCTCCGGTGCGCAGCACGCGATGGCGGTCAACGAGACCGTGCTGGCCTTCGTCCTGGGCGGCACCGCGCCGGGTGCCCCGGGCGGGGTCGGCACGGTGGAGGACTGGGCGACGGAGGTGGAGTTCCCCCTGCCCGGTGGGAAGCGCAAGGTGCGCCCCGACGCGGTGTGGCAGGCACCGGAGATCGGGGTGCCGGTGCTGATGGTGGAGGTCGACCGCTCCACCATGGCGCCGGAGCGGGTGGCCGCGAAGTTCACCGCCTACCGCGAGCTGTTCCGCACGAAGGTGAAGACCACGGACCCGGCGCTGGCCGACGAGGACCCGGCCGACCGGATGGTCCACTGGTGGCGCAGGACCTGGCCCGGCCACACCCGGCCCGGGTACCCGCCAGTCGCCCTGGTCGTCACCGGTGCTGGACCGGTGGCGCTGGCCAACCGGCAGCAGGCGGTGGCGGACCTGGCCCGCGACGCCTGGGGCGGCAGCTGGTGGACCATCACGCGGCACGACAACGACGGGGACGGCTGGCGCGAGTACGACGACGCGGTGCCGGTCATCGCCACCACCCTGGAGCTGCTGGCCGAGCACGGCCCGCTCGGCCCGGTGTGGTGGCGCTACGGCCGCGACGGAGCCCGCTACTCCCTGCTCGATGCGCTGGAGAGCCCCGACACCCGCGCCGCCTACGACGAACGCCAGGAAGCCCGGGAGAAGAAGGCCCGCCAGGAGCACCGCGAGCTGATGCGCACCCTCGCCTGCGCCGACTGCGGCGACGTGCCGAAGCAGGAGAGCACCCTTGAGTACGGCCCCCAGGGCCGACAGGAGTGGACCCGCCGCCCCGGCGGCCGCTGCTGGTCCTGCCACGAGAAGCACCATGAGCAGCGCGAGCAGGAGGGGGAGGCCAAGGCCCAGGCGCGGCTGGAGGCGGCCCGCACGGCCAACGCGCAGCTGCGCCCGTGCTGGACGTGCCGGGGCTCCATCGGCGGGGAGGAAGGCTCGTTCCTGGAACTGAAGGAGAAGGCCGGCCCCGACCGGCTGGAGTGCCCGCAGTGCGACAGCAAGCGGTCGATGAACCAGCGGGGCCCGCTGGTGCTGCCCGCCCCGACCAGGCGGGAGCTGCTGGCCGCCCGCCTCTCGGCCCCCGCCGACCCCTGGTGGAAGGATCGGGTGCGGCACGCCGAGCTCTACCCGGTGAAGGACCGCACCCCGTGAGCTCCGGTGCCCGGAGTGTCCTGTGCCACCGGACCTTGACCGACTGCCACTAAAGGTTGACGGACGACGGTTTGTGCCACCGAAGGTTGACCGCCCGGTGGGAGGACGGCCGTTATGAGCGAACCCCCCAGCAGCCCTGGTTATGAGACGGATACAAGGAGCGGTCCAACGCCCCGGCGCCTGCCCGTGGGCCAGGCTGTCCGCCAATCCCAGGAACAGATCGCAGCGGGCAAGGGGCGGTCAACTGCGGTGCGTTGGCTGGCGGAAGTGACCGGCGCGACCCACGCGGGCGCGGCCGGTCTGCTCAGGCGGACGCTTGAGCAGATCCAGCGAGGCTACGGCCATCTGGACCATGCGGTGATTCTCGGGTGACGGGGTGGGTAAGTCCGCGCGAGGGCAGGACCGCCTGCCTCTGGCTGATGGGAGAGAAGATGACTGTCTCAGTGTTCTCCGACCCTGGTTCGTTCCCCTTCACCGTTCCGCAGGGCGTCACCTCGATCACCGCGACGGTGCTGGGCGGGGGCGGCGGGGGCGCGGGCGGCGGTGGGGGAGGCGACGGAACCACGTTCATTTCTGCTGGAAGCGATTTCACGCCCGGCATCGGGGGCGGTCATGGCGGGAGTCGCGGGGGCGCCGGCGGCGGGGGTGGCGGAGGCGGCGGAGGAGCCGCCAACCAGGGCTCCGTGGCGGTCCAGCCCGGTGAGACCCTGCTGATCAACGTCGGTGCCGGAGGCGCGGGCGGGGCCGGCGGCGTGGAAGCCACCTTCGGCGCCAGCGGAAACCTGTTGCAGATCGCAGCGGCAGGCAGCCCGGGCTCCAACGGCGGAGATTCAAGCCTGGTCCAGAAATCCACCGGGAGTGTGCTGACGGGCGGCGGTGGGCCGGGTGGCGCCTCGGGCGGCCAGTGCGGCGACAGCACCACCAGCGGCTCTGCCAGCGGAGGAGCCGGCGGCCAGGGCGGGGAGGGCGGAGAGGCCAGCGGCAGCGGTGAGGCGTTCCGTCAGAACACCACCAACCCCCAGCCCGGCAACCACGGCAGCGACGGCGGTGCCGGAGGCAAATACTCCACTGACGGACCCCAGTGGGGGAAGGCGGGCACCGGCGGATCCGCCGGCATGATCGACACACTGCAACAGGCCCCCAACGGCAACAACGGAAACGGCGGAGACGGAGGCCAGGGAGGGGGAGGCGGTAGCCCCGCCGGCGACGTCCCCAGCTCGCCAGGACTCCCCGGCCGGGATGGCCAGCCCGGCTGCGTCGTACTGACCTACTGACGCTGCGCCCGCCTTCTGCCTCGCTGAGCCAGTCCTTCGGCGAGGCGGAGGGCGAGGGGGGCAGCGCCCGGTCATCCTCTGCGGGCCGCTGCACGGCTAGCCCGCCACCGCCAAAGCCGCCGGCACGCTGCACGGCACGCCGCCCGCTCCCTGAACTCGTGGCCGCCGCCCACCAACCGCGGTAACCGGGCCGGCTGAAGTTCAGTGGCACGAAACGCAGTCGGTTCAACTTCGGTGACACGAAATCGCATCGGTCAATCTTCAGTGGCAACAGGTCAAGGTCCGGTGGCACAGGACACGGAGGCTGTCGCGGGGGTTGTCGCGACCCCCTGTCGCGTTGGGGGCTGTCGCGGCCTGTGAGTGTGTCCTGAACGTGAAAGGGAGTTATTGGTAGTGAACTTCTAATTGCGGTGCTGTGCGAGAGATGAAGGTTTGGCCCTTCGGAGCCG
>NZ_JBSFJU010000039.1:0-74627 GCF_053598215.1 Kitasatospora sp. NPDC001175 | reverse complement strand
GCCCGGTTACATTCCGAACCCGGAAGCTAAGCCTCACAGCGCCGATGGTACTGCAGGGGGGACCCTGTGGGAGAGTAGGACGCCGCCGAACAATTATTCAGGGCTGTGGCCCCAGCAATTCGCTGGGGCCACAGCCTTTTTTGTTTTCCCGGCGCCAGCCGGTTTCTCCGGACGGTCAGTGCCGAGTCAGAGGGTGAGCTTGAACCCGATGTGAGAGGGCACGAAGCCGAGGCGCTCGTAGAAGCGGTGGGCGTCGGTGCGGGTCGCGTCGGAAGTGAGCTGGACCAGGCCGGCGCCGAGTTCGCGGGAGCGGTCGACGGCCCACCGGATCAGCTCGGTGCCGAGGCCGTTACCGCGTTCGGTGTCGTGGACCCGCACGGCTTCGATGATGGTGCGGCTGGTGCCGCGGCGGGAGAGGCCGGGAAGGACCGAGAGCTGGAGGGTGCCGACGACCCGGTTCTCCCGCTCGGCGACGATCAGGTGTTGGTCGGGGGCGGCGGTGATGCGGGCGAAGGCGTCCTGATAGGGCGTCAGGTCGTCGGGGGACTCCCGGGTCGCTCCGAGCGGGTCGTCGGCGAGCATGGCGACGATCGCGGACAGGTCGGCCAGGACGGCGGGTCGGATGCTCAGTTGGGTGGTCATGTCGGCAGACCCTAGTCCAGACCGTTCAGCACCCCTTGTCGCGGCCCGGACGGGCTCTCCGGTGGTGATCGTCCATCAGTCTGCAGGACCTGCACTGGTGATGACGGCGAAGGGGGCGCCGTGCGGGTCGATCAGCTGGGCGAAGCGGCCGACACCGTGGGCGTTCCTGGCCGGCGCCCGGACGGCGCCGCCGAGCTGCCGGGCCTTGGCGATCGTGGCATCGGCGTCGGGGACCTCGAAGTACGGGAGCCAGTGCGAGCCGAGGCCGGCGGCTGCCTGGTCAGCGGTCAGCTGCATGATGCCGCCCTGGCCGCTGCTGGTACCGCCGCCGATGGGGGTGAGCACGGTGTAGGTGGCCTCGCCGAACGGGACGTCCTGCTCCTGCCAGCCGAAGACCGAGCGGTAGAAGTCCTTGGCGGCGGCCGGGTCGGCGCTCAGCAGTTCGGTCCAGCAGAGGCTGTTGGGAATGGTGACCGCGCCGAGGCCGCCGGTGTCGCGGGCCTGCCAGACGGCGAACTGGGCGCCGGTCGGGTCGGTGAGGCCGGACATCCGGCCGTGGCCGAAGACGTCGACGGGACCGAAGCGCACGTCGCCGCCGGCCCGCCGGACCCGGGCGGTGGTGTCGTCGGCATCCTCGGTGGCGAAGTAGACCGTCCAGGCGGGGGCGGCGCGCTCCTCGGTGAGCGGGCCGAGGCCGCCGACGGCCCTGTCGTCCAGCCGGAAGAAGCCGTAGTCGTCGGCCTCGGGGCCGGCGGAGTCGAGGGACCAGCCGAAGAGGGCGGAGTAGAAGTCCCGGGAGGCGCCGGGGTCGGGGCTGCCGAGATCGAGCCAGATCGGGGAGCCGGGGACGAAGTCGGTGGTGAGCATGGTGATCCTTCGACGGACGCGGTGGTGCCCCCTCTGGCATCCTCGGGCCTGCCCCGGACGGCCACAACCGGGGTGCCGGGCCCGGGGAGGGCGCCGGACCGGCCGGAGTTCCCGGGTTGTCGGTGGTGGGCGGTACGGTGCGTGGCGGAAGGTCACCGGTAACCGAGCGAAGAGGGGGCCTGGTGGGGACGCAGCAGCGGTCGGCCCGGCAGGCGGACGGGAGCAGCACCGGCCAGGGCCTGCCCGGGGCCTCGGGCGGGCAGCCGCCGCAGCGCCAGCTGGCCCAGGTGGAGGGGGTGCTGGAGCGGATCACCTACGCCAACGAGGAGACCGGCTACACGGTTGCCCGGGTGGACACGGGCCGTGGGTCGCACGATCTGCTGACGGTGGTAGGGGCGCTGCTGGGCGCGCAGCCGGGGGAGTCGCTGCGGCTCTTCGGGCGCTGGGGCTCGCATCCGCAGTACGGCAAGCAGTTCATGGTGGAGAACTACACGACCGTGCTGCCCGCGACGGTGCAGGGCATCCAGCGCTATCTGGGGTCGGGGCTGATCAAGGGGATCGGGCCGCGGTTCGCCGAGCGGATCGTGGAGCGGTTCGGGGTGGACACCCTGGAGGTGATCGAGCAGGAGCCCGAGCGGCTGATCGAGGTGCCGGGGCTCGGTCCGAAGCGGACGAAGATGATCGCCGCGGCCTGGGAGGAGCAGAAGGCCATCAAGGAGGTGATGGTCTTTCTGCAGGGGGTCGGAGTCTCCACGTCCCTGGCTGTGCGAATCTACAAGAAGTACGGCGACAGTTCGATCGGGGTGGTGAAGAACGAGCCGTACCGGCTGGCGGCCGATGTCTGGGGCATCGGGTTCCTGACGGCCGACAAGATCGCGCAGGCGGTCGGCATCCCGCACGACAGTCCGGAGCGGGTGAAGGCGGGGCTGCAGTACGCGCTGTCGCAGAGCAGTGATCAGGGGCACTGCTACCTGCCCGAGGAGCGGCTGATCGCCGACGGGGTGAAGCTGCTTCAGGTGGATGTCGGCCTGGTGATCGATTGCCTGTCGGAGCTGGTGGCCGAGGAGGGCGTGGTCCGCGAGCCGGTGCCGGGGGAGGCCGGGGAGCCGGTCACGGCGGTGTATCTGGTGCCGTTTCACCGGGCGGAGATCTCGTTGGCGAACCAGCTGATCAGGTTGCTGCGGTCGGAGACCGACCGGATGGCGGGCTTCGCGGAGGTGGACTGGACGGCCGCGCTGGAGTGGCTGGCGCAGCGTACGGGGGCCGAACTCGCCCCCGAGCAGCGGGAGTCGGTGAAGCTGGCGCTGACCGAGAAGGTGGCGGTGCTGACGGGCGGTCCGGGCTGCGGCAAGTCGTTCACGGTGAAGTCGATCGTGACGCTGGCGCTGGCCAAGCGGGCGAAGGTGGTGCTGGCGGCGCCGACGGGGCGGGCGGCGAAGCGGCTGTCGGAGCTGACGGGGGTGGAGGCGTCGACGGTCCACCGGCTGCTGGAGCTGCGTCCCGGGGGTGAGGCCGCGTACGACCGGGACCGGCCGCTGGACGCGGACCTGGTGGTGATCGACGAGGCGTCGATGCTGGATCTGATCCTGGCGAACAAGCTGGTGAAGGCGGTCGCGCCGGGGGCACACCTGCTGTTCGTGGGCGATGTGGACCAGTTGCCCTCGGTCGGGGCGGGCGAGGTGCTGCGGGACATGCTCTCCGAGGGCAGCCCGATCCCGTCGGTCCGGCTGACCAGGATCTTCCGGCAGGCGCAGCAGTCCGGTGTGGTGACCAACGCGCACCGGATCAACGAAGGGCTGCCGCCGATCACCGACGGGCTGAAGGACTTCTTCCTGTTCGTCGAGGAGGACACCGAGCGGGCGGCCGGGCTGACGGTGGACGTGGTGGCTCGCCGGATCCCGCAGAAGTTCGGGCTCGACGCCCGCAGGGACGTCCAGGTGCTGGCTCCGATGCACCGGGGTCCGGCGGGCGCGGGGAACCTGAACACGCTGCTGCAGGCGGCGGTCACACCGGCGCGCGAGGGGTTGCCGGAGCGCCGGTTCGGCGGCCGCACCTTCCGGGTGGGTGACAAGGTGACCCAGATCCGGAACAACTACGAGAAGGGGCAGAACGGCGTCTTCAACGGCACGGTCGGGGTGGTGACCTCGCTCAGCGTCGAGGAGCAGCGACTGATGGTGCTCACCGACGAGGACGAGGAGGTGCCGTACGACTTCGATGAACTGGATGAGCTCTCGCACGCGTACGCGGTGACCATCCATCGTTCCCAGGGGAGTGAGTACCCGGCGGTGGTGATTCCCGTCACCACCTCAGCCTGGACGATGCTGCAGCGGAACCTGCTCTACACGGCCGTGACACGGGCGAAGAAACTGGTGGTGCTGGTCGGGTCACGGAGAGCGATCGGGCAGGCTGTTCGGTCGGTCAGTGCAGGTCGGAGGCACTCTGCGCTTGATCATCGGCTGGCGACTGGATGATCATCCAAGGGGGGTGGCGGCTTCGAGGTTGTCTTGACGTAAAGAGATTTAAGGCAGAGCCTAGTCTGACGCCGATCTTGTCCGGTACATACCGGCGGTGGCGGCAGGTTTTGTAGGACCGGGCCCTTTTCGGCCCACCCCGGGTGAGCAGCTGTCCCTCGGATGGGGGATCGTAGAGTCAGTCAGGACACCTAGGGATTTTCATTTCGTCGGTGAGGAAGACGTGAGCGACACATCGGTAGTACTGCGGTACCAGGACGGCGAATACGAGTACCCCGTCGTCGAGAGCACTGCTGGCAACGCCGGCTTCGACATCTCGAAGCTGCTTCCGCAGACCGGTCTGGTCACCCTGGACAACGGCTTCGGCAACACCGCCGCCTACAAGTCCGCGATCACCTTCGTGGACGGTGACAAGGGCATCCTGCGCTACCGCGGCTACCCGATCGAGCAGCTGGCCGAGCAGGGCAGCTTCATCGAGACCGCGTACCTCCTGATCAACGGCGAGCTGCCGACCGCGGACCAGCTGCAGAAGTTCAACGCCGAGATCACCCAGCACACCCTGCTGCACGAGGACGTCAAGCGCTTCTTCGGCGGGTTCCCGCGCGACGCCCACCCGATGGCCATGCTGTCCTCGGTCGTCGGCGCGCTGTCCACCTTCTACCAGGACAGCCACAACCCGTTCGACGCCGGCCAGCGCCACCTGTCGACGGTCCGCCTGCTGGCCAAGCTGCCGACCATCGCGGCCTACGCCTACAAGAAGTCGGTCGGCCAGCCGTTCGTCTACCCGCGCAACGACCTGAGCTACGTCGAGAACTTCCTCCGGATGACCTTCGCGGTCCCCGCTGAGGACTACGAGATCAACCCGGTCATCGTCAACGCGCTGGACAAGCTGCTGATCCTGCACGCGGACCACGAGCAGAACTGCTCGACCTCCACGGTCCGCCTGGTGGGTTCCAGCCACGCCAACCAGTTCGCCTCGATCTCGGCCGGTATCTCGGCGCTCTGGGGCCCGCTGCACGGTGGCGCCAACCAGGCCGTGCTGGAGATGCTGGAGCAGATCCAGAAGGACGGCGGCGACGTCGACGCCTTCATCCGCAAGGTGAAGAACCGCGAGGACGGCGTGAAGCTCATGGGCTTCGGTCACCGCGTGTACAAGGCGTTCGACCCGCGCGCCCGCCTGGTCAAGGGCCTGGCCCACGAGGTCCTCGGCCAGCTCGACAAGACGGACGAGCTGCTGGAGATCGCGCTCAAGCTGGAGGAGCACGCGCTCAACGACGACTTCTTCATCTCGCGCAAGCTCTACCCGAACGTGGACTTCTATACCGGCCTGATCTACCGCGCCATGGGCTTCCCGACCAGCATGTTCACCGTGCTGTTCGCCCTCGGCCGACTGCCGGGCTGGATCGCCCACTGGCACGAGATGATCAACGACCCGACCAGCCGGATCGGCCGTCCGCGGCAGATCTACACCGGCGTGGAGATCCGCGACTACGTCGCCCTCGACGCGCGCTGACACCGGTCTGAACCGAAGGGCCCGGCTGCCACGGCAGCCGGGCCCTTCGACGCGACAACGCACGACGCCCGAGGGCGACCGGGCCAGGAACGGCCGCTCAAAGCGTTCCTGGCCGGCCGCGCCCCGGCGTCGTGCGCGATGACCGCCGAACCGTCGGCAGTCGTCCCGGGGCCCGCCGGAGCCCCGTCGGCGACAGCGGTGGGTCCTGCGACGACGTGATGCCGTTCGCGGCGCCGCTGCCCACCAAAAGCTGCCGCACTACAAAAGGTAAGACGTATCAGGGGGTGCAAAGTTACGCCTGGAGGGTGTGAGTTGGCTCTCTCCACGCTCTGTATGCGCCCGTACCCCCGCTCATATCACACGATCCGCAGCGCGCGACATCACCCTCCCCGCAGACGCGGCAACCCAGCGTGATAGGAATCGTGCCAATCCGGTACGGACCGGCCGCGCTCGCCGAAGCAGCGGCGGCGGGCAGGGAGGGAGCGCGCAGATGGCCAGAAACGTCGTCGTCACGGGTGGCGGCACGGGTATCGGGTACGAGGTGGCCCGGCGCTTCGCCGAGGCGGGTGAGCAGGTCGTGATCGTCGGGCGCCGGCGAGCAGTGCTGGAGCGGGCCGCCGCCGACCTGGGCGCCAACGTCACGCCGCTGGTCTGCGACCTGGCCGACCCGGACGCCGTCGAGGACGCGCTGGCCGAGCTGCCCGAGCAGATCGACGTACTGGTCAACAACGCCGGCAGCCGGGAGACCGTGATCGGGGCCGGGCCGCACGCCGTGCTGGCGCGCTGGCGGGGGGACTTCGAGCGCAACGTCCTCACCGTGGTGATGCTCACCGAGTCGATCCGGGACCGGCTGACCCAGGGCACCGGCCGGGTGGTCACGGTCAGTTCGATCGCGGCCCTGCGCGGGGCCGGCTCGTACGGGGCCGCCAAGGCCTCGCTGCACGCCTGGAACCACTTCCTGGCCGCGCAGCTCGGCCCCTCCGGCATCACCGCCAACATCGTGGCGCCCGGGACGGTCGCGGGCACCGAGTTCTTCGGCCCCCGGCTGGACGACGCGGAGGTGTCGCGGCGGGCCGCCCGTACCCTGCTCGGCCGGATCGGTGAGACCGGCGAGGTCGCGGCGGCGGTGTACTTCCTGGCCTCGCCGGAGGCGGGGTTCATCACCGGCGAGATCCTGCACTGCAACGGCGGCGAGCTGCTCGGGCGCTGAGCGCTTCGCCGCGTGCCGCTCGATCGGCCCTGAGACACCCCGATCAGCCCTGACACCCCGATCGGCCCTGGGCACCCGGGCCGCGCGAGCAAGTCGCCGGGTGCCCAGGGCCGGGGGCCCGGGCGGCTACGCGGAGGTGAAGTGCCTCAGCCGGAGGCTGTTGGTGACCACGAAGACCGAGGAGAAGGCCATCGCGGCGCCGGCGACCATCGGGTTGAGCAGGCCGGCCGCGGCCAGCGGTACGGCGGCGACGTTGTAGGCGAACGCCCAGAAGAGGTTGCCCTTGATGGTGGCCAAGGTGCGGCGGGAGAGCCGGATGGCGTCGGCGGCCGAGCGCAGGTCGCCGCGGACCAGGGTCAGGTCGGCGGCCTCGATCGCGGCGTCGGTCCCGGTGCCCATGGCCAGGCCCAGGTCGGCCTGGGCGAGTGCGGCGGCGTCGTTCACACCGTCACCGACCATCGCCACCGAGCGGCCCTCGGCCTGTAGCCGGCGCACCGCGGCCACCTTGTCCTCGGGCAGCACCTCGGCGACCACGTCCTCGGCCGGGATGCCGACCTCGGCAGCCACGGCCTCGGCGGCCCGCCGGTTGTCACCGGTGAGCAGAACCGGACGCAGGCCCAGCGCCCGCAGCTCGCGGATCGCCTCGGCACTGGTGGGCTTGACCGTGTCGGAGACCTCCAGCACGGCCCGGGCCGCGCCGTCCCAGCCGACCACGACGGCGGTCCGGCCGGCCGCTTCCGCGGCCGACTTGGCGGCCGCCAGCGCGGGCGGCAGCCACCGGGCCCGGTCGGCGAGCAGCGCCTCGCGCCCGGCCGCCACCTCGCGGCCCTCGACCACGCCCCGCACGCCCCGTCCGGGGACGTTCTCGAAGCTTTCGACGGCGGGCAGCTCGCCGACCCGGGCGGCCGCCTCCTGGGCGACGGCCTGGGCGATCGGATGCTCGGAGGCGTGCTCCAGGGCACCCGCCAGCCGCAGGGCCTCGGCCTCGGACACACCCTCTTCGGTGTGCACGGCGGTGAGCGCCATCCGCCCGGTGGTCACGGTGCCGGTCTTGTCCAGCACCACGGTGTCCACCGCCCGGGTGGTCTCCAGGACCTCGGGGCCCTTGATCAGGATGCCCAGCTGGGCGCCGCGGCCGGTGCCGACCATCAGGGCGGTCGGGGTGGCCAGGCCCAGGGCGCACGGGCACGCGATGATCAGCACCGCGACGGCGGCGGTGAACGCCTCGGTGGCGCCGTGGCCGAGCAGCAGCCAGGTGATCAGGGTGCCGAGCGCGATCAGGATGACCACTGGGACGAACACGGCGGAGATCCGGTCGGCCAGGCGCTGGGCGGAGGCCTTGCCGTTCTGGGCGTCCTCGACCAGCTTGGCCATCCGGGCGAGCCGGGTGTCGGCGCCCACCCGGGTGGCCTCGACCACCAGGCGGCCGCCGGCATTGACGGTGGCGCCGGTGACCGGGTCCCCGACCGTGACCTCGATCGGGACGGACTCGCCGGTGAGCATCGAGGCGTCCACGGCGGAGGCGCCCTCGACCACCACGCCGTCGGTGGCGATCTTCTCGCCGGGGCGCACCACGAAGCGCGTGCCGGTGGTGAGCCGGTCGACCGGCAGCCGTACCTCGCGGCCGTCCCGCAGCACCGCGACGTCCTTGGCGCCGAGCTCCAGCAGGGCGTGCAGGGCGGCGCCCGCGCGGCGCTTGGAGTGGTGCTCCAGCCAGCGGCCGAGCAGGATCAGGGTGGTGACGCCCGCGGCCGTCTCGAGGTAGAGCGAGGAGGAGGCATCGCCGCCGCCGACCGAGAGCGAGAACTCGTGGCGCATCCCGGGCAACCCGGCGTCGCCGTAGAACAGGGCCCAGACCGACCAGCCGAAGGCGACCAGGGTGCCGAGCGAGACCAGGGTGTCCATGGTGGCCGCGCCGTGCCTGAGGTTGGTCCAGGCGGCGCGGTGGAAGGGCAGGCCGCCGTGCACGACGACCGGGCCGGTGAGGGCGAAGGCCAGCCACTGCCAGTTGTCGAACTGGAGGGCGGGGATCATGGAGAGCAGCACCACGGGCACGGAGAGCGCGAGGCTGACCAGCAGCCGCGACCAGAGCGGGTCGGGCTCGGCCTGCGGTCCGGCCTCCGCCGCGGGACTTGCCGGAGCGGCGGGCGGGGCGGGCAGCTCGGCGGTGTAGCCGGTCTGCTCGATCCTGGCGATCAGGTCGGCCACGCTCACCTCGGGGGCGAAGTCCACCCGGGCCTTCTCGGTGGCGAAGTTGACCATGGCCTCGACGCCGTCCATCCGGTTGAGCTTCTTCTCGATCCGGGCCGCACAGGAGGCGCAGGTCATTCCGCCGATGGAGAGTTCCACCCGCTCGCGGACGGCCCCGGACGCTATGCCTGGGGTGCTGCTGCTCATGCTCGTCGCTCCTTGCCGAGCTCGGTGCGGGCGCAGGGGGCGCGCCGGGGCACGCCCCCCACGGTGGGCTCAGGCGGCCGGGCCGACCAGTTCGTAGCCGGCCTCGTCGACGGCGGCGCGCACGGCGTTCTCGTCCAGCGGGGAGTCGGAGGAGATGGTGACGGTGCCGGCCCCGGCGTCGGCGGAGACCTCGATCACACCGGGCAGGGCGGATACCTCCTCGCTGATCGACTTCTCGCAGTGGCCGCAGCTCATGCCGCTGACGGTGTAGGTGATGGTGCTCGACATTCGGGGCCTCCGGGTCGGTGCTGTCCGAGCGGGTCCGCTCGGGCGCTTGCGTGGTTCGCGCTTCTGTCCGTCCACCACACAGTACCCCTAGGGGGTATTCATTGAGCAAGGAATGTGGTGCATGTCGCAGTCCGCGCGGGTGGTTCTCCAGCGGTCGGGGCAGTGCGGCGCCCGGTTCCGGCGAGTGGCCGGAACCACCCGCCCGGGCGAGTGCGTGTGCGCGGTCAGGGCGTCCGGCCGTGTCGGATCAGGGCGAGCAGCCAGAGCAAGCCGCCGAGGGAGACCAGCACCAGGCCGCCGACGTCGTACAGGGTGTAGAGGTGCACCTGCTCCTCGGTGGGTGAGGGGAGGTAGCCGAGGGCGAACAGGGCCCGCTGGTGGGCGCTGGCGGTGGTGTGGGCGACCAGCCAGACGGCGATGCCGCTCATGCTGTCCCAGAGTGCGTGCAGCAGTGCCACGCCCAGGTAGGTGCGCAGCACCGGAGCGTCGAGCCGGAAGTGGGTGCCCTGCCGTTCGCGGAAGAGTACGCCGCCGAGGATGGCCGTCCACAGGATGTGCCCGACCGGGGCCAGGATGCCGCGCAGGATCTCGGTCTCGACCAGGTCGCGCAGCGAGAGTCCCTGCACGGTGAGTACGGCGTTGAAGGCGTACCCGGCGCTCTCGAAGGCGGCGAATCCGGCGCCGACGGCCGCGCCCAGCACCAGCCCGTGCCGCAGTCCGGTGACCGGCATCCGCCGGGCGACGGCGATCAGCGCGGCCAGCTTCACCCCCTCCTCGATCAGCCCGACGAGCACGTACATCCACGCCGAGGGTGAGACGAAGTAGCTCTCCAGGACCGAGGCGCCCAGCACGCCGATGATGCCGCCGATGCCGAAGCAGGCGAAGATCCGCTCGGTGCCCACGTCGGTCGCGAAGTGTTCGTATGCCCAGACCACGAAGGTGGTCGGGACGAGGAAGCTGCCCAGCAGCACGATGGTCGGGACCAGGTTGCTGTTGCCGGTGAGGAAGGTGACCACGACGGTGGCGCCCCAGAGTGCCAGGCCGGTGAGGAGCAGCTTCAGCCAGTGCTGGGTCGGGGCGACGGCGGGCGGGCCGGGGGGTGCGCCGCCGGGCGGGCCGGGTGGCCATCCCGGTGGCCGGCTCGGCGGGTGACCGGGCGGCTGGCCGCCGGGCTGGGCGGGGCGGCCCCAGTGCGGGGTCGACGGTGGCGGGGTGCTGCCGGGCCCGGACATCAGCGGTCGCCTTCCCTCGTTCCGGCGGTGGACGGGGTCACGCTCCCGTACGGTATGACAATTCGGACAATTCATTGGTATTCCGGATATCGGCGCGTGGCGCAGTGCTGGGATTCCTCCGATATGTTTCGGTATGTGCTTCGGATCCGCCGCGCCCAGTCCCCTGCGAAGCCCCGGTCGGCCGGGTTGCCACGGGCCAGGCGGGAGAGCGCGCTGCTCGCCACCGACCTGCAGGATCTGACCCTCCGCCGCCGGGCCACCCCGGCGCTGCTGGCGATCGTGGCGGTGTCGCTGACCGACTTCTTCTCCGGACAGGACCGCTATCTGGCGCCGTTGATGGTGATGGTGCCGTCGATCGCCGCCCTAACGCTGCGCCCCGCCGAACTGCTGCTGGTCTGCTCGCTCGGCTTCCTGGCCCTGCTCGGGCTGAGCCACTACGACCGGATGGACCACCTGCAGGACGGCCGGTTCCTCTTCGGAGCACTCCTCAGCTATGTGGCGCTGACGGTGTTCAGCGCCTGGCTGGCCCGTCTGCGGATGCACCGGGCGGCCGCGTTCGCAGCCGTGAGCTCGGTGGCCGAGGCCGCGCAGCGGGCGCTGCTCAGCCTGCCGGGCCCCTCGGTCGGGCCGCTGCGACTGGCCGTGCGGTACGTCTCGGCGGCGGACGCGGCGCGGATCGGCGGTGACCTGTACTCGGTGCTGGACACCCCGCACGGCACCCGGGTGCTGGTCGGAGACGTCCGGGGCAAGGGACTGGGCGCGGTGCAGACCGCCGCCGTGGTGCTCGGTGCCTTCCGCGAGGCGGCGTACGACGAGAACGGCCTGGCGTCGGTGGCGTCCCGGATCGAGGCCAGTGTCGAACGACACGTACCGGAAGGGGAGTTCACCACCGCGCTGTTCGCCGAGTTCCGCCGGCCCGGGACGATGGAACTGCTGCACTACGGGCATGTCCCGCCGATCCGGGTCGGACGGGACGGCACGGTGACGGTGCTGGAGGCCGCCGATCCGTGGGTGCCGCTGGGGCTCGGCACGCTCGCGAGCGGCTCACCGAAGAGCGTCGCCCTGTCGTTCGGCCCCGAGGACGTCCTGGTGCTCTGCACGGACGGGGTGATCGAGGCCAGGCACCACGGGTCCGGCGAGTTCTATCCGCTGGCCGAGCGGGTGGGCCCGTTGGTGCGGGACGCCGCGCGCTCGGCGGCGGAGCTGGAGAGCGCGGTCGGGCGGGTCTATGCGGACCTGCTGGTGCACACCGGCGGGGAGCTCGACGATGACGCGCTGCTGCTGCTGATCAGCCGGACGGATCAGGACCGGTCGAAGGTCGGCTGAGCGAGTCCGGGGCGGGGACGCCGGTACCGCCCGGGGCACGGGGAGCGCGTGACCGGACCGCTGTCGAGGTGCGCGGTCGCGCACGCGGCTCCTCGCACCCCCGAGCGGGTACGACTTCGCGCCGGGCAGGCGCCTTCCGTCCCGCGCGCAGTCGGCCGGGCGCGGCCCTGCCCCGGGGCGGCGCCTGCCGGTGGTTCAGGCGGCGTGGGTGACCTGGGCGAGGGTGTGGAACAGCAGGGCGGTCGAGGTCGCGCCGGGGTCCTGGTGGCCGGTGCTGCGGGGGCCGAGGTAGGAGGCGCGGCCCTTGCGGGCCTGGAGCGGAACGGTGTCGCGCGCGCCCTGGGCGGCGGCCGCGTCCGCGGCGTCGGCCGCACTGGGCAGACCGTCGGCGGCGGCGGCCTCGAAGGCGGCGGTGGCCGGGGCCCAGGCGTCCACGATGGTCTTGTCGCCGGGCGCGGCCCCGCCCAGCTGCTGGATCGCCAGCAGGCCCTCGGCGAGGGCGGCGGCCAGCTCGGCCGGGGTGGCCGTGGCCTGCGGGAGCGCCTTGCCCATGGCGCGGAACGCGCTGCCGTACAGCGGGCCGGAGGCGCCGCCGACCTTGGAGATCAGCGTGGTGCCGGTCTTGGCGAGGACCGCTCCGATGGAGTCGGGCTCCAGGGTGTCCAGGGCCGTGATCACGGCGGTGAAGCCACGGCGCAGGTTGCTGCCGTGGTCGCCGTCGCCGATCGCCGAGTCCAGCTCGGTCAGGTACGACTCCTGCCGCTCGACGGCGGCGGCGGTCTCCCGGATCCAGGCGAGGGCGAGTTCGGTGTCCACTTCGGTGCTCCTCCAGGGGGATCGGGGTCAGGACCAGTTCAGGGCCGGGGTGGCCACCGGGGCGTCCCACAGCTCCAGCAGTTCGGGATCGGCCTTGGTCAGAGTGAGCGAGAAGCCCGCCATGTCCAGGCTGGTGACGTAGTTGCCGACCAGGTTGCGGGCGATCCGGACACCGCGCTCGGCGAGCCTGGCCCGTACCTCCCCGTAGACCACGTACAGCTCCAGCAGCGGTGTGCCGCCGAGTCCGTTGACCAGGGCGATCACCTCGTCGCCCGCGGTCAGTTCATGGTCGGCGAGGATGGTGTCCACCACTTCGGCCACCAGTTCGGCGGCCGGGCGGTGCCGTTCCCGGCGGCGCCCCGGCTCGCCGTGGATGCCGACGCCGATCTCGATCTCGTCCTCCGGCAGGTCGAAGCCGGGCTTCCCGACGGCCGGCGTGGTCGCCGCGGTGAGCGCGACGGCGAAGGAGCGGGAGGCGGCGTTGACCCGCCGGCCGGTCTCGGCTACCTGGTCCAGCGGCGCGCCGCGTTCGGCCAGCGCACCGGTGATCTTCTCCACCATCACGGTCGCCCCGGTACCCCGGCGGCCCGCCGTCCAGGTCGAGTCCTCCACCGCGACGTCGTCGTCGACCAGGACCGTGCGGATCTCGATGCCCTCCTCGGCGGCCAGTTCGGCGGCGAGTTGGAAGTTCATCACATCGCCGGTGTAGTTCTTCACGATCAGGACCACGCCCGAGCCGCTGTGCACCCGCTGGACGGCGGTCAGTACCTGGTCGGGCACCGGGGAGGTGAACACCTCGCCGGGACAGGCGGCATCGAGCATGCCGCGGCCGACGAAACAGGAGTGCAGCGGCTCGTGGCCCGACCCGCCGCCGGAGATCACGGCCACCTTGGGACGTCCGGGACGGCCCGCTCTGCTGATCACGCGGTTGGGAATGTCGACCGCCAACTCCGGGTGCGCGGCGGCGAGTCCGGTCAGCGCGTCCGTCAGGACGGTTTCCGGTGAGTTGATCAGCTTCTTCAAGGCACACTCCCTCGGCAGATCTTGAAGGTGACGTTACGCCAGCCGACACGGCTTGGTGAGCGATACGACACGCCGAGTCTCGAACTGGCCGTCGACTGGCGGGCGATGAAGCGGGCTAGGGTCGGAGCATGGCCAAGCACGTGGGTATCGTTCTCGTCTCGCACAGCCCCGCCATGGCGGCCGGACTGCGCGAGCTCCTCGCCGAACTCGGTTCCGACGGCGTCACCGTGGCGATCGCCGCGGGCACCGAGGACGGCAGTCTCGGCACCAGCTACGACCTGATTGTCCGCGCGGTCGAGGAGGCGGACGGCGGCGTCGGGGTGGTCATGGTGCCGGACCTCGGCAGTTCGGTACTCACCGCACGGGTCGTACTGGAGGATCATCCGCGCGACGGGGTGGTCCTGGTGGACGCCCCCTTCGTGGAGGGCGCGGTGGCGGCCGTCGTCACGGCCTCGACCGGGGCGGACCTGGCAGCAGTGGTCGGGGCGGCCGAACAGGCGCGCGGTTTCCGGAAGTTCTGAACCCGGCGGCGGGGAGCCGGGACCCGCACCGAGCGGTCCACGCCGGTCCTCGGGACGGCGGGGCACACCGCTCCACGGGCGAGGGTCGACCGGCCCGGCGCGCCAGGCCGTGGCCGCCTTCGTCCCACTGGGCAGCGGCCTGCCCGAGCGACCGCGCTCCCAGGAGGCGGCGCGCTACTTGGCGTCGGCGTAGCAGTCCGCGATGGTGGCGCTCAGCGGGAAGCGCACGGGAGTGTCGCCGAAGACCAGGGTGCGGGCCTCCTCGGCGGCATCCGCCACGGCCGCGGCCACCTGGTCGGCCAGGTTGAGCGGGGTGTGCACCACCACTTCGTCGTGCTGGAAGAAGACCAGGTGCGGCCGGTCCGCGCCGGACTCCAGCGCGGTCAGCCGCCGGCGCAGCGCGGCGAGCAGTGCGAGGGCCCAGTCCGCCCCGCTGGCCTGGATGACGAAGTTGCGGGTGAACCGCCCGCGTGCTCTGGCCGAGCGGCCGCCGGCCTCCGTGGCGGATTCGGGGGCCTCGGTCAGATCCAGCCAGTCGGCGGAGGGCGGCGGACAGGTGCGGCCGAGCCTGGAGCGAACGATCCCGCCGTCCTCCCCGGTGCGGGCGGCGGCCTCGACGTACCCCATGGCGGTGGGGTAGCGGCGGCGCAGGGTGGCCAGCAGTGGGCCGATGTCGCCGCTGGTCTGCCCGTACATCGCGCCGAGAAGGCCGAGTTTGGCCTTGTCGCGGTCGCCGTGGAAGGCGGTGGCGGCGAGCGCGCTGTAGAGGTCGCCCTCGGCGGCGCTGCGGGCCAGCCCGGCGTCCTGGGAGAGCGCGGCCAGCACCCGAGGCTCCAGCTGGGCGGCGTCGGCGACCACCAGCGTCCAGCCGGGGTCGGCGACCACGGCGCGGCGCAGGATCCGGGGGATCTGCAGCGCGCCGCCGCCCCGGCTGGCCCAGCGCCCGGAGACCACGCCGCCGACCACGTACTCGGGGCGGAACCGGCCGCCCCTGGCCCAGGCGTCCTGCCAGGCCCAGCCGTGGGCGGCGTGCAGTCTGGAGAGCTCCTTGTAACGGGTCATCAGGCGGGCGGCGGGGTGGTCGACGCGGTTCAGCTCCCAGGAGCGGGTGGAGCCGAGCTGGATGCCCTGCTCGGCGAAGGCGCGCAGCACCTGGCTGTGCGAGTCGGGGTTGAACGGGCGGCCGCCGAGTGCCTGTTGCAGCTCGACGGCCAGCTCGGCGAGCCGGCTGGGCTGGGTGCCGGGGACGGTCGGGCGCGGGCCGAGCAGCTCGGTGAGCAGCCGGTCGTGGATGTCGGCGCGCCAGGGCAGCCCGTCATGGGACATCTCGGCCGCCAGCAGGCCGCCGGCGGACTCGGCGGCCACCAGCAGCCGGAAACGTGCGCGGGTCGCCGGGTCGGCGATCGAACCGGTGCGGCGCTGCTGTTCGGCGTGGACGGCGACCACTGCCGCCAGCGGGTCGGTGCCGGGCGGGAGCTGCAGGCGGTCCGGGGCGAAGAGGCCGTCCTGGTCGTCCGGCCCGGCGCTCTCCGGCAGGTCCGCGGGCACGGGCAGCCCGCGCAGCCTGGCCCAGGCGGCGCCCAGTGAGCGCGGCGCACCCCAGGCGCCGTCGTGGCCGAGCAGCAGGGCCTCGGTCAGCCGCAGGTCGTGGCAGCGGGCCAGGCGCAGCGGCAGCAGCGGTGCGTACGCGCTGTCGGCGGCGGCCCAGACCCAGCGCGGCTGCTCGGCGGCCTCGCGCTCGGCGACGGCGGCGGCCAGGTCGGGGGTCCGGACGGGCGGGCCGAGCGGGTTGCCGTCCTCGGCGAGCGGTTGGAGGCGCCCGCCCGGGCCGTGCGGGTCGGGCACCAGGGCGGTACGGGGGGCCGGGGCCATGGGGTCTCCTCCTCTCGGACGGGCATTCGCCCGACGGTAGCGCCCCGTACTGACAACCGGGGCGTCAGCGCGGCCGCGGGGCCGGATGGTGGCCGGCGAGGCCGGTGAGCAGGGTGTTCAGCACGAGGTCGAAGCGGGCCTGGTGGTCGGCGGGGGTGCCGAGGCCGGCTGCGGCCGCGGCGGCGAGGACCGGGAAGCCGGTGAGGTCGGGGCCGGTCCCGGCCGCCGCCGTGTCACCGGGCGGGTCGGCCTCGGCGAGGCAGTGGCCGATGACGGCGGTGGTGACGGAGTTGATGATCCGCAGCGCGACGAGCGGCGCGATCCCGGCGCGGCCGAGAGCCGCCGCCGCCTCCTCGACGGCGGCCAGGGCGTCGGCGGTGCGCGCGGGCCGGGAGGCCACCAGCGGCAGCACGCCGGGGTGGCGGAGCAGCTCGGCGCGCAGCCGGACCGCGAACTCCCGCAGCCAGCGCGGCCATTCCTCCGGCGGTCCGGAGGGGGTGGGGCGCACGGCGGAGACCACCAGCTCGACCAAGCCGTCCAGCAGGGCGGCCTTGTTGGGCAGGTAGTGGTACAGCGTCATGGCCTCGACGCCGAGTTCGGTGCCTAGGCGGCGCATCGAGAGTTTCTCCACGCCCTCGCGGTCGGCGAGCTGGAGTGCGGCGGTCAGGACCTTGGTACGGCTCAGCCCGGCCCGCCTGGCGGTGGCTGCCACGGTTGCCCCCTTGACGTTTCTTACGGCGTAAGGGAATAGTACTCGGCAGCGGCGGACCTTACGCCGTAAGAGACCGTCCGAGGGGGACACCGACATGACCGACGCCATCGGGAGCAACAAGCGGCTCGTCGCCGACTTCTTCACCGCCCTGAACGAGGCCAGGATCACCGACCTGGGCGACTTCCTGGCCGCCGACGTGATCGACCACAACAAGGTCGTCTTCGGCGAGCCGGACGAGCCGGGCGCCGCCTTCGCGGCGATCGCGACCCAACTGACGGCGCTGGCGCCCTACCGCGCGCAGGTGGAGGAGCTGATCGCGGAGGGCGACCGGGTGGTCGCCCGGATCACCCAGACCGGCGTGAGCTCGGCGGCGCACCCCCGGATGCCGGAGCCGACCGGACGGAGCTTCAGGAACGAGGCCATCTTCGTCTTCACCGTCGCAGCCGGGCGGATCAGCGAGATGCGCTGCGTCTCCGACCGACTGGGCCTGTTCCTGCAGCTCGGCTGGGACTGGCCGACCGAGGACTGACCGGCCCACCGGGCGCCACGAGGGTCGATCGGCCCGTAGGCAGCGGTCTTGACAGCGCGTAAGGTTCGGGCAATGAGCGACAACCCCTTCTTCGAGCCCAGCACCCTGGCCTACGGACTCCCGCCCTTCGCCGAGATCCGGGAAGAGCACTATCTGCCCGCCTTCGAGCGGGGAATGGCCGACCAGCTGGCCGAGATCGCGGCGATCGTGGCCGACCCCGAGCCGCCTAGCTTCGACAACACGCTGGTGGCGCTCGAGCGTTCGGGGGTGCTGCTGCACCGGGTGCGGCTGGTCTTCGACAACCAGCTCGCCTCCGACGCCACCGACGCGCTGCAGGAGCTGGCCGCCGAGATCAGTCCGAGGCTCGCGGCGCACGCCGACGCGATCCACCTCGACCCTGCGCTCTACGCCCGGGTGCGCGCCGTGTACGAGGCCCGCGAGACCCTGGACCTGGACGCCCAGGCGCTGCGCCTGCTGGAGCGCCACCACACCCGGTTCGTCCGGGCCGGGGCCAGGCTGTCGCCCGCCGAGCAGCAGCGGCTGCGTGAGATCAACGCCCAGCTGGCCTCAGACGCGACGACCTTCCGGCAGAACGTGTTCGACGACACCAGGGCCCGGGCCCTGGTGCTGGACAGTGCCGAGCAGCTGGACGGCCTGCCCGCCGGCCAGATCGCCGCGGCCGCCGAGAACGCCAAGGCGCTCGGCCACCCGGACGGTACCCACGTGCTGAGCCTGAAGAACTTCTCCAACCAGCCCGAGCTGGCCTCCCTCACCGACCGCGCCGTGCGCGCCCGGCTGCTGGAGGCCTCGCTCGGCCGGGCGGTGGAGTCCAACGGCCCGGTGGCGATCCGGATGGCCCAGCTGCGCGCCGAGCGCGCCGCGCTGCTCGGCTACCCCAGCTACGCCGCGTACGTGGTGGCCGACGAGACCGCCGGCACGGTCGAGGCGGTGGACGCGATGCTGGCCCGCCTGGTGCCCCCCGCCGTGGCCAACGCCGAGCGCGAGGCCGCCGAACTGGCCAAGGCCGCCGCGGCCGACGGCATCACCGAGCTCGCCGCGCACGACTGGGCCTACTACTCGGAGCAGGTCCGCAAGGCCGTCTACGACCTGGACACCGCCGCGCTGCGCCCGTACTTCGAGCTGGAGCGGGTGCTGCGCGACGGCGTGTTCCACGCCGCCAACCTGGCCTACGGTCTGACCTTCACCGAGCGGGACGACCTCACCGGGTACCACCCGGACGTCCGGGTCTTCGAGGTGTTCGAGGCGGACGGCAGCCCGCTGGGCCTGTTCCTCGGCGACTTCTACGCCCGGGAGTCCAAGGGCGGCGGCGCCTGGATGAACGAACTGGTCCCGCAGTCGGAGCTGCTCGGCCGGCGTCCGGTGGTGGTCAACAACCTCAACATCGCCCACCCCGCCCCCGCTGAGCCGGCCCTGCTGACCTGGGACGAGGTGCGGACGCTCTTCCACGAGTTCGGCCACGCGCTGCACGGCCTGTTCTCCGCCGTCCGCTACCCGCTGTTCTCCGGGACCGAGGTGCCGCGCGACTTCGTGGAGTTCCCGTCCCAGGTGAACGAGATGTGGATGGACTGGCCCGAGGTGCTGGCCAACTTCGCCAGGCACCACGAGACCGGCGAGCCGCTGCCGGCCGAGGTGGTGGCGCGGATCGACGCCGCCGAGCAGTTCGGCCAGGGCTTCCGCACGGTCGAGTACCTGGCCGCCGCGCTGCTCGACTGGGCCTGGCACACCGTGCCCGCGGGCCAGGAGATCGCCGACGCCCAGGAGTTCGAGGCGGCCGCGCTGGCCCGGGCCGGGCTGGCACTGCCGGCCGTCCCGCCGCGCTACCGCAGCACGTACTTCAGCCATATCTTCGCGAGCGAGTACAGCGCGGGCTACTACGCCTACATCTGGTCGGAGGTGCTGGACGCGGACACCGTCGAGTGGTTCCGCTCAGGCGGCCGTACGGTGCGCGCGAGTGGCGAGATCTTCCGCGCCGAACTGCTCTCGCGCGGCGGCAGCAAGGACGCGCTGGACTGCTTCCGGGCCGTGGTCGGCCGTGACCCCGAGATCGCCCCGCTGCTCAAGCGGCGCGGTCTGACCGGAGCCTGATCCAAAGGCGCCTGTGCTCCGCTCCGCCGCCGGGTCCGGCCCCGCGGCGGAGCGGAGCGGCCGGTCAGTTCGCCGGGACGATGGAGAACGAGCCGTTCTGCAGGCCCGTCTCGGTGTACTGGCCGCTGTCGATGGCCTGCGGCGAGTACGCGTCGAAGGTCCGCCCGTTCACCGTGACACCGCTGAAGTCCAGGCTGTCGAAGGACGGGTAGCTCTGGGAGGGCGACTCGATGACCGCCTCGGCGCTCACGTTCCGGGCGTTCAGGTGCTGACGGGTGGTCTCGGTCCAGCCCTTGGTGTTGTCGGTGAGCTTCAGGGTGTAGCTGCCGCTGCCGTTGTAGACCACGCTGCCGGTGAAGCTGTCGCCGGCGTCCACCGGGTCGTTGAAGTACTGCGGCGGGGCCGGGTACATCTCGTACCAGCCGGAGTAGACCGGTGATCCGCTGGAGCAGTCCACCTGGACGCCGGTCTGCTCCACCGTCTGCGAGCCGTAGCCGTCTATGCCGACCCAGGGCGCGAACAGGTCGTCGGAGGTGTTGCACTGCACCTGCGGCATGGTCCAGGAGCCGGTGACGGTACGGAAGTTGCTGCCCTGGGCGACGTAGCCGCCCCAGACGCCGCCGTCGTAGTCGTACGAACCCCGGGAGTGATGGCCGTAGTAGTGCACGGCCCGTGCGGAGCCGGTGGGGGCCGCGGCACTCGCGGGCGTGGCGAGCGCGGCGGTGGAGACCGCGAGCAGGACGGCTGCCGCGAAGGAGGCGGTACGGATCGCACGCATGAAGAACTCCTGGTGGGGGTCGGGGACTTCGGCGGACCACCGGAGGGGTGTGGGGTCGGCCCCGGTGGACGTTGTCGCCAAGCGTGCGGGGAGCTCGACCCCGGGCGGAAGGCAATGGGCAGGTCAGGAACGCGTCATGGCGGGTACATGTCTTGTCGGAGGTCCCTTGCGTTCGCCCGCCCGATGGCACAGAGTCGGACTTCACCTGCGGACTTCTCCCGCAGGACGGGGATCGGGAAGGGGGTACCGATGCCGGAGCCCGCAGGGGCCAGATTCGCCGGGTTGGGCATCGGCGCGGATGCGGAGGAGCTGTATCTGCGACTGCTCGACGCCGGCAGCGCCTCCGCGCAGCAACTCGGCGCCTGGGCCGGGCTGAGCGCCGAACGCTCACTGGCCGCGCTGGAGTCGCTGGCCGACCACGGTCTGGTGGAGCGGCCGGCCAGGGGGCAGCGGCGCTGGACGGCCGCCGCGCCCGATGTGGCGCTGGAGGAGCTGCTTCTCCAGCGCGAGGTCGAACTCCGCCGGGCGCGCGGGCGGATCAACGAGCTGATGCGCACCTACCGCCGGCGGCAGTCGGGGGCGGGCGAGCTGGTCGAGGTGATCACCGGCCGCGAGTCGGTCGCCGAGCTCTGGCGCAGCCTGCAGCTCGGCGCCCGTGAGCAGTTACGGCTGCTCGACCGACCGCCGTACATCCGCCGCAGCGATCCCGACACCGAACTCGCCCTGCTGGGGCGCGGCGTGACGATGCGCGTGGTGTACGAGAGCCGGGTGCTGCGCGAGCCGGCCCGGGTGGCGGAGATCCGCGGCTTCGTCCGGGGCGGTGAACAGGCCCGGGTGCTGCCGGAGTTGCCGCTCAAGCTGGCGGTGGTCGACTCGCGCTGGGCGATGCTGCCGGTGAGTGCGGGCACCGAGTCGCAGCACGTGCTGCTGGTCCGGCCGTCCTCGCTGCTGGACGCGCTGATCGGGCTGTTCGAACTGTACTGGTCGCACGCCATGCGGTTCCCGGCGACGGACACCGAGACGGAGCCGGAGGACCGGCACCAGCGCCTGCTCGGCCTGCTGGCCGCGGGGCTCACCGACGAGAGCATCGCCCGCCAGCTCGGGGTCTCCACCCGGACGGTGCAGCGCTGGGTGCGGGAGCTGATGGACCGCTTCGGCGCGCGCACCCGGTTCCAGGCGGGGATCCAGGCGGCGCGGGCCGATCTGCTCTGACGGCCCGACCGACTCACACCCTGATGGTGACGGCGACCCGGGTGCCCGGGGCGGTGCACGGGAGCAGGATCCGGGCCAGACCGGAGCGGTCGGGGCCGGGCCGCTCGACCACCACCGCCGAGACGCGGGCACCGCTGACGCTCACCCCCTCCGGTCCGGTGCTGCTGCCGGGCGGGAGCACCACCTCGGTCCAGCCCGGGCGGCCGGAGGTGAAGGCGAGCCGGTAGAGCCCGTTCCGGTAGGACTCCGTCCCGGGGAGTCCGGCGAGGGCGACCGCGTACGGTTCGAAGGCGGGTCCGTCGCCGGGCGCGGGCCGGCCGTCCGGGCCCAGCGCGCAGTAGCCGCCGGTGCCCCGGCACCAGTACCACATCGTCCAGGCGGCGGCGAAGCCCGCCATGGCGTCGACCTGCCGCCGCACCAGCCGGGTGTTGCCCGGGGTACGGGAGTCGGGCGGCCCCCACTCGCCGACCAGGACGGGGAGGCGGCCGGCCCGGGGGTAGGCGGTGATGGCGGCGGTGTAGTGCTCGACGAAGCCGTCGGACGGGTCCCAGTCCTGCCCCGCCTCGACCGCCGTGTCGTAGAAGTGCGGGGCGTAGCCGAGCCTGGGCGCGCCGCCGCGTGGGTCCGCGAAGGCCGGGAGCCGGGTCGGTAGGCCCTCGCCGACCAGGACCGTGGGCTCCACGAACAGCCAGGAGCGGGTGTCCACCCGGCGGACGGCTGCGATCAGCCGCTGGTACATCGCGGCGAGCCGCCCCTGCTCCAGTTCGGCGGCGGACGCCGCCAGGACGGCCGGGTCACTGGGGTCGCCGTCGACGGGGCCGAACGGCTCGTTGAACAGGTCGTAGCCCAGCAGGGCGCGGTGGCCGCCGAGTTCACGGGCGATCCGGGTGTAGAAGTCGGTCTGCCACCGCCGCAGGTCGGGGTCGTCGTAGAGGTGTCGGAAGGCCGCCTGCACGGCGGGCTGGAAGTACCCGGCGAACCAGTCGTCCGGGTCCGGGGTGAACGGCAGTCCGTCGTCCCGGGTGGCCCAGAGCGGAATGCCGCGGTCGCCGCCGCCGAACTCCGGCCCGTACACGTCCTGGTGGAAGTCGATCACGGCCAGCAGTCGGTACTCGGCCGCCCGGTCGAGCAGCCCGCGCAGCTTGGCCAGTTCGGTCTGGTCGTAGGAGTCCCGGGCGGGCTCGAGACGGGCCCAGGAGACGGCCACTCGGATCAGCGTGAAGCCGTGCGCGGCGATGGACCTGAGGTCGCCTTCGGTGGTCTCGTCGTACTTGTCCACGTTGAAGCCGCGCAGCTGGAGTGCCCGGCCGCCTTGATCGGCCAGGACGGTACGGCCGTCGGCAGAGGTGGCGGTGCCGGTGGGGAAGCGGGCCGCCTCGGCCGCGGGGGCGGGTGCGGCGGCGACGGTGCCCAGGAGGGCGGTGGCGAGGGTGAGTGCTGCGGCGGTCCGGCCAAAGCGCACGGGACACCTCGGAAGGGGAGGGGTGGTGACCGCCGATGATGCCGCACCCCGCCGGCCTTCACAAGAGGTGAGGAGAGCTCATGTTCCGTACCCCGGAGCCCGGTTGGGCTGCACCGCGTCGGGGCTCTGCACGCCCGGCGGGACGGCGGCCTGCGGCAGTGGCGCGGCGGTGGCCAGCCGGCCCCAGAGCAGGTCGGCAAGGGACCGCACCATCCGGGCGCGGGAGCAGGGTTGCTGTTCGAGCCACCAGTCCCCGGCCGCCAGCACCATTCCGGTGATCGCCCGGCCCCAGGCATCGGCGAGCAGCGGGCCGTCCGAGCCGAGGTCGATCTGGGCGCGCACGGCCTCGCCGATCTCGTCGGCGATCCGCTTGAGCGCGGGCGCCAGCGCGTTCCCGGCACCGGTGGGATCTCCGGGCTCGGGGTGGGTCAGCAGTCGGTAGACCTGCGGCCGGGACTCGATCGCGGCGAGGTAGACGTCCAGGACGTGTTCGACCCGGTCGCGGCGCTCCAGCGGCTCGTCGAGCGCCGCCCTGACTGCGGCCAGCAGGCCGGAGGTGTGCCGCTCGGTCAGTGCCCCGATCAGCCCGTTCCGGTCGCCGAAGTGCCGGTACAGGATGGGCTTGGTGATCCCGGCCTCCGCGGCGATCGCGTTCATGCTGGCGCCCGGCCCGTCGCGCTGGACCACCCGGTCGGCGGCGTTGAGCAGCTGCTCCCGGCGGGGCTCACCGGGCGGTGCGGGGTCGGCGGTCGGCACGTACTGGCTCCTGGTGGCGGCTGGGACTGGACGGGCGGCGGGGCGTTGACACGCGTTACCAATGAGTAGCAGACTCCGGCGGTGTTACCGGGGGTAACACCCGTAGTGGCGTGGACGCGCCAGGCCGGCGTCCGGCTGCATCCCGGGCGATCCGCCAGGCACCTGTGACCGGAGGCAGGAAACATGAGCACCTTCTCCCTCGACCCGGGCGAGGACCAACTCGCCGTACGTGACTGGCTGCACGGCTTCGCCGCCGACGTGATGCGGCCGGCCGCCGCCGAGTGGGACGAGCGGGAGGAGACCCCGTGGCCGGTCATCCAGGAGGCGGCCAGGCTCGGCATCTACTCCCTGGACTTCTACGCCCAGCAGTACTTCGACCCCTCCGGCGTCGGAATCCCCATCGCCATGGAGGAGTTGTTCTGGGGCGACGCCGGGATCGGGCTCGCCATCGTCGGCACCACGCTCGCCGCCGTCGCCGTGCTGGCCAACGGCACCGACGAGCAGATCGGCACCTGGGCGCCGCAGATGTTCGGCACCCCGGACGACGTCGAGGTGGCCGCCTTCTGCTCCTCCGAACCCGACGCCGGCTCGGACGTCTCCGCGCTGCGCACCCGGGCCGTCTACGACCACGCCAAGGACGAGTGGGTGCTGAACGGCACCAAGACCTGGGCCACCAACGGCGGCATCGCCGCCGTCCACGTGGTGGTGGCGACGGTCGACCCGGCGCTCGGGGCGCGCGGGCAGGCCTCCTTCGTGGTCCCGCCCGGCACACCCGGCCTGACCCAGGGGCAGAAGTTCAAGAAGCACGGCATCCGCGCCTCGCACACCGCCGAGGTCGTCCTGGACGGTGTCCGGGTGCCGGGCCACTGCCTGCTCGGCGGGAAGGAGCGGCTCGACGAGCGGCTGGCGCGGGCCCGCGAACAGGCGGTGCGGAGCGCGGCGGGCACCGCAGGCCCGGCGAAGCGGGGCGGCAACGCGGCGATGGCCACCTTCGAGGCGTCGCGCCCGGCGGTCGGGGCCCAGGCGGTCGGCATCGCGCGCGCCGCGTACGAGGTGGCGCTCGACTACGCCCGCACCCGGGTGCAGTTCGGCCGTCCGATCATCGACAACCAGGGAGTGGCCTTCATCCTGGCCGACATGAGGACCCGGATCGACGCCGCCCGGCTGCTGGTCTGGCGGGCCGCCTGGATGGCCGCCAACAACCAGCCGTTCACCGCCGCCGAGGGCTCGATGTCCAAGCTGTACGCGGGCGAGACCGCGAAGTGGGTGACGGCGCAGGCGATGCAGATCCTCGGCGGCAACGGCTTCACCAGGGAGTACCCGGTCGAGCGGATGCACCGGGACAGCGCGATCTACTCCATCTTCGAGGGCACCAGCGAGATCCAGCGGCTCGTGATCGCACGCAGCATCTCCGGGCTGCCGATCCGCTGACGCCCGCCCGGGCCGGTCGTGCCGCCGGGCCGCCCGGCTGCCCGGCTGCCGGGGTGCTGGGCTGCCGGGTCGCCTGGCTGTCGGGCCGTAGGGCTACCGGGTTCGTTGCGCTGTCGGGCCGCTGCGCTTCCTGGTCGTCGGGCCGCGGGTCGGGTCGCTGGACCGTCGGGCTCAGAACCGGGGCTCGCGGCGTTCCAGGAAAGCGGCCAGCCCTTCGCGCACATCCGGCGCCAGGCGGGACTTGCGTTCCCACGGCGCCACCGCCGCCTGCGCGTCGGCCGGCCCGGAGGCGGCGAGAACGGCCTTGGCCGCGCCGATGGTCTGCGACGAGCGGCGGGCCAGCAGGCGGGCGAAATCCCGGGCGCGGTCGTCGAGTTCACCGTCCGGCAGTACCTCGTCCACCAGGCCGAAGCGTTCGGCCCGCTCGGCCGTGACCAACTCGCCCGAGAACAGCAGGTACTTGGCCCGGGCGGGACCGACCAGGCCGGCCAGGCGGAGCGTAGGCACGGCCGGATAGACCACCCCGAGCTTGGCGGGCGTGATCCCCAGCCGGGCGCCCTCGGCGGCGAACCGCAGATCGCAGGCGACCGCCAACTGGCAGCCGCCGCCGACACAGTAGCCGTGCAGCACGGCGATCGTCGGGTGCGGGAAGGCGGCCAGCGCCTCCTCCGCCGCGACGTTCACCGCATGGTAGGCGCAGGCCCGGTCCGGGGTGCCGTACACCTCCGCGAGTTCGGCGATGTCGGCGCCCGCGCTGAAGGTGCCGCCCGCGCCGGTCAGCAGCAGCGCCCGGACGCCCGGCAGCGCGGCGAGCCGCTCCAGGAGGCCCGGCAGCCGCTGCCACATCTCCATCGTCAGGGCGTTCCGCCGCTCCGGGCGGTCCAGCACCAGGACCGCCACGCCGCCGTCCTCGACGTACGCGCGCAGGCCGTCCACCCCGGTGTCCACGGCCGTTCCCATGGCCGTTCCCATGGCCGTTTCCGCGGCGGGGGCTCCGGCGCGCCCGGTCCCGGGCGGCGCGGTCGTCGGGCCGGTGCTGTTCGGGTCGTGCTGGGGCAAGGCGGCCTCCGGGATCCTCGGGTCGGCGTTCACCCTTCCACAGCGGGGACCCCGGGGACTACGGCGGTGGCTGTGATCTCCACCAACTGTCCGGTGTAGCCGAGGCAGGACACACCGAGCAGCGTCGAGGTGTGCGGACCCTCTGCGAGGGCCGAGGAGTTGACCACGTCCCAGACCTCGGACAGCCGGGCGGGCTCGTCGGCCACCACGTAGACCGTGCTGGCGACCACCTGCGGCAGACCGCTGCCGACGGCCGCCAGGGCGGTCTCCAGGTTGGCCAGCACCTGCCGGGCCTGCGCGGTGAAGTCGCCGGGGCCGGCCAGCTTGCCGTCAGCGTCCAGCGGTACCGAACCGGCCAGGAACACCAGCCGCTCACCGGCCTCGACCACGGCGGTGTGCGCGTAGCCGGGTGGCGGGAAGAGCGCTGGAACGGTGCGGTGCTGAGCCATGGACATGCTCCTCGGGCCGGTGGCAGTGATCGAAATCATGGCCGGGGGGCCCGTGTTCGGCACCTGGTTTTCGGGCTGCCCGGCGACGCACCCGTGGCCGCTCCGGTCCGGCTAGGCGTCCGAAGTGTCCGCGGCCCGCTGCTTCGCCCACTCGTGGGCCAGGAGCGACCAGATCTCCTTGTCGTGCCGGATCCCGTTGTGCGGGAAGTACTCGCGCAGCACGCCGTCCAGCTGCATGCCCATCCGCTGCGCGACCGCCCGGCTGCGGGCGTTGCGGGTGCTGGTCCACCACTCGACCCGGTGCATCCCGCGCTCGATCAGCGCGTAGTCGAGCAGGTGGCGGACGGCGGCGCTGATCAGACCGCGTCCCTCACCGGCGGCCTCCGTCCAGACCCCGATCTCGCAGTTGCCCGACGCGGTGTCGAAGTGCACGAACATCACGCCGCCCACCAGCGTTCCCGCGCGCCAGATGCCGTAGATCCGGCCGGTGTCAGTGGCCTGCCGGTCCGCGTAGCCCTGCAGGGTGGCGCGGGCCGAGGCGAGGTCGGTGGACCGGGACGCCCACGGGATCCAGGGGTCGGTGTTCGGGCGGGCCCGGTCGATGTGGGCCAGGAACTCGGCGGCCTGCCAGGGTTCGAGCGGGCGCAGTTCGGCGTCGTCTGCGAGCGGTATCGCGTACACGGGGCCTCCGGGGTGGGCTTGCGAGGGGGTGTGAGGGCTTCTGTGAGCTTCTGGTGGTCTTGGTCGAGAGCGGGTCGAGGCGGGCCGGACCGGCCTCCGGCGCCTGGTGGAGAGAGTACATAACAAACGTTTGGCAGGTACCATATCGCCCATGACGCCTGCCCGTGGAGACCATGACGCCCGACGTGCCGATGTCTCCGAGGCGGTGTGGCGGGTCCTGGCCGAGCGGGGCTTCGGCGGGCTGACACTGCGCGCGGTGGCCGCCGAGATGCAGGCCACCACCGGACTGCTCACGCACTACTTCCCGAACAAGCGGGCCCTGGTGGCACACGCCCTGGAGGTCCTGGAACAGCGCTCCGCGGACCGTCCGCGTCCCGCGGTGGCGGCGGTGGGGGCCGCCGACGGGTCGGGGGCCTCGACGCTGCGGCTGCTGCGGGCCGTCCTGCTCGACATCCTGCCGCTCACGCCCGAGAGCCGGGACGGCAACCGGATCTGGGTCGGCTCCTGGGACGTGGCGCTGACCGACCCGGAGCTCGCGGCCGAGCACGCCGCACGCTACCGGCGCGCCCGCGAGCGGCTCACCGCGCTGATCGCGGACGCGCAGCGGGCCGGGGCGCTGCCCCCGGGCCGTTCGGCAGCGGACCTGGCGGCGTCGGCGCAGAGTCATGTGCTGGGCCTGGTGGTGCAGGCGCTCCTCGCGCCGCAGGAATTCCCGCCCGAGCGGCAGACGGCCCTGCTGGACGCCTACCTGGACGCGCTGCGCACGGCCTGAGAGGTGCCGTGCCCGGCCCAGGGGGCGGCTGCGCACGGTTTGAGAGGTGCCGTGCTCGGCCCGGGAGGTGCTGGGTGCGGCCCAGGGGGCGGCTGCGCACGGTTTGAGAGGCGCCGTGCCCGGCCCGGGAGGTGCTGGGTGCTGTCCGGTCGCTCTCGTGGGCCTGCCGGCTGCGGCGGGCTCGGGGCGTGCCGAATTGGCGGGTGGCGCTGGTGCCCCCAGCAGGATTCGAACCTGCGACCTACCGCTTAGAAGGCGGGTGCTCTATCCGCTGAGCTATGAGGGCGTTACAGGGCGGAGTCAGCCCGGGTGGGGCTTCGGCCGGTTTGGAGTCCGCCGGTGCGCACGCGGTGGCGACCGGTTGTTCCGGGACAGGATAAGGGTGCCCGGATACTCCGCCGAGTCTTAGGGCACCGGTTCGGGTGTGTCGGGCCCGGTGGAGCGGTCCGATAATCGCAGGTGGCGGCTGGGTCTGCAGCGCTCTGGCACGTTCTGGCGCCGGACGTTGTGCAGTCGTTACGGGGCTGGAGCCCCACCCGTTATGGATTTGGTGCGGAGAATCCGGGTCTGTCCTGTCTGGAGGGGGGCAGATATGGGTTCGTTCGGTCGGATGACAAGGCCGGACGTGTCTACTGGGCCACCCGTTCGGGTCCTTCGGCCGGGTGCCCGCGAGCGAACCGATGTTGTCATGGCCTCGTTGCCCTGATGTCGCACTATGGTTCATTTCCGTCTCTGTTTCACTCCGGAGAGTTACCTGAGTTATCCACAGGGCCGGGTTATCCACAGGATTTCCCGGTGGGCTGGTGTGGATTTCCGGCTCTGGGCACTCTCTCCTCGCGGCGGTGATTCCGCTTGGTAATTCCCGAGGAGCGGAGTGTGTGTCATGAACGAGACCCTGGTGACGATGGTCGGCAATGTCGCCTCCACTGTGAGCTATGCGGAAACTCCGGCTGGCGTGCCGGTGGCCAACTTTCGGATGGCGGCCACCGAGCGCCGATTCGACCGTGCCACCGGCGACTGGGTGGACGGTGAGACCAACTGGGTCACCGTGGTGGCCTGGCGCTGGCTGGCCGCCAACGTGGTGAGCTCGGTGAGCAAGGGGGATCCGGTCGTGGTCAGCGGCCGGCTGCGGATCCGGGAGTGGGGCGAGGAGGGCAAGCGGCGCTCCGTCGTGGAGATCGACGCCCGGGTGGTCGGCCACGACCTCGGACGCGGCACCTCGGCGTTCCGCTGGGCGGTGCAGGCCAGGCCGGAGCTGGTCGCATCGCGGCCGGGCCGTGAGGGGCAGCCCGCGGTGCCGGACTGGATCGTCGCGGCGGTCTCGGCGGGAGGGGCCGGGCAGCGGGTCGGCGTGGGCGGTGCTGTTGCCGATGGGGCGGAAGGGGGGAGTGGGGACGGCGGGGCTGGCGAGGTTGACGCGGCGGCAGGGTCGCCCGCGGCGGAGCCGGTCGGCGCGGCCTGAATGGGGCGCTGCGTCCCGGGGCAGGGCCTCTCGCGACCCGTGGTTCCCGGTGGGGAAGGTGTGGTTCGGGTAGAGACTGTTGATTGACGATCGGAAACTGGTTCTGCGTCAAGTTTGCTCGAGTTTAGGTTCCTTGATAACGAAACAGATACGGTACTGTCCTGGTTTGGCATGGAGGTTTGCAGGCCGCAACGGGTCAATAAGATGCGTCTGGTTCATACAAGTGCAGCGGCGCCACGGGGCGCGCCGCTTTGCAAGGCGGGCTGCCATCGGCACGACCCAGCCCGAAGGGATCTCATGTTCCAGAAGCAGGGGCGGGCTGTCTCCCGCATAGGCGCTGTCATGCTCGCGTCGAGCATCGCGATCAGTGCAGGCATGATCACGGCGGGCGCGGCCGCCGCGGTCGACGTCACCACCTCGGGCGCCAAGGCGGTGCTGGTCGACGGGCCGCTCAGGCACGGCCAAGCCATCGACATCCCCATGAAGGACGGCAAGGTCGAGCACGCCCAGGGCGGGCTCATCGAGCTGAAAACCGGCGACCAGACCCTCGACACCTACTGCATCGACCTGCACAACCCGACCCAGCGCGGCGCGCAGTACCAGGAGACCGGCTGGGAGTCGAGCTCGCTGGCGGGCAACAAGGACGCGGGGAAGATCCTCTGGATCCTCGAGCACTCCTACCCCCACATCAGCGCGGACCAGCTGGCCAAGGACGCGAACATCGCCGGCCTGACGGAGGACGAGGCCGCGGCCGGTACCCAGGCGGCGATCTGGTACTTCTCGGACGGTGCCAACGCCGTCCCGAAGGACGGCAAGGCGAACGACCTGGCCAAGTACCTGATCAAGAGCGCGCAGCCGCTGGAGGAGCCCAAGCCCACCCTCAGCCTGTCGCCGAACGCCGTCTCCGGTAAGAGCGGCGCGCTGCTCGGTCCGATCTCGGTCACCACCAACGGCTCCTCCGTGGACCTCTCGGTGGACGCGGACGGCGCCAAGGCCGGGCTCACCGTCACCGACAAGAACGGCAAGGCGATCACGAGCGCCAAGTCCGGCGACGAGATCTACGCCAAGGCCCCGGGCGGCGGTGCCAAGGGCACTGCCGGCATCAAGGCCACCACCTCGGCCCAGATTTCCGTCGGCCGTGCCTTCACCGGTGTCAACGCGGACAACGTGCACAGCCAGACACTGATCCTGGCGGGCTCCGAGGCCGTCCCGGCCACCGCGAGCGTCAAGGTCAACTGGGCCCCGACCGGCCCGATCCCGGCCGTCACCAGCAAGGTGGACTGCGTCCAGGGCGCGGTGGTCGTCACGGCCGCCAACAACGGCGACCAGGACTACACCTTCACGCTCAACGGCAAGACCTACACGGTGAAGCCGGGCGCCAGCACCAGCGTTCCGATCAAGGTGGACGAGGACAAGTCGTACCACTTCACCGTCACCGGCCCGAACGGCTTCAAGCAGGACATCCAGGGTGTCCTGAACTGCAAGACCGACACCGGCACCACCACCCCCAGCTCCACCCCGAGCGCCAAGCCCAGTCCTTCCACGAGCTCGTCCACCGGCGGTGGCACGGGCGGTTCGACCGGTGGGTCGACCGGTGGCGGCCTGGCCTTCACCGGTGGCGGCAGTGAGACCCCGTGGCTGGTCGGCGCCGGCGGTGCGCTGCTGGTCGCCGGTGGCGGTGCGGTCTTCGCCCTGCGTCGCCGCGGCCGTCACAGCCGCACCACGGTCTGACCTCCCGGTCCGAGCCGTCCCCGCCCCACCCGGTGATCTCCCGCCCTGATCCGGTGCGGGGGAGTGCTGCGGCCTCCGAGCCGCCGAAGCGCTGAAACACCGAGGGGCACCCGGTCCCGTCCTCCGCTGAGCGCGGAGGGCGGGACCGGCCCGTTTCGGGCACCTGCGGCAGGGCGGTCCGGTCCCGGCGGCAGGGCGGTCCGATTCCAGGGGGCCGCCTGACCAAGGCCGTTCGGGACCTCTGCCGCCGTGCGGCAGAATGGAAGGCTGTAAGCAGAATATTCATGACGACGCCGGAGCGATCTCACGTGGCGGAATACATCTACACCATGCGCAAGGTGCGCAAGGCACACGGCGACAAGGTCATCCTTGACGACGTGACGCTCAGCTTCCTTCCCGGAGCGAAGATCGGCGTCGTCGGCCCCAACGGCGCCGGTAAGTCGACGGTGCTGAAGATGATGGCCGGGCTGGAGCAGCCGTCCAACGGCGACGCCTTCCTCTCGCCGGGCTTCACCGTCGGCATGCTCCTCCAGGAGCCCCCGCTCGACGAGTCCAAGACCGTCCTGGAGAACGTCGAGGACGGCGTCAAGGAGATCAAGGGCAAGCTCAACCGGTTCAACGAGATCGCCGAGCTGATGGCGACCGACTACTCCGACGAGCTGCTCGACGAGATGGGCAAGCTCCAGGAGGACCTGGACCACGCCAACGCCTGGGACCTCGACGCCCAGCTGGAGCAGGCCATGGACGCGCTGGGCTGCCCGCCCGGCGACTGGCCGGTCACCAAGCTCTCCGGCGGTGAGAAGCGCCGGGTCGCGCTCTGCAAGCTGCTGCTGGAGTCCCCCGACCTGCTGCTGCTCGACGAGCCCACCAACCACCTGGACGCCGAGTCGGTGAACTGGCTGGAGCAGCACCTGGCCAAGTACCCCGGTACCGTCGTCGCGGTCACCCACGACCGGTACTTCCTGGACAACGTGGCCGGCTGGATCCTGGAGCTCGACCGCGGCCGCGCCATCGGCTACGAGGGCAACTACTCCACCTACCTGGAGACCAAGCAGGCCCGTCTGAAGGTCGAGGGCCAGAAGGACGCCAAGCGCGCCAAGCGCCTCAAGGAAGAGCTGGAGTGGGTCCGCTCCAACGCCAAGGGCCGCCAGGCGAAGTCCAAGGCGCGTCTTGCCCGCTACGAGGAGATGGCGGCCGAGGCCGACAAGATGCGGAAGCTGGACTTCGAGGAGATCCAGATCCCGCCGGGCCCGCGCCTGGGCAGCATCGTCATCGAGGTGGAGAACCTCAACAAGGCCTTCGGCGAGAAGCTCCTGATCGACGACCTGTCCTTCACCCTGCCGCGCAACGGCATCGTCGGCATCATCGGCCCCAACGGTGCCGGCAAGACCACGCTGTTCAAGATGCTGCAGGGCCTGGAGACCCCGGACGGCGGCAAGGTCAAGGTCGGTGAGACCGTCAAGATCAGCTACGTCGACCAGAACCGGGCCAACATCGACCCGAAGAAGACCCTGTGGGAGGTCGTCTCCGACGGCCTCGACTGGATCAACGTCGGCCAGGTCGAGATGCCGTCCCGCGCCTACGTCTCGGCGTTCGGCTTCAAGGGCCCGGACCAGCAGAAGCCGGCCGGGGTGCTCTCCGGTGGTGAGCGCAACCGCCTCAACCTGGCGCTCACCCTCAAGCAGGGCGGCAACCTGCTGCTCCTCGACGAGCCGACCAACGACCTCGACGTCGAGACCCTCTCCTCGCTGGAGAACGCCCTGCTCGAGTTCCCGGGCTGCGCCGTGGTCATCTCCCACGACCGCTGGTTCCTGGACCGAGTGGCCACCCACATCCTCGCCTACGAGGGCGAGAGCAAGTGGTTCTGGTTCGAGGGCAACTTCGAGTCCTACGAGAAGAACAAGATCGAGCGGCTGGGCCCCGACGCCGCCCGTCCGCACCGGGCCACCTACAAGAAGCTGACCCGAGGCTGACGACCAGGCCCGGCGACGGCCCGGCAGACCGCCCTTGCGGCGGGCTGCCGGGCCGCCGCCCGTAAGCTGGCCGGCGGATAGCCGGCCAGTGGCCGGCCCGTCGGCGGACACCCGCCGACGGGTGTCCGGATTGAAGGAGAGACTCGTGGCACGCCACATCTACGCCTGCCCGTTGCGGTGGTCCGACATGGATGCCTTCGGGCACGTCAACAACGCGGTCTTCGTGCGTTACCTGGAGGAGGCCCGGATCGACTTCATGTTCACCCAGGCCACCGCCGCCGGGGCCGGGGAGTTCGCGGGCGGCTCCGTGGTGGCGCGGCACGAGATCGACTACAAGCGTCCGCTGGTCCACCGGCCCACGCCGGTCACCATCGAGACCTGGGTGACGGCGATCGGCGGTGCCTCGCTGACCGTCTCGTACCAGATCAAGGACATCAACGAGGACGGCACCGAGACGATCTACGTCGAGGCGTCCACCGTCGTCGTCCCGTACAACCTGGTGGAGGGACGGCCGCGCCGGATCAGCCCGGTGGAGCGGAAGTTCCTCAGCGCCTTCATGGACGACGCGGACGAGGTGGCCACCGGCGCCGCTGCCGGCGCCGTCGCTGCCGCCGTCTAGCGGGCGGCAGCCCGTACCGGTGCGGTGGTCGGCGACTGCCGGTCGCTGACCATCGAACGCCGGTCGCCGGCGGTTGACCAGCGAACGCCGTGTACCGAGTCCGTTGAGAACAGTCCCCTGCACCGAGTGAGCTGATCCGTTGAACACGCCAGTCCGCCTGATACTCGCCGATGCGGGGGAGGCTGCCGACCTGGTCGCCTTCCTGGAGCGGTTGCTGCGCTTCGACCGGGCGGCCGCGGTGCGCCTGCAAGCCGTGCCGTCGGCCGGGGCCGGCGGCGGGGCGGGGGTGCCGGGCGGCGGGGTGCTGGCGGTCTTCGGACGGCTGCCGCTGGGGAGTTCGGGCGCACTGGCGATCCGTACGGCGAGGCTGGCCGAGTTGGGCGAGCCGACCGATGTCACGGTCTCCGCGGGCCAGTTGCTGGAGTCCGTCGACGAGCAGGCCGGCACCGTTCCGGTCCCCGCTGCCGTGACCGGGCCCGCCTGGGCCGGTCTGCTGCCGCCCCGGACCGGGTGGCAACTGCTGGCCGAGCCGCCCGCGTTGCGGGTCTTCCCCGAACTGATGGCGGCGGTGAGTGAGTTCAAGACGCGCAGCGAGGCGGTGCCCGAGCACCACCGGACCCGTGCCGTACTGGACGGGCTGGCCGACGAGATCTGGTCCCGTCCGCTGACGGCCGCGCCCGAGGTGCCGCTACGGGCGGTGCATGCCGCGTATGTGATGGGGTTCCTGCGCCCAGCCGTCCCGCTCGCCGTGCACCGGGCCGGGGCCTGGCTGAGGCTGAGCGCTCCGGCCGGGTCGGTGGCGGTGCGCACTGCCGCGGCGCCGGGCTCCGGGCTGGGCCTCAGCCCGCTGCACTGACGGGTCCTGTTCCTCGACTGACTGACCCTGTTGTCCGGGCCCGCCGGGGTTCGGCGGGTGCCGTTTGGGCGGCCGTCGGCGCACCGGACCCGCCAGGTGCTGCCGGGGTGCCGTCAGCCGGAGGTGTTGATCATCGACGCGGCGGCGTAGGCCAGGTAGTCCCACAGCTGGCGTTCGGCGTCGGCGGGGAGCCGCAGCTCGTCCACGGCCACCCGCATGTGCTTCAGCCAGGCGTCGTGAGCGGCCCGGTCCACCCGGAACGGCACGTGCCGCATCCGCAGTCGCGGGTGGCCGCGCTCGTTGCTGTAGGTGCGGGGGCCGCCCCAGTACTGCATCAGGAACAGGGCCAACCGCTCCTCGGCGGGGCCCAGGTCCTCCTCGGGGTACATCGGCCGCAGCAGTTCGTCCTCGGCGACGCCCTGGTAGAAGCGGTGCACCAGCCGCCGGAAGGTCGGCTCGCCGCCGACGGCGTCGTAAAAGGTCTCCTCGCTGAGCGTGCCACGTGGGGTGTCATTCACCCGACCATGGTCGCAGACAGCCGCAGGGGCCGTACACCGGTCTTTCGGCGTACGACCCCTGCGGGGTGGCCCGGGGCGGCCGGGAGCGTGCGGCTACGCGCAGTCCCAGCGGCCACGCGTGCCTCACTGGTCAAGCGCTGTCCCAGCGGCCACGCGTCGTCCAGACGACTACGCGTCGTCCCAGTTGAAGAAGCGGGACGCGATCAAGGACATCACGGCAGCGAAGGCGAGCAGGATGCCCATGGACGGGAGCACGTCCATCAGGCCGCCGCCCTTGCTCAGCACCGACTTGGCGGGCTCGATCATGTACCGCAGCGGCAGGGCGCGCGAGACGGTCTGCAGCCAGCCGGGCGCGACGTCCAGCGGGATGAACGCGCCGCCCAGGAAGGACATCGGCAGGACGATGATCTGGTTGATGCCGTTCGCCGCCTCCTCGGACTTGGCGATGGATCCGGTGACCAGACCGATCGACATGAACGCGATGGTGGCGCAGAGCACCAGCGGCACGATCAGCCACCAGTTGCCGGTCAGCTTCAGGCCGAAGTACGGCGTGGTGGCGACCAACAGGAAGAGCCCGGTCTGGGCCAGCGCCACCAGCACGCTGACGCAGACCCGGGCACCGACGATGGCCAGCGGCGAGACCGGGGTCAGCCGCAGCCGTCGCAGCACCCGCTTCTTGCGCCAGGTGACCAGGGTGAACGAGGACCCGTACACCGCGCCCATGGCGATCGCGTAGGCGAGCAGGCCGGGGGTGAGGAACTGGATCGTCTTGATCGAGTCGTCCTCGACCTGGCTGGCCGCCAGTGTGTAGGAGGGGGCCTTCCCGGAGGCGGCCTGGTTGGCCGACTCGACGACCGAGCTCAGGATGGCCTGCACACTGCCGGCCTTGACCTGGTCGGAGGCGCTGAAGCGGAGGACGACCTGTCCGTTCGGCCCGGACTCCACCAGGCCGTCCAGCTGGCCCTTGCGCACCTTCTCCAGCGCGGAGGCCTCGTCCGAGTACTTGGTGATCTTGAGGGTCTTGTCCAGCTGCGCGTGCACCTCGCTCGGCACCTGGTCGAGCAACTGCACCGCGCCGACCTGGGCGACCTTCACCTGAGGGGTGCTGGAGTTCTTGTAGAGGCTGCCGAAGAGCACCAGGAACAGCAGCGGGAGGACCAGCGTGAAGAACACGGTCCCGCGGTCCCGCAGGAAGCCGAGCAGCATCACCCTGGCGAGCCCCGCGAAGGCGCTCACCCGTTCCTGCTCCGCCGGCTGCCCTCCGGTCGGTGTCTGCTGTGCCGTGGCCGAGGTCGTGCTCATGCCCGGTACTCCCGTCCGGTCAGCTGGAGGAAGACGTCCTCCAGGGTGGCTCCGCGTACTTCCAGGCCGCGCAGGGCGTTCTGCTCCGCGAGCACCGACAGCACCGGCGCCGGGGCGCGGGTGGAGACGGACAGCGAGACCCCGTTGTCCTCCAGGTTGGCGATCTCGGCGTCGGCCGCGCCGAACAGCTCGCGCGCCCGCGCGGCGGTGAGCTGGCCGGACTCGACGCTCACCCGCACGGTGTCGTCGATCTCGCGGACCAGGGCAGCCGGGGCGCCGGTCTTCAGCACCTTGCCGTGGTCCATCACCGAAACCCGGTCGCAGAGCACCTCGGCCTCGTCCAGGTAGTGGGTGGTCAGGACGACCGTACGGCCCTCGGCGTTGATGTCTCGGAGCAGGTCCCAGAGGTTGCGGCGGGCCTGCGGGTCGAGGCCGGTGGTGGGCTCGTCCAGGAAGACCAGCTCCGGGTCGTGCGCCAACGCGCAGGCGATGGACAGGCGTTGGGCCTGGCCGCCGGACATCTTGTCGGTGAGGACGGAGGCGGAGTCGGTCAGTCCCACCCGCTCCAGCATCGCGTCGGCCCGCTTGGGACCCACCCCGTAGAAGGACGCGAAGGTTCGGATGGTCTCACGGGCGGTCAGTTTGTTGAAGAAGGCCGAGGCCTGGAACTGTACGCCGATGCGCGGCAGCAGTTTGCTGTTGCGCGGCCAGGGCGACACCCCCAGCAACTCGATACGGCCCTCGTCGGCCTCGCGGATACCCTCGAGGATTTCGAGGGTGGTGGTCTTCCCGGCCCCGTTCGGGCCGAGAATCCCGTAGAACTCGCCAGTCTCGACGGTGAGTGACACCCCGTCGACAGCCTGGACATCCCCGTACCGCTTCCGGATCCCGTCAGCGGATATAGCTGCAGTCATGTCCTGAACCCTAGAGGTCGAAGGGATTCCCGTGCAGGTCAGAGCAGCGTGCGTGGTGAAATTGTGACCGGGTGGGGCCCGTTGGAGGCGGGTCCCACCCGGCAGGGTGTCAACCTGACGCCGAGTCGATGAGACTGGTCGTCAGGAACGGTGCAGGGTGATGGTGGTCCAGGCGCCGACGTGGATGCGGTCACCGTCCGCCAGCGGGATCGCGGTGTGCGGCGGCACCGGGTCGGAGCTGCCGTTGACCGTGGTGCCGTTGGTGGAGTCCTGGTCCACCAGCACCCAGCTGCCGTCGTTCTGTTCGGCCAGCAGGGCGTGCTGGTGCGAGGCCCCCGGATCCTCCGGCGCGACCGACAGGTCGATCTCCGGGACGGTGCCCCGGTGCTGGCTGCGGCGCCCGATCCGCAGCTGGCCGCGGCCGGTCAGCGGGATCCGGCGCTCGGGGCAGTACGGCGGGAAGAACAGTCCGGCGGCCTCGGGGCCGCTGCGCGCCATCATGTCGGTGAAGTAGTCGCGGTCGGCGCTGACCACCGCTATCCAGGTGGCACGTGCGGGCGGCTGCTGCTGCGGCGCGGAGGGTGCGTTCGCGGGCGGCGCGAGGCGGAACGACGTCCCGAACTCGTCGCCCGGAGCCGTCGGCCCGGGCTGCGCGTAGACCGGGCCGGTCCGCTCGAAGGCGTCCGGATCCGGGAACGCCGAGGCCTGCTCGTACGTCTGCCCGCCCTCGTACGGCGCGGCCTTGGCGAACGGGTCCGCCTTGGCGAACGGGTCCTGTGGGTACGGGGCGGCGTTCTCGTACGGCGCGGCCTGCGGCTGGGCGTACGGATCGCGCCGCGCGTACGGGTCGCCACCCTCGAACGGTGCCGGGCCGGGCGCGGGGAACGGCGGGGGCTCCGGTGCCGGCGCGGGCGGCGGGGTCGGCGGCTGGTACGGGCTGGGGGCGGGGCCCGGCGGCGGCGCGGGCGGCTGGTACGGCGCGGGCGCCGGCGGCGGGTAGCCGTAACCGCCGCCCTGGGCCGGGCCGGCCGGCGGAGCCGGGGGTTGTTGGTGGCCCGAGGGAGCGGAGAGGTCGTAGTCGTACCCGCACTCCTCGCAGTACCGCCCGGTCTGCGGGGTGCGGCAGATCGGGCAGGTGACCAGCGGGGCCGTCGGCTCGTGCGGGGCGGCGAAGGGCGGCGGTGCCATCGGCAGCCGTGGGGGAGCCGGCGGGACGGGCCCGCCGGCCGGCGCGCCCATCGGGCGGCCACCGGGCGGCGCCCCGTGCGGAGCGGCCGAACCGGGCATGCCGGATGGCCCGGGCATGCCCGGACCGCCGAACGGGGCCGAGCCCGGGACGGCCACGCCCGGCGGCGGGGTCATCGGGAAGCCGCAGAAGTCGCACCAGTCCTCGGCCTGCGACTCATGGCCCCTCGGGCAGATCGGCATCAGTTCCCCCACATTCCGGCAGGTCCGCCACGCTCGGCTGAACCGGTCATTTCTTCACCCGTACCGTCTTGGTCGACCGGGTCTCAAGAGTCATTGAGTCGGCCTCGCTCACGTTCTTACGGAACCGAACCGTACCCTCCTTCGCGTCCACTACGTCGACCACCTTCTGCAACAGCTTGAACGTGCCCTCGTTGCCGGTCTCGTGGGCGAGCCGCACGGCGATGCCCAACTTCGCGGTGGCACGGTCCACATCCCCCGCCCGGTGCGCGGCCATCCCTTCCTGGACGGCCGCGGAGAGCTCGGCCTGGCCGGTGTAGTGGGCCACCTGCGGGCTGATCCGGGTGGAGGAGACCAGGTCATCGGTCCAGATCGCCCGGACCAGGCCCTGGGAGAGCACCTCGGAGTTGCCGTCGGGCCGAGGGAGGACCAGGCTGATCCGGGCTGCGAGCATCTCGTTGCCGACCGGGGCGTTCGGGACCTCGACGCAGACGTGGTAGTCGCGGCTCTCGTCGCCCCAGGAGCCGGTGGGGTAGTCGCCGGCGCGCGGCCCGGCCTCCGCCCGGCGCCCGGTCAGGTCCTCGACCGTCGGGGCGACCTGCTTGACGTACTTGACCACCGCGTTGGCCGGGGTCCACAACCGCAGTGCCACGTCGGCGACCTGTTTGCCCATGGTCTTCTCCATCATGCTGCGGAAGTCCTCGGCCAGGCCGGAGGGCTCCGCGACGATGTCCACCGTGCCGAGCAGGGCGGAGGAGATCCGGCGCAGCTCGTCGATCTCCCAGTCGGTGCCGACGCCGCGGCAGTCCACCGTGAACCTGCCGGTGACCTCGTCCAGGACGCGCTGCAGTTCGCGGGGCTTCTCGTGCTCGTTGCGGCCGTCGGTGAGCAGGATGCCGTGCCGGATGGCGATGTCGGGCCGGGTCTCGAAGAGCCGGTCCGCCAGCGAAAGCCAGGTCCCGATCGCGGTGCCGCCGGCCGGGTTGAGCTTGCGCAGGGCCTGCTTGGCCTGCTCACGGGTGGCCTGGCCGGCGACGGCCAGCCGCCCCTCGCCCGGGTAGACCTCGACGGCCTCGTGGGTGCCCTTGACAACGGCGAAGGCGACGCCGTCCCGCAGGGCATCGATCGCCACGGCGGTGGCCTCGCGGGCGTTGCGCATCTTCGTGGGCGGGTAGTCCATCGAACCCGAGCAGTCGACCATGATCACCACCGCCGAGTCCGCGCCCCGCGCGCCGTCGGTGGACGGCAGCCCGGCCGCGGTGCCGGTGGCGGTGACGGTGACGATCGCGTTCACCTCGCGAGCACCGTCGGCCAGGTACTCGTTCTGGAAGATGTCGACGCTGAAACCCGGGTGCGAGTTGGACTGGGTGGCCATCGCTGCTCCTGTCGAACGTTGAGTGAAGTAGAGCGGTGAGTGAGCCGGGGGAGACGGTGGTGCGGGTACGGATCGGCCTGATGGGGCGTCAGGGCCTGGTGGTGGCTGCCGGGGAGGGCTGGTCCGGCAGGGTCCGGAAGGGCTGGAAGTCCACCAGCGTGGGAGCGGGCTCGATGGCGGGCGGGTCGATCGGGAGGACGGCGACGGTGATGTTGTCGTGTCCGCCGGCGGCGACCGCGAACCTCACCAGCGCCTGCGCGGCTGCCAGCGGTTCGGTGCGGGCGTCGGCGCGGACGAAGGAGGCCAGGTCGGTGGCGGCCTCGGCGTAGTTCCACAGGCCGTCGGTGCAGATCAGCAGCACACCGGGGACGTGCGGGGTGAAGCCGACGGTGTGCGGTTCGAGCTCCTCCGCGTCCGCGCCGAGCCAGCCGGTGATGGCGTGCGCGCGCGGGTCGGCGTACGCCTCGGTCTCGCTCATCAGCCCGGCGGCGACCATCCTGGCGGCCCAGGAGTCGTCCTCGGTGAGCCGGTACGGGACGGCGGCGACCCGGTCGTCCGGGATCCAGTACGCCCGGGTGTCGCCGACCCAGCCGATGGTGACCCGTCCGCCGGCCGCGATCGCGCTGACGTAGGTGCAGGCCGGCGCGTTGAGGCTGCCACCCGGCGTGAGCGTTCCGTCCTGCGCCAGCTCGGAGACGGCGCGCGCCGCCGTCTCGATGGCGGCGCGCATCGCAGCCTCGGGCTCCTCGCCGTGCTCCAGGGCGGTCAGCAGGGACTCGGAGGCGGCGTCGACGGCGGCCTTCGACGCATCGTCGGGCCGGGCGGAGGAGGAGACGCCGTCGCAGACCACCGCGACCACGGCCGGCTCGCCGCCGGGCAGTGAGGTGGCGGCCACGGTGAACGCGTCCTCGTTGCGGTGGTGGCGCAGACCGCGGTCGGTGACGCCGGCGACGCCGGTGACCGAGCGCTCCTGGTGGTCGCGCGGTCGGGGCTGCACGCCGCCGCAGGACTCGCAGTACCCGTCGGGGGCGACCTCGGCGGCACCGCAGTGCACACAGGCCGACGACGCGCCGGCCACGGGGCCCGCGCCGGCTTCGGGACCGGCGGGGGGCTCCGGTTCGGCCGGGGGCTCCGGTTCGTTCAGGTCCCGGCCGCAGGCGCCGCAGAAGACGTCCTCCACCTCCAGCGGTTCGGCACAGCTCGGGCACACGGTCTGCTGCGGCATCGCACTCACACCCACGTCCGGGGACGGGCCCGGTTCGCCCGTTCCACCATCTCGATCCTGGTCTCGGTCCGGTCGGACAACCGGGCCAGCACTCGGTAGGAGTGTTCCAGAGCGAAGCGCAGTTCCCGTTCACCGGTCGAATGTCCGAGTACCCGAACGGCGGCGTCCGGGCCCGCTCCCGGCCGCCCGGCCAGCACCCAGGCCAACGCGCTGTCGAGCACCTCGATCGCCAGTTCCTCGCTCCGCCGGGCGTCCAGGGTGAGCCCGGCCAGTTGCTCGGAGCAGCGGACCAGGTCGGGACCGAGCGGATCACCCGCTGCCCGGCCGCGCAGCCGGGCCCGGACGGCGCCGATCCGGGCGGCGGTGTAGTGCGTCGACACCTCGGGCACCGCCTCCAGCGCCCGCACCGCGCCCGGCCGGTCGCCGGCGGCCAGCCGGACCCGGGCCAGGCCGAAGGCGGCACTGACGTAGGCCGGGTCGGTGCTGCCGACCAGTCGGTAGAACTCGGCCGCGTCCTCGCCCGAGCCGGCCAGTTCGGCGCAGACGGCCAGGGCCAGCTTGGGCGCGGCCTCGCCGGGGAACGCGTCGTAGACGGCGTCGAAGGCCTCGGCCGCCTCGGCGATCCGGGCCGGCCGGGAGGCAGGGTCCGGTGCGGGGATCACCAGCGCCGCCAGCCCCCGGTACCAGACCGTCCGCCAGTCGTCCGGGTACTCCTGCGCCAGGGCGTGCAGAGCGGCGTCCACCGCGGCGTCGTCCCGCAGCTCCAGGTGGGCGCGCAGTTCGCGCAGCCGCAGCTCGACCGAGGGGACCGGTGCGGCGGCGAGGGCGGCCAGCGCCTCGGCGGGCGAGCCGGCGACCAGGGTGGCGAGGAATCCGGCGCCCGGGTCGCCTGGGTCGACCCGGGGTACCGGCAGGGCCAGCGCGGCGGCCGCAGCGTCCAGCGGCTCGGTGGTCAACTCGGTGTCCACCACCCGCAGTTCGGGGCCGAACAGGGTGGAGGCGGCGGGCCTGGCCCGCCCGTCCTGCAGGCTCAGCACCTCGCGCAGCACGCCCGTCAGCTGGTCGGCCATCTCCTCGGCGGAGGCGAATCGGCGGGCCGGGTCCGGATCGGTGGCTCGGACCAGGAGGCGGTAGTACGACTCGTACCGGTCGAAGACCGGGACCTGCTCGGGGTCGGGCAGGTCGTAGCGGTAGGCGGTCGAGTAGCCCTGGAAGTCGAAGGTGAGCACGGCCAGGGTGCGCGCCACGGTGTAGAGGTCGGAGGCGGGGGAGGGGCCGTGGGTGGCGATCTCCGGGGCTTGGTAGCCGACCGTGCCGTAGATCGGGCCCTCGTCGTCGAAGCGGCGGACGGCGCCCATGTCGATGATCTTGAGCGAGTCCTCGGCCTGTATCACGTTGTCGATCTTGAAGTCGCAGTAGACCAACCCCCGGCTGTGCAGGTAGCCCAACGCGGGCAGCGCCTCCAGCGCGTACGCGATGGCCTGCTCCACCGGCAGCGGATCGCGGCGGCCGTCGGGGGTGCGGCGCCCGCCCGCGATGTCCTTGAGCGACTTGCCGCCGACGTACTCCATCACGATGTAGCCGTCGGTGGAGCCGGTGCGCAGATCGGGGTGCTCGACGAAGTTGATGATGCGGACGATGTTCGGGTGGTCCACCTCGGCCAGGAAGCGGCGCTCCGCTATCGCCACCGCCAGCGCGTCCTCGTCGCCGGTGTCCAGCAGGCCCTTGAGCACCACCCATCGGTCGCTGACCCGCCGGTCCACCGCCAGGTAGATCCAGCCGAGACCGCCGTGGGCCAGGCAGCCGAGCACCTCGTACTGGCCGCCGACCAGGTCGCCGCGGACCAGCTTGGGCGTGAACGAGTACGGCGTGCCGCACTTGGTGCAGAAGCCCTCGGGCCGGCCGGGCCGGCCGTTCTTCTCCCGGCCCACCGGGGTGTCGCACTTGCTGCAGAACCGCTTGTGCTCGGGCACCTGCGGGTCCGTCAGCACGGCCGCCGCCGGGTCGGGTCGGGGCACCGCAGGCACTGTCACCAGGCCGGCGCCCAGGTTGCCGCGCCGTGCCGTACCCGTGCTGCCGCCCTTGCTGCTGCGGACCGAGAGCGAACGGCCGCTGCCGGTACGGGTGGAGCGGTGCGAACGGGAACGGCCCGACATGGTCCGCGCCGAGCGGCTGGAGTCCGGGGAGGCCGTGCGGGCCGACGGCAGGTACGGCTGGGTCGGGGGGAGCGTCTCCAGCGGGGCCAGGCCGCACTCGTCGCAGTAGCCGTCCGCGTCGATCGTCCCGGTGCACTCGCCCCTGGCGCACCCGTCACCCGGGCCCGCCCGCCGGGCCGGAGCGGGCCCGGCGCCGGTGGAGGTGGCCGCGGCGGCACCCGCCGCGGGGGCGAGCCCGCACTCGTCGCAGTAGCCGTCCGCGTCGATCGTCCCCGAGCCGGAGCACTCCGGCCGTACACATGCCTCGCCCATGGATCTCATGCCCCCCGTTCGTCCTGGTACCCGATCGCCGGTCGGTCAACCGGCCCGCCCGCCTCGGGCCGCGGCGCCGGCGGCCGGGCGGGTCTTATCGACTGCTGGAAGCGGTTCACCGCCTCCGCCGCCGCCCGCAGGTCGCACGGCGCGCTCCACAGCAGCCAGCGGGCCTTCTCGAAGCGCTCGACCACCTCCGGGTCCTCGGCCAGTCCGAGCCGGGCGGCCATCGCCTTGTACGCCTCCAGCCGCCCGCGCAACTCGGCCCGGAGCGCAAGCGGTTGGGCGACCTCGGTGAGTGACTGCCGGGCCCGGGCGAGCTCCTTGGTGGCGGCGTCCTCCAGGGTGTCCAGCAGGGGTGCCAGTCGGTGCCACTGGCCGGTCTGCTGCAACTCCACTGCCTGGACGATCCGTTCACGCAGTGCCGAGGCGGGCCCCGGCACGGCCGGCACCTCGGTCGCGGCGATCTTCGCCAGCACCTCGCCGCGGGCCCGGCGGGCCTCGGCAAGTGTGGCATCGGCGCGTTGCAGCAGGTCGCCGACCTGCTGCAACCGCTCATGGGCCTCGTCCCGCAGTCGGAGCAGCCCCTCCAGCTCGACCCGGATGTCGTCCAGGCCGCGCCCGGCCCGGTCGAAGCGCTCGGTGTCGACCACACCCGCGGCCGGGGCGAACGGGCCGGCCCCGGTGGGGGTGTCGCCGGCACGCTGCGCCGGCACCCGGGCCGGACGCCAGAGCGCCAGCGGGTCGGCCAGCACCTCGGCCCGCAGTGTCGTCAACTCCTCGGCCAGACCGGCCAGATCGTCGCCGAGCGGATGGCTGCCCGGGCGGACGCCGACCGAGACGGCGAGCATCTGCACCCGGCCCAGCTCGACCAGCAGCAGGTCTATCCGGGCGGGCAGCGCGGACCAGACCGCGTCGGCGGCGTTCACCACCTCGAGCACGGTGGCGTACCAGGCGTTCATCCGCTCCATCAGCTCGTCCAGGCTGATCCGCTCCACCAGCCGGGCCGGCCCGGGGCCCGCCGCCTCCGGCAGCCGGCCGCCGGGGACGGTCACGGCCGGGCCGCCGAGCAGCTCGCTCAGCTCGGCCAGTTCGGCGCTACCCGGACGGTTGCGGCGGGAGCGGACCGCCCGGGCGGAGGCCAGCGCCTCCGAGTAGCGGTCGAACAGCTCCCAGAGCAGCGTCAGGGCCTGCGCGGCGACGGACCAGCGCTCCTCGGTGCGCCCGCTCAGCGCGGCGCCCTCCAGTAGCCGGCGGCCCTGGTGGTCCTGCAGGGCCAGCAGCGCCGCCTCCACGGCATCGCGCTCGGCACCGAGCCGCGCCAGGGCGCGGTCCACCTCCTCCCGGTTCATCACCGGGCCAGCAGATCCTGCCAATGCTCCGTCCTTCCTTCGTCCGTACGTCCAGCTCCGATGGCCGCCACTATTCCGGACGGGTCACCTGAGGTACGCGGCCGGGTCGGCCCCCATGCTCCCGGCCAGCCAGTGGTCGTAGCTCGCCCGCCAGCCGCCGTCCGCCCGGTAGTCCACCAGCACCTGGTTCACCCGCGCCACCAGGTCGGTGTCCTCCTTCCGCATCGCGATGCCCATGTGGGCGAAGGCGATCTGCTCGCCGGCCTGCTCGACCGTCGGGTCCTGTGCGGCCTGGGCGGCCGCCAGCGCGGTGTCGGTGAGCGTGGCGTCCACCTGTCCCAGCTGCATCAGCACCAGGCAGTCCAGCTGGTTCTCCACCACCCTGATGCCGGCCGTCCCGTAGGGGTTCCGGTTCCCTCCGGGACTGAGCACCGCCTGCGAGGACGACTGGTCGGCCACGCAGGCGCGGCTGCCCCTGAGCCCCTGCGCCAGGCTGGTGACCTTGGCCGCCTTCGGTACCACCAGCCGCTGGCCGGAGGCGAAGTACGGGGCGGAGAAGGCGATCTCCTGCCACCGCTCACAGGTGATCGTCATCGTACGGGCGATGAGATCGACCTGGCCGTTCTTGACGGCTTCCATACGCTTGGCCGTCGGCACGGTCCGATAGGTCACCTTGTCCGGATCGCCGAGCAGCGCCTTGGCCACCGCTCGCGCCAGGTCGATGTCGAAGCCCTCGACCCGGCCGGTCTGCGGGTTGCGGTAGCCCCAGTGGTAGCTGTTCTGGTCCACTCCGATGATCAGGGTGCCGCGCTGCTTGATCTGCTGGACCTTGGGCCCGCTCTCGCTGCGGCTCGGCGCCGGCGTGCGGTCCTCGCAGCCGCCCGCCGAGGCCGGGGCGGCCTGCGGCGGGACGGCCTCGGGCCGCTGCACCGCCGTGCGGACGGGCGCCCCCGGACCGCCCGCGCCGAGCAGCCAGGCCGCCAGTACGGCAACGCCGCCCAGTCGTGCGGTACGTGCCACTGTGCTACGCATCGTCAGCCCCCTCACCGGTACTCGGCCAGCCGGCGGCCGAGGCCGCGGAGCACCCCGGCCGCCGCCAGCACGGCCAGGACCGCGGACCCCGCCGCCACCGCGTCCAGCACCCCGTCGGTGCCCTTGGCCGAGTGGGTGAACGCCGCCTGCTCCGCCGTCGCCGCCCGGGCCAACTGCTGGTCCAGGGCGGTGAAGGCGCTCTCCGCGGAGGCATCGGTGCCGCCGACCGTGGCGTGCAGTGCGGCGTCGTAGTCGCCCTGTTCGTTGCTCCTGGCGGCGGTCCTGTGCCGGTCGTCCCAGGCGGCGAAGAGCGTCTGGGCCTCGGCCAGGGCCGCAGCCGCCTCGCCGGGCGCGCTCGAGCGGGCCCGGGCGAGGGTGCCGCCACTTCGCCCGCCGCCGTTCACGCCGTCCGCGGCGGGCGGGCCGGCCAGCGAGGCGGTCAGCGCGGACCACTGCCTGGTGTAGGTGCCGGAGGCGCCCCGGGCGACCAGGTCCAGGTTCTCCGCCGTGTGCGACTGGAGGGCCTCGATCCTGGCCTGGTCGAGCGTGCGCAGCGGGACGGCGCCGTTCGCCCGGCTGTCCGCCAGCCCGGACCGGGCGGACAGGCTGCCCGCCGTCAGCCAGGCCAGCGCGGCCAGCACGGCGGCACTCGCGCCGAGCAAACCCGGGTTGAACACCCGGTTGGTCCGGCGCAGCAGCAGCACCTGGCAGCGGACCAGTACCACGAGCGTCAGCAGTCCGAGCGCCAGGGCCGCCCACGGGAACGAGTCGGCGGCACGGTAGTCACCGTCCAGCCGCCCGGCCTCCACCGCCGCGAGGTGCTGGGCGGCGGGCAGCATGGTGTCCTGCATCCGGCCGGACGCGTAGCGCAGATACGCTCCGCCGAGCGGCAGGCCCTGCCGGTCGTCCGCCCCGGCGGTCTCCACCAGGCCCGCGTACTGCGGGAGTTGCCGGTTCAGGGTGGCGACCCACTGCTGGGCCTCGGAGGAGGAGCCGGCCCGGGCGGCGGCCTCGGCGAGCAGCCGGGCGGCGGTGTCCAGGTCGCCGTGGTAGCGGTCGCGGACGGCCTGCGGCGCGTCGCCCGCGAGCAGGAAGGCGGACGCGGCGGTGGCGTCGGCGTCGGCGAGCGAGCGGTAGATCTCGGCGGCGTTCTGGCTCAGCGGCTGACTGTGCGACACCACCTGGCCGGCCGCGCGGGCCCGGGCGGCGGCCTGCCAGGCCGTCAGCGCGCCGAAGGCCAGTACCAGGGCGGTCAACAGGACGGCGGCGGTACGCAGTCGGGCGGGCGCGGTCCGGGTGGCGCGGCGCGGCCACGCCATGGCGCGCCGGACCACGGGCGGGACGGGCGCCGCCGCCGGTCCGGGTACCGGAGCCACCACCGGTCCGGGTGCTGCTCTCGCGGTCTGCGCCGGTGCTGCCACCTGCCCCACCCTCCCCCCAAGGGCGGCCCCGCCTCACCGGAGCCCGCCATTGCCAAGCAGTATGGCCACGGCCCCGGGCGGCCACACGCGAGTTGTGCGCCTCTTGAGCTTCGCCTGTTCCCAACTCCCGTGCCCCGTCCGGCCGGAGCCCCCGGTGGTGCCCGGCGGCCGGCGGCGCGGATGCACCCTAAGCGGTGACCGGGCACGGCGGGTACGGCCGTGCGGAACCGGTACCGGGTCGGGACGGCCCTGGTACCTGACCGGCACCTGCCGGGGCGTGGAGGGGGCGCCTACCATGGACCGTATGCGTCTGCTTGGAACGATCACTCCCGACCGTCCGCTGCTCGTCGTCGCCGTCCAGGAGGAGGCCGTCCACCTCGACGACAGCTTCCCCGTGCTGCTCACCGGCATGGGGAAGGTCAACGCGGCCGCTTCGCTGGCCACCGTGTTGGCCCGGGGCGAGGTCCCGTCCGAGATCGTCAACCTGGGTACCGCCGGCGCGCTGCGGCCCGGCTGGTTCGGCACCCACCAGGTGGCGCAGGTGATCCAGCACGACATCGACACCCCGGCGCTCCACGCGCTCAGCGGCCGGCTCTACGGCGCGCCGATCACGGTGAGTGGGACCCCCGGGCCGGTGCTGGCCACCGGTGACCTGTTCGTCTCCGACCCCGGGGCCCGCGACCGGCTGGCCGAGCGCGCCGACCTGGTCGACATGGAGGGTTACGCGCTCGCCACCGTCGCCCAGCGCGCGGGGGTGCCGATCCGCCTGATCAAGCACGTCAGCGACGAGGCCGACGAGGGGGCCGCCCGCAGCTGGCGGGAGTCGGTGGACGGCTGCGCCAAGGTCCTGGCGGAGTGGGTGCGCACCGAGCTCCGGTGAGCGTACGGGACGGGTGGGCGCTGAACGGCGGGTGCGCGCGGGCGCTGCCGCGCGCACAACCCGAGTGCGCGCCGTGTCCACCCGGGGCGCGGGGGTGCCGGGGTGTAACTATGACCCATGTCCTTCCGGCTGTGGTCGCATCTCCGCCGGTCGCTGCTGCTGATTCCCTTCGGGCTGATCGTGGTGGTCTGTGTCGTGGACATCCTGGCCCCGCCCGACGTCCATCTGGGGCCACTGCTGGTGGCGGCCCCGGCGATCACGGCGTCGTTCGCCCGGGCCCGGGGGACGGCGTTGGTCGCTGTGCTCGCGGTGCTCGGCCAGGTCGCGATCGGTGTCCAGCGGAGCGTGATCGGCACCGAGAACATCCAGGTGCAGATCGCCGCACTGGTGGTCGTCTCCGCCCTGGTGGTGGTCTTCACCCTGGTACGGGAGCGGCACTCGCGTGAGCTGACGAAGGTGCGGTCGGTGGCGGCGGCGGCCCAGAAGGTGCTGCTGCAGCCGCTGCCGGGCCGGGCGGGCCCGCTCCAGATCGCCTCGCTGTACCTTCCCGCCGAGGCCGAGGCGCAGATGGGCGGCGATCTGTACGCGGCGGCCCGCAGGACGGGCGGTACCCGGATGATCATCGGTGACGTCCGCGGCAAGGGCCTCGCCGCCATCAACCTGGCGTCGTTGGTGCTCGGCGCCTTCCGCGCCGCCGCCCACCGGCAGGCCACCCTGACCAATCTGGGGATCCATCTCGACGGTGCCGTCCACTGGGATGCCGTCCAGTGGCGGGACGCCGGCCCCGACCACGAGCCGTCCGAGCACAGCGAGTCGTTCGTGACGGCCATGGTGCTCGACATCCCCGACGACGAACCGCTGGTCCACCTGGTCGACTGCGGCCATCCGCCGGCCCTGCTGGTGCGGGACGGCCGCACGAGCGAGCTGAGGGCGCCGTCCTCACTGCCGCTGGGACTGGGCATCGCCCTCGGCCTCGCCGAGTTCGAGCCGGTGACCTTCGGATTCGGTCCGGGCGACCTGCTGTTGCTGTACACGGACGGTGTGATCGAGGCACGCGACGACGCGGGTGCCTTCTACCCGCTCGCCGAGCGGGCGGCGGCGTGGTCGGGCGACGAACCGGAGGACCTGCTGCGGTACCTGAGGGACGGTCTGCTCGCGCACGTCCAGGGAAGGCTGGGCGACGACGCGGCAATGGTCGCCATCCGCCGGACGGCCGCTCCGCCCGCCGAGGGTGCCGTCTTCTAAAGTGCGGCGCATGGGACTTCTCAAGCTGATCCGGGACAACGACGACGTCGCCGGTTTCCTCTGCTGGCCGGGCGAGTTCGACATCGCCTACTACGACCACGTGGAGGAGGTCCGGCTGGCCTCCGGCGAGGCGCTGGAGGGCATCGCGAAGGACGGCGCGGGCGGCACGTACTTCTTCTGCGGCGAGGGCGGCGAGGAACGCCCGATCCTCTACGCCGACTCCGAGGGCGGGGCCACGCTGCTCGCCGCCGGCCTCCCCGAACTGCTCCGGCTGCTGATCGGCGCCCCGCACTGGCAGAGCTGCCTGGACGAGAGTCTGGAACGGACCCTCGCCCAGGACGAGGAGGCGCTGGAGGAACTGCTGGAGTACCACCCCGACTTCGACGCCGACCAGGCCGCCACCGCGGCGGCGCTCGGCCTGCCGGTGCTGGACCGGACCGAGCTGCTGACCAGGCTGTACGAGGTCGCCACCGGCCCGGGGCGGGAGTACGTGCTGCTCAACGCCGAGGAGGGGACGGCCTACCGCTTCCTCTGGGCGCCGCGGGAAAACGACTTGCCGTGACCACGGGCCGGTGCTGGAGTACCGGCTGATGGACAGTGAGACGTTGCTGGCGGTCTTCGACCGGCAGATGAGGCGAGACGCCGTACCCGACGGCCCCGGGGCCGTGGTCGAACGGGTGGACGGCGTGGTGCGGCAGACCGGTGCGCGACACGCGTGGAACGGTGTGCTCTGGTCGGGGCTGGACGAGGAGACCGCCGACGCGGCGATCGCGGCGCAGCTGCGGCACTTCGGCGCGCTGGGCGTGGAGTTCGAATGGAAGCTCTACTCGCACGACCGGCCCGCCGACCTGGGTGGCCGGCTGCGGGCGGCCGGGTTCGTGCCGGAACCCGCGGAGACGCTGCTGGTGGCGCCGGTCGAGGCGCTGTCCACCGAGGCCGAACCGCCGGGCGGGGTACGCCTGGTGCCGGTGACCGACGAGGCCGGGATCGACCTGGTGAAGGACGTGCACGAGCGGGTCTTCGGCACGGACGGCTCCCGGCTGCGGCAGCGGCTGCTCGACCGGCTGGCCGTGGACCCGGAGTCGCTCATCGTGGTCCTGGCCATGGCGGGCGAGCAGCCGGTGTGCGCGGCGCGGCTCGAGTTCAACCCGGGCACCGAGTTCGCCGGGTTGTGGGGCGGCGGCACCCTCGCCGAGTGGCGCGGCCGGGGCATCTACCGGGCCATGGTCGCCCACCGCGCCCGCCTCGCCGCCGAGCGCGGCTACCGCTACCTCCAGGTCGACGCCTCCGACCAGAGCCGCCCGATCCTGAAGCGGCTGGGCTTCGTCGAGCTGGGCACCACCACCCCGTACCTCCACCAACCCCGGTAGGGCCGTTGGACCGACCGGCAGCAGGGCCCGCGGCGCTCCCTGCTGCCGGCCGGTATCACTCGGGCGCGCCCGCCGCCAGCACGTCCTTGGTGGTGACCACCTTGGCGAACCGCATGCTGTGCAGCGTCGCGGCGGTGGCGCGGGCGAGGTCGGCGGCGGGGATCTTCCCGCCGTCCGGGCCCGCCATGTCGAAGGTGTGCATGGCGTCGATCGGGAAGACCACGTCGTAGCCGAGGTTGCCGCCCATCCGGGCGGTGGTCTCGTTGCAGACGTTGGTCATGATGCCGACCGTCACCAACTGGGTGGCACCGCGCTGTTGGAGCCACTCGTGCAGGTCGGGGGTGCCGTAGAAGGCGCTGTTCACGGTCTTGGTGATGTGCAGGTCCCGGCTGGCCGCGGCCACGAAGGGCTTGAGCTCGTACCCCGGGGTGCCGCGGTCCAGGGTGCCGCCCGTCGTCTCGTGCTGCACCACCACGACCGGGCGGCCGGTGTTGTGCCAGAGGTCCAGCAGCTCGGCGATCCGCTGCTCGGCCTCGGGATTGTCCCGGGCACCGAGGACGGGATCCTCGAAACCCTGCTGGACGTCGATCACGATCAGCACGGCGTCGTCGGTGAGGCGGAGCGGGGCGCCGAAGGGAGCGGTGTTCGTCATGGCTTCAGCATGCGGCCCGGGGCGGCGGCGCGGTGAGAGGCGGGAGCGCCGATGATCGATAGATTTCTGCCATGAGTGCTGCGGTCGGCCCGTTCGCCATGCGTACGGTGGGGTGCCTGCTCTTCGACGGCGTACGGGCCTTCGACTACGCCGTGATCGGCGAGGTCTGGGCCAACCGGAACACCCGGCCCGGGGTACCCCCCTTCGAGCTGCGGGTCTGCGGGCCCGAGGGCGTACGGGTGCGGCTCGGCGGCGGGCTGGAGCGGCTGCCAGACCACGGGCTGGACGCGCTCGCCGACTGCGACCTCGTCCTGGTGCCCGGAGTCGAGGAACCGACGGCGCCGCGCGACCCCGGGATCCTGGACGCGCTGCGGGCCGCCCACGCGTGCGGTGTGCCGATCGCCTCGCTCTGCGCCGGGGCCTTCGTCCTGGCCGAGGCCGGACTGCTGGACGGCCGCCGCGCCACCACCCACTGGGCGCTGGCGCCCGAACTCGCCCGCCGCCACCCGGCGGTGGAGGTGGACCCGGAAGTGCTGTTCACCGGCGACGGCGAGATCTGGACCTCGGCCGGGGTCGCCGCCGGGATCGACCTCTGCCTGCACCTGGTCCGCTCGGCATACGGCCAGCAGGCGGCGGCGGAGATCGCCCGGGCGATGGTCACCGCGCCGTTCCGGTCCGGTGGGCAGGCCCAGTTCATTCCCTCGCCGGTACCCGAGGGCGGCGCCGACGGCGACCCGTTGGCGGCGGTCCGGGCCACCGTGCTCGGCGCCCTCGAAGTTCCCTGGACCGTAGGTGAGTTGGCGAAGCTGGCGGCCATGTCCGAGCGCTCCTTCGCCCGTAACTTCACCGCCGCCACCGGGACTCCGCCCCTGCGCTGGCTGCTGGAGCAACGCGTCCTGGCGGCCCAGCGCCTGCTGGAGGAGACGGACCTGCCGGTGGACGAGATCGCGACCCGCTGCGGCTTCGGCTCGGCGGTCTCGCTGCGCCCCGCCTTCGTCCGCCGGATCGGCGTCGCCCCGCGCGACTACCGGCGGGCCTTCCGCGGCCGCGGCCCGGGGTGAGCCCGCCGGGGCGCGGCGAACCGCACGGCCGGCCGGGTCACCTGGCCCGCGGAGACCGGTGCGCCCGTACCCGCCCGGGTGTCGTGCGCCCAGGGCGCGGCGACCAGGACCACACCGGCCGGGCCGAGCGCCATGCCGGCTGACCGGGCGGCGTCCGTCAGCGCCTCCAGGGCGGAGGCGATCCCCGGGGCGGCCGGGGTCGAGGACCGTCGGCCGCGCGCCGGGTGCGGGGTCGGGCGCGCGCCGGGCACCCGACCGGTGATCGGGTGCCCCGGGGCGCCGCGGTACCGCCGGACGGGTCCGGTCGTCGTGAGGTCCGGTTGCCGGCCGCGGCCTCAGGCAGCCGCCTCGTGGTGGGCGGCGTAGGCGGCGCGCAGGCGGCGTTCGGCGGCCGGGCCGCCGCCGATCCTGCCCGCGGCGAGCTGGTCCAGGCCGAGCAGGGCGGCGCCGAGGACCGGCGGGGCGACCACGACCCGGGGCTCGGCCAGCGGCGCGGAAGCGGCCAGCCGGGCGGTGACGTTGTCGACCAGCAGGGGCTGGCGGGCGGCCAGTACTCCGCCGCCGAGCACCACCGGTGTCGGCCGGTCCAGCAGGTTCAGCCGGCGCATGGCGACCAGCGCGAGGCCGGCGATCTCGCAGGCCTGACGGTCGATCAGGCGCAGCGCGATGGTGTCACCCGCCTCCGCGACCTGGAACAGCACCCGGGAGAGCTCGTGCAGCCGGGTCCGTTCCAGCTGCCCGAGGTGGATCGCCTCCGCCACCGCGGTCGCGCTCGGCAACCCGAAGTGCGCGGCGATGGCGGAGGCGAGCGCGGTGGCGGGGCCGCGGCCGTCCTCGGCGCGGGCGGCGTGCCACATCGACTCGGCGGCCAGCCCCCCGCCACCGCCCCAGTCGCCGGTGAGCCGGCCGAGGGCGGGGAAGCGCGCGGTACGGCCGTCGGGCAGCAGTCCGACGCAGTTGATGCCGGCGCCGCAGACCACCGCGACCCCGCGCGGCCCGTCCGTGCCGGCCCGCAGCAGCCCGAAGGTGTCGTTGGCGACGGCGCTGCCCAGCCCCCACGACCGGGCGGCGACCGCGGCCTGGAGCTGCTGCTCCTCGACGGGCAGGTCGGCGTTGGCGAGGCAGGCGCTGACGTGGGTGGTGAGCACCCCGTCGGCGGGTCTGAGGCCCGCCTCGGCGGCCGCCGCCTCGACCAGCGGGGCCAGCCCGGCGATGGCCTGCTCGGCGCCGTCCAGCTGCGGCTGGAAACCGCCGCCGCGCGCCGAGCCGTACACCGTGCCGTCGGCGCCGACCAGGGCGACATCGGTCTTGCTGTTGCCGGCGTCGATGGCGAGCACGCCGGGAAGCTGCTCGGCCTGCTGCCGGTCCATCGGTTGGTCCATCAGTCCTCGTTCCAGGTCCTGTCCGGCCGCCTCGGGCAGCCGGCCGCGCCCTCAGGGGCCCGGCCGGTGTCGCATGAGACCGTCCGGGACGGTTCAGGCCCAGCTCAGGTGGGCGTGGTTGTGCGCCAGCAGCTGGTCGGTCAGCCGGTCCGCGAGGTCCAACTGGCCGACCAGCGGATGGGCCAGCAGGGCGTCGAAGACCCGGTCCCGGCCGCCCCTGAGGGCGGCTTCCAGGGCGAGCCGCTCGTACGCCGTGACCGCGGCGATCAGGCCCGCGTACAGCGGTTCGACCGGCCGCTGCGGCAGCGGCCGTACGCCCCGGGCGTCCACCTCGGCGGGCACCTCGATCACCGCGTCGTCGGGCAGGAAGGGCAGGACACCGTCGTTGCGGGTGTTGACCACCTGCACGTCGGTGCCGCTGCCGGTGCCGAGCAGTGCGCCGATCAGCTGGACGGCGGCCTCGGAGTAGAACGCGCCGCCGCGCCTGGCGAGCAGGTCGGGCTTGCGGTCCAGCGTCGGATCGGCGTACAGCGCCAGCAACTGCCGTTCGATCTCGGCGACTTCGGCGGCTCGCGAGCCCTTGGTCCGCAACTCCTCGACCACCGCGTCGTGCTGGTAGAAGTAGCGCAGGTAGTACGAGGGGACCACGCCGAGGCGGCGGATCAGTGGCAGCGGCAGCCGCAGGTCTTCGGCGATCAGCGGGCCGAAGCCGTCCAGCAGTTCGGGCAGCACCTCGCGGCCGCCCGCTGCGCCCGGGGCGTCCAGCAGGGTGACGCCGCGCTCCCAGGTGAGGTGGTTGAGGCCGACGTGGTCGAGGCGGACCAGCTCGGGTGCGACGCCCAGGTGGGCGGCGAACTTGCGCTGGAAGCCGATGGCGACGTTGCACAGCCCGACCGCCCGGTGCCCGGCGCTCTGCAGTGCGCGGGTGACGATGCCGACCGGGTTGGTGAAGTCGACGATCCAGGCGTCCGGACTGGTGCGGCGGACCTGTTCGGCGATGTCCAGCACCACCGGGACGGTCCGCAGCGCCTTGGCCAACCCGCCCGCGCCGGTGGTCTCCTGGCCGATGCAGCCGCACTCCAGCGGCCAGGTCTCGTCCTCGTTGCGGGCCGCCTGCCCGCCGACCCGCAGCTGCAGCAGTACGGCGTCGGCCCCCTCCACGCCCGCCGCCAGATCCAAGGTGGTGGTGACGGCCGCGCCGTGTCCCTGCCGGGCGAAGATCCGCCGGGCCAGCGCGCCGATCAGCTCCAGCCGCTCCACCGCCGGGTCGATCAGCACCAGTTCGGCGATCGGGAGCGTGTCCCTCAGACGGGCCAAACCGTCGACCAGCTCCGGTGTGTAGGTCGAACCCCCGCCCACGACGGCCAGTTTGAGAGACATCAGCCCTTGACCCCTGTCAGTGTCACGCCTTCGATGAAGGCTTTCTGCGCGAAGAAGAACAGCAGGATCACCGGCGCCATCACGAGCAGCGTGGCGGCCATGGTGAGGTTCCAGTCGGTGTGGTGCGCGCCCTTGAAGGACTCCAGGCCGTAACTGAGCGTCCAGGCGCCCTCGTTCTCGCTGGCGTAGATCTGCGGGCCGAAGTAGTCGTTCCAGCAGTAGAAGAACTGGAACAGCGCGACGGCCGCGACGGCCGGCCTGGCCATCGGCAGGATCACCCGCAGCAGGGAGCCGATCTCGCCGCAGCCGTCGATCCTGGCGGCCTCCACGTACTCCTTCGGGATGGTCAGCAGGAACTGCCGCAGCAGGAATATCGAGAAGGCGTCGCCGAACGCCATCGGGATGATCAGCGGCCAGAGCGAGCCGGAGAGATGGAGCTGCTTGGCCCAGAACAGGTACATCGGGATGACCGTGACCTGCGGCGGCAACATCATCATCGAGATCACCGCCATCAGGGCCACCCTCCGGCCCCGGAAGCGGAACCTGGCCAACGCGTAGGCCACCGGGACGCTGGAGACGACGGTCAGCGCGGTGCCCAGCCCGGCGTACAGCAGGGTGTTGCGCCACCAGCTGAGGAAGCCGGGGGTCCGCCAGACCTTGGCGTAGTTGCTCCACACCCACTGGTGCGGCCACAGGTCGCCGGTGAGCGCCTGGCGGTCCGACATCACCGAGGTGAGGAGGACGAAGACGAACGGCAGCAGGAAGAACAGCGCCGCCGCGACGGCCGTCGAGTGGACGGCCACCCAGTGCAGCACGGCCCGTCTGCGGGCCAGCCGTACGGCGGTGGCGGTCTTCCCCGGGACGGGCAGGGACATGGTGGTCGTGGTCATCTCAGTCCTCGCTCTCCAGGGCGGCTCCATCGAGGAGAAGGGCCGAACGTCGGCGCAGCAGGGCCGAGGTGACGGCCATCGAGACGGCGAACAGGACCAGCGCGACCACACAGGCCGAGCCGGTGTCGAAGCGCTGGAAGCCGAGGTTGTAGACCAGCTGCGGCAGCGTCCAGGTGGAGCCGTGCGGGTAGCCGGGCTCGAACTGCTGGCCGGAGCCGCCGATCACCCCGCTGGCGACCTTCCCGGCGACGATCGCCTGTGTGTAGTACTGCATGGTCTGGATCACCCCGGTGACCACCGCGAACGCCAAGATCGGCGAGATGTTCGGGAGGGTCACGTAACGGAACCGCTGCCAGGCGCCCGCGCCGTCCAGCTCGGCGGCCTCGTACTGCTCCCTGGGCACGTCCAGCAGGGCGGCCATGAAGATCACCATCAGGTCGCCGATGCCCCACAGCGCCAGCAGGGTGAGGGCCGGCTTGGACCAGGACGGGTCGTTGAACCAGCCCGGCTGCGGCAGCCCCAGGTCGCCGAGCAGGTGGTCGACCGGCCCGGTCCCGGGGTTGAGCAGGAAGGCGAAGGCCATCGTGGCGGCCACCGGCGGTGCCAGGTACGGCAGGTAGAAGGCGGTCCGGAAGAAGCCGGCGCCGGTCTTGACCTTGGTGATCAGCAGGCCGATGCCCAGGCCGAAGGCGACCCGCAGGGCGACCATCACGACCACCAGCCAGAGGGTGTTGCGCAGCCCCTGCCAGAAGAAGGGGTAGTGGTTGAAGACGTAGTCCCAGTTCTTCAGACCGCTGAAGACGGGGGCGGTGAAGCCGTCGTACTTCATGAAGGAGAAGTAGACGGTGGAGGCCAGCGGGTAGGCGAAGAACAGGCCGAAGCCGATCAGCCAGGGGGACAGGAAGGCCAGGGTGCGGGCCCGCTCCCGGCGGCGCTTGCGCCGCAGTGCCGCGGAGTGGGCAGTGCTGTTGCCCGTCATGTCACTTCGCCTGCTCGACGGCGGTGTCGATCTCCTTGGCGGTGGCCGCCAGCCCGGCCGCCAGATCGGTCTGCTGCCCGGACTCGTACGCGTAGCCGAGGTTCTGCACCGACAGCTGGTAGGCGCCGCCGTTGATGCTGGCCGGCGTGGTGTCGGAGTGCGGGTTCCTGGCGATCTCGACGAAGGTCCTGAAGCCCGGATCGGCGTTCAGCTTGGGCGAGCTCAGTGCCGCGATGGTGCTGGGCACGTTGTGGATCGCGTTGGCGAAGCCGACCACGGCGTCGGTGTCGCAGGTCAGGTACTTGACCAGCTCCCAGGCGGCGGTCTGCTTCCGGCTGGTCCGGGCGATGCCGATGATGGTGCCGGTCTGGTAGCCGCGCCCGTAGGTTTCGGCCTGGTCGTCCGGCACCGGGAAGGGCGCGGTGGCCCACTCGAAGGGGACCTTGTCGTCGGCGAGCGAGGCGGTGCGCCACTCGCCGTCGATGGCCATGGCCACCTGGCCGGTCTCGAACGGGTTCTTGGCGCTGTACTCGTCGCCGAAGCCGGTGCGGAACCTCTCCAGCTTCTCGAAGCCGCCGAGCTTGCCGATCAGGTTCTTCTGCCAGGTGAACATCGCGGCGACCCTGGGGTCGGTGGCGATGTCCGACCTGCCGTCGGCGGCGAAGTAGTCGGCGTCGTACTGGCCCAAGTAGTGGGAAGGGCTGGACTCGTAGCCGTGGAAGTTCGGCATGAAGCCGAGCTGCCGGTAGCTGTCCCCCTCGGCGACGGTCAGTTTGACCGCGTCCTGGTCGAACTCGCTGAAGGTCTTCGGCGGCGCGGTGATCCCGGCGGCGGCGAAGGCGGTCTTGTTGTAGTAGAGCCCGTACGCGTCGCCGAGCAGCGGCAGTGAGCACTGGTCGCCCTCGAACTGGCTGTACTTGAGCATCGCGGCCGGGAAGGTCGTGGCCGGGTCTATCCCGTCCTTCTTCAGCAGCGGGTTCAGGTCGGTCCAGACGTGCGCCGAGCAGAACTTGCCGACGTTGTCGGTGCTGAAGGAGGACACCACGTCGGGTGCGTCCGGGCCGCCCGCCCGCAGCGCCTGCTCGCTCTTGTCGTCGGCGATGTTGCCGACCACCTTGACGTGGATGTTGGGGTGCAGCTTCTGGAAGGCGTCGATGTTGGCCCGGATCGCCCTGGTCTCGTTCTCCTGGCTCCAGCCGTGCCAGAAGGTGATGGTCACGTCCTTGCCCGAGGCCGAGTCGTCGGTACCCCCGGCCGGGTCGGTGCCGGTGCAGGCGGTGGCGAGGAGCGCGAGGACGGCGCAGCCCACGGCGGCGGCCGGGCGGCGGGAGCGGCGGGGGGTGTGCATCGGTCGGACCTCCTGGGGGGACGGGGGCAGGCGGCATCGCCCTTCGGCCCCGGCTCGGGGGATGGGAGGCGGTGCGCGGGGGAGGGGAGCATCAGTGGGTCGTGAAGGCCGCTTCCCGGGCGGCGGCCAGGGCGCGCTGCAGGGCGCCGTGCACGACGGGGGAGTCGGGCACGGTACTGCAGCGCACCTGGGGGCGGGGGATGCTGATCTTGGCCAGTTCCTCCTGGACCAGCCGGCAGAGCCGTTCGCCGCCCGCGGTGGGGGTGCGGCCGGAGAGCACCAGCAGTTCCGGGTCGACCACCGCGACCACCACCGACAGGCCGACGGCCAGCCGTTCGGCCAGGGTCCGCAGGAACAGGTCGCCCGCGCCGGGAGTCCGCAGGGCGAGCCCGACGGCCCCTTCGGCGGTCGGTGCGGCCAGACCGTGCTCGGCGGCCAGGGCCAGCACCGCCTCCTCACCGACGAGTTCCTGGAACCCGCCGGAGTTCTTGCGGTGGACGTCGTGCACCACCGGGGCGCCGGGCACCGTCATGTAGCCGATCTCGCCCGCACCGCCGGTGAAGCCCCGGTGCAGCCGGCCGGCCAGCACTATCGCGGCACCGACGCCCTCGGCGGCCCAGAGCAGCACGAAGTCGTCGCAGCCCTGCGCGGCGCCCGAGGAGCGCTCGGCGACGGCGGCCAGGTTGACGTCGTTCTCGATGCTCACCGTGGTGCCGAGCGCCTCGGCCAGTTCGGCCAGCAGCCGGGGGGAGTGCCAGCCGGGAAGGTGCGAGGCGTACCTGAGTTTGCCGCTGACCGGGTCCAGCGCTCCGGGTACCCCGATCACGATCTCGCGCAGGCAGTCCGCCGGGAGGCCGGCCTGCCGGACCGTCTCGGCGACCGCCGCGACCGTCCGCGGCACCGCCTCGGTGGCGGGCCGGCCCCGGGTGGGGACGGTGTGCTCGGCGAGCACGGTGCCGGTGATGTCGGCGACGGCGACCCGCACCCGGGCGGTGTCCACGTCGAGCCCGGCGACGTACGCGGCGGCGGGATTGACCCGGTACAGCTGTGCGCTCGGCCCGGGGCCGCCGGCCGTGGTGCCCACCGCCTCGACCAGCCGGGCCGACTCGAGCCGGGCCAGCAGCTGGGAGGCGGTGGGCTTGGAGAGCCCGGTCATCGCGCCGATCTGGGTGCGGGAGAGCGGACCGTGCGCCAGCAGCAGCTCCAGTGCGGCCCGGTCGTTGATCGCGCGCAGCAGGCTGGGGGTGCCGGCCAACGGGGTGGGCCTGCCCGGCGGGGTGGGGATCTTGTCGTTCACGGCCCGATCCTCCTCTGTCCCTGGCGGCCCGTGCGGCGCTGGGGTGGGAAAGCTGACTGCCAGGAACTGTTAGGAAAGTTTCCAATCGCTGAGAGGACGTTAGGTCCCGCCGCGGGAGGGTGTCAATGACCGCATGGCGGGTGGATGCCGAAGCGTTACCGGGAACGCGGAGAGCCCGTCCACCGCCGGGGGTGGACGGGCTCTTTGCCGGGTACGCGGTCAGTCGGTCGGCAACGGGATCGGCTTGGCCGCCAGTGAGCGCGCCGAGCTGGGATCGGCCAGTGCCGAGGGCGCGGACGACTCCACCGCGGGTGCCGCCACCACCGGCGCGGGCTCCTCCTTCAGCTTCACCCCGGCCTCGTCGAAGGCGAGCTTCAGCCGCTGCCGCAGCGCCCGGCCGACCTTCGCCGACTCGCCCGGCGTGGTCCTGGCCTCCACCCGCAGCACCATCGAGTCGGCCGCCACCGACTCCACACCCAGCACCTTGACCCGGCCCCAGATCAGCTCGTCGTACGGGGTCTCCTTGCCCAGCTGCTCGGCGCTCTCCCTGATCAGCCCCTCGACCCGCTCCAGGTCCTCCCGGTAGGCGATCTGGACGTCCACCGTGGCGGTGCCCCAACCCTGGCTCATGTTGGCGATCCGCTTCACCTCGCCGTTGCGGATGTACCAGATCTCACCGTTGCCCCCGCGCAGCTTGGTGACCCGCAGGCCCACCTCCAGCACGGTGCCGCTGGCCACTCCGGTGTCGATCTCGTCGCCGACGCCGTACTGGTCCTCCATGATCATGAAGACCCCGGAGAGGAAGTCCGTCACCAGGTTCCGCGCGCCGAAACCGATCGCCACGCCGGCGACACCGGCACTGGCCAGCAGCGGGGCCAGGTTCACCCCGAGTGCGGACAGCACCATCAGCGCGGCCGTCCCCAGGATGCTGAACGAGGCCACGCTGCGCAGCACCGAGCCGATCGCCTCGGCCCGCTGCTGGCGCCGCTCCGGGTTCACCACCCCGTGGTTGGCCAGCAGTCCGCCGAGCCGGCCGTAGTCCGAGTCGTGCTCGTGGTGCCGGGTCATCCGCGTTATCAGCTGCGTGATCAGCTTGCGGACCACGGCCCGCAGCACCAGCGCCAGCAGCACCAGGAAGACGATCCGCAGTACTCCCTCGACCCAGCTCTGCCAGTTGGCGTCCAGCCAGCTCGCCGCCTGCCGGGTGCTGGCCGACACCTCGTTCGCACTGGTCGGCAGCTTGAGGTCGAGCTTGGGCAGGGGGTCGGACGAGGAGGGGGCGGAGGGGGTGGCGGTGGGGGCCGCGCTGGCGAGAAGGCCGGTGACACCGGACCGGAACACGTACGGAGCCTCTTTCCAACAGGGATCGGTGGTTCCGGACCAGCGTAGCGGCCGCGCGGCACCCGGACGGACGCCCCATCAGAGACCCCGCGAGCCCCCGTCGCAGCCGCCGGTGCGCCCCGACCAGCGGCCTCGCGGTGCAACGGCGCCGGAGGGCGGGCATACCCGCTATGACGGAACCCACATCAGACCCGTTACACAGGAGTGGTGGCGCCCCGCCACGGCGTGAGGCGACACTGGTGGAGATCGCGTTGCGGAAAACGACGCGATCACCCGCTCGTCCCGGCGCGAGCCACGCGCCGCAGGCGTCCAAGGAGGCATCCGTGCCGCATGTCCTGGTCCTCAACGCGTCCTACGAGCCGCTCGGCGTGGTGTCCATGCGCCGAGCGCTCATCCTGGTCCTCAACCACAAGGCGGTCAGCCTGGAGGACTCGGGAGTCACTCTGCACAGCGCCACCAGCGCCGTCACGGCGCCGTCCGTCGTCCGACTGACCCGCTTCGTCCGGGTCCCGTTCCGAGGCCCCGTCCCCCTCACCCGCCGCGCGCTGTTCGCCCGTGACCACGGGCGCTGCGTCTACTGCGGTGCCACCGCCACCAGCGTCGACCACGTCATCCCGCGCAGCCGGGGCGGCCAGCACCGCTGGGACAACGTGGTGGCAGCCTGCCGCCGCTGCAACCACACCAAGGCCGACCGCCACCTCACCGAACTCGGTTGGCGGATGAAGCGCCCCCCGGCCCCGCCCAGCGGCCTGGCCTGGCGCGTCATCGGCACCGGCATCAAGGACCCGAGCTGGCGGCCCTACCTGGAGCCGTACGGCGGGGTCGAGCAGTTCCGCGAGTACGAGCACCACGACCATACCGAGTCGAACACGGCCCTGCCGGCCGCACTCGGCCGCTCCCACCCCGTCCACCCAGTCCGCCGCGGCGACCGTCCCTCTCCGGAACCGCTCTCCGCCTGACCGACACGGGCCTGCCCGTCACACCGACCGGTACGCCTCATGGGCCGCCGGCGCACCCCTCAGTGGGAGCGCCGGCGGCCCGCCGTTCGCGCGCGGGCGGCCGGGGAGGCGGGGCAGCCCGCACCCGGGTGTTCACCCCTGTCGCCGGAGACCGCCGTCACGGAGCGAACCCCGCACGGGCCCGCTCAAGGAGCGACCGCGTACAGCTCGATGCCGTACAGCGAGTACCCGTACTTGGTCGCCCGTGAGACGCCCTGCAGTCGCAGGTACTTCACCCCCGGCGCGTCGAAGTGCGCCGTCTCCGTCCCGCCCTTCCCGCCGGTCACCGAGGAGACCGTGGTCCAGGTGACCCCGTCCGGCGAGGTCTGCAGCTTGTAGGCGGAGGCGTACGCGTCCTGCCAGTGCAGCACCGCCGACCCCAGCCGGGCGGCCTGCGGCAGCGCCAGTTGCACCCAGGCGTCGTCCCGCGCGGGTGAGGACCACCGGGTCTTCGGGTCCCCGTCGTTGACCGCGGTGGCCGGGAAGTCCGGTGTCTCGTCGCCCGAGGAGGTGGCCGTGGCGGTGCGCGCCAGGTCGGCCCCGGCGGTGGCGGGCACCACGCGCACCTGGAGGACCTGACGGACCGTCGTCCCGCCCGCCGTGAAGGTGACCGGCACCTGGTACGTGCCCGAAGGGGTGTCCTTGGCGGCGGTCACCAGCAACGGGGTGCCGACCTTCCCGCCGCGCGGCACGTTGACGGCGGAGGCCGGAGTGACCGTCAGCCCCTTCGCCGCCGCCGGGACCTCGGTCTTGAGGTCGCCGGTGGCGCCCTCCGGGCGGCCGGACTCGACCACGGCCTGGGTCTGCGCGGGGGCCGGGGCGCCCGCGACCACGTCGAGGGAGTCGGCGGCCAGACTGAGCCGGGCCGCCGGGATGTCGGTGTACCAGGGGATGACCTGGTTCACCACGGGCGGCTCGCCGCCGGGCGCCCAGGTCAGCCGGATGGCGTCCGCGCTCAGGCCGCCGGCCGGCAGTTCGTTGTAGCCGGGCTGCGCGGTGCCGATCGTCGCCCAGCCGTCCGCCCGGCGCACCTCGACGGTGGCGGTGGCCCGCACGGTCGGGTCGGTCAGCACGGTCACCCGGTCCATCGGGCGGGCCGTGCCCAGCTCGATGGTGAGCGGGGCGTCGTCGGCGGTAGGCGCGCTGGCGGCGCGGAACGCGGTGTCCGGATTGCCGTCGAGCACGGCCGACGGCGAGGAGCCGGGCGCGGCGGCCGGGCCGCCGGTGACCGTAGCCGGGGTGTCGCCGGGCGCCCCCACCGTGAACTCGCGCACCGCCACCGCCGTCTTCTGGCCGCTGGTGGCCCGCAGCCGGATGGCCTTGGCGACCGTCCCGGCCGGTGCCGTGAGGGTGATCGTCTTCTGCTTGTGCACCGTGGCCAGCTGCTTCCAGCCGCCGTCGGCGGTGGCGTACTCCAGCACCCCGTCGTGCAGGTAGTCGTCGGCCGCGCTCAGGGCGTCGGGGTCGTCGCCCCAGGAACCCATCAGCACCGTGATCTGGCCGATCGCCCGCGCCGGCCCGAGGCCGACCCCGATCGAATCGCCGGCCTGCGGCGGGCGGGAGCTCCAGTAGAAGGTGTCCGTGGCGCCGTCCACCATCAGCGCGGGGCCGTGGTCGTTGGCGGTGCCCAGCGTGGTGGTCGGGGTCAGCGAGCCCGCGCTGACCCCCGACCAGTTGTCCGCCGCCTGCAGCGCCCGGTCCAGGAACGGGTCGAGCACGCCCGACCCGACCGTCGCTCCGCTCTGGGCCAGCTGCTCGCGCAGCCGCCGCAGCTCGGTCCGGGCCTGCCAGGCGGCCGAGCCGTCACCGCCGCGCTGGGCGAGCAGCATGTCCACCGCGGACTGCCCGGCCCGGCCGTAGGTGCTCAGCTGGGCCAGCCAAGGCGCGGCCTCGCCGCCGATCGGTGCCTGGGCGAGCGCGCGCTGGGCGCCGGCCATGGTGGTGAAGGCGTCCCGGACCGGCGTCGCCGCGTCGTGCAGCTTCGCCAGGTCGGGCGGGCTGCCCGCGCTCGGCTCCAGCGCCGCCCAGAACTTCTCCAGCAGCGGCGTCAGATAGCCGGACTCGCCCTTCGCCAACGGGGAGGACTCGCTGTTGGCCGCCAGCGTGGTGAGCGCCGTGAGCTTGGTGCCGTCGCCGGCCAGCGGGCGCAGCGCGGCCTGCCAGGAGTCGGCCGGACGGTAGCCGGACGGGTTCCAGCCGAAGTCGGCCGCGGTCGCCAGCGGGATCCGGGAGGCCAGGGGCTGGCTCATCGCGGAGGTCAGCAGTACCGCCGACCTGCTCGCCACACCCGGGTCGCGGCCGGTGTAGCCGCCGAGGTAGAGCCGGTCCGGGGCGGAGTCGTTGACCGGGTAGCTGTCCAGCGTCATCAGCGGGTGGCCGGCCGCCTGCTGGGCGGCCTGGGCGGTTTGGGCGTCCGTGATCTTCGCGGGGATCACCGCTCCGCCGCTCCAGGCGATCTGGACGCCCTGCGGCAGCGCGGCGGCCAGCGCCGACCGGTACGGGCTGGTGCCCGCCCGCTGGTACTCGGTCGGGACGATGGACAGTGGTGCCAGCTCGGGGTGCTTGGCGATCAGCCGGTCCTGCACCTTGGCGACCACCTGGGCCTGCGCCTTGGCGGCGGCGGCCGGGCCCTTGCCGAAGTTCTTCCGGTCCAGGGTGCAGTGCCACTCGTCGTAGCTGATGTCCAGGAACTGCAGTTGGAAGGCGCTGAACCCGATCTGCCGGAGCCCCTCCAGCTTGGTCACCAGCGCGTCCACGTCCCGGTCGGAGCTGAAGCAGAACGACTGGCCGGGGTCGATCGAGTACCCGAGCGTGACATGGTTGCGCCGGGCCCGGTCCGCCAGCTGCCGCAGGTCGGCGGCCTGTGCCTCGGGGTACGCCTCACGCCAGCGGGTGAGCCGGAACGGGTCGCCGCCCGGGGCGTAGAGGTAGAAGTTCTGCTTGGTGCGGCCGAGGAAGTCGAGCTGGCTCAGCCGCTGTTCGGTGGTCCACGGGGAGCCGTAGAAGGACTCGGCGATCCCGCGCACGGGCGCGCCGCTCGGCCAGTCCCGGATGCTGACGCCGGGGAAGCCCTTCGCGTCGCCCTCCTGGCCCTGCCCGCCCTGGTCCGGCCCGCTCTGCCCCTGTCCGGCGGGTACCGGGGCGAGCAGCTGGCGCAGGCTCTGCGCGGCGTTGAACGTCCCGGCCTTGTCCACCCCGGCGAGCACCACCGCGCCGTACGTCCCGGCGCCGGCCGGCAGCTGGCCGATCGTCAGCAGGTAGCCTCCGCCCGGCATCCCGTTGAGGGAGGGGGCGGGGGCGTCCTTGTCCGTCGTGCCCGCCGCGGCGAGCTCGCGCAGCACCCGGTCGGTCGTGCCGCCCGAGCCCTCGGCGGGTCCGCCGACGTACACCACCAGCGAACCGGCGTCCGGGACCCGCGGCACCGTCGTGGTGATCCGGGTGGCTCCGGCGGAGCCGAGCACCTGGCGTACCACGTCCAGCGCTGCGCCGTCGGCGTCGGGCGCGGCGGCCAGTACCACGTCCTGGGGAACGTTGACGGGGCGCCCGGCGGTACGGAGTTCCTGCGGGCGCGGGTACACCTGGGGGTCGGTCACCGTGCCCAGCTGCACCGGCTGGTCCTGCTGGGCAGTGCTGACCGCGGTCTGCCCCTGCGGCGCACCGGCGTACGCGGGCGGGCCCACCAGCAGTCCGCTCACCACCGCGGCGGCCGACAGGGTGGCCGCGAGCTGCAGCGCGGCCCGGCGGTGGCCGGCACTGCCGACGGCCCGTCGTTCGGCCCGCACCGAGGCCAGCAGCGGTTCGGTGCCCTTGAGATCCGCGATCAGCCGGTCCGCCGTCTTCGGCGCCAGCTGTCGTGCGGTGCGCGCCGTCGCCCGGCGCGCGGCCAGCGCCGCCGGATGCTGGAGCACCTCGCGCAAGGCCGCGCTGTGCTCGATCTGCTGCCTCAGCCGCCGCCCCGCGAATTCCGAAACCCGCGCCTGCAAAGCAGCCTCCTCGCACCCGAAAACCCCAGTTCACCGGCCCGGTGCCCGTACACCTCCGGCTGGTCTGCCACCCTCGGCCCCACCCGCCGCACAGCCCACCAGCTACCTGGTCCGGTGTCAACGTGGCTGATGGGTATAGATGATATGTCCCGTGCATTCCCCTCCCGACCATCGGACCGGCCCGGTCGCAGCCCGTGCTCGGGTGCCGGTCCCGGCGGCCGTGCCGCGCGGGAAGGTTCACCCGTCCGGTGATCGGGACCGGTCGTGTCGTGCGGGGTCGGGTGCGGTGGGCGCGGGTAGGACTGGGGAGTCCCGTACCGCCTTCTGGACCCGCAGGAGTGCAAGAGTGGCCGCTTATCTGGACCGTCCCGAAGCAGCCGGCAGCACGCAGGCCCCCGCCGAGGACGCCCCGCCCCCGCCGCCGGAGTTGGTGGCGCTGGCGCACGCGTACGGGGTGGACAGTACCTACGACCCCGGCAGCGGGCCGGTACAGGTGGCGGCGCACACGCTGGTGGCGGTGCTGGCCGCGCTCGGGGTGGACGCGCACACTCCCGAGGCGGTGCGGAAGTCGTCGGAGCGCCAGCTGGCCGACGCGGCAGGGCGGTTGCTGCCGCCGTGCGTGGTGGTGCGGTCGGGCCGGCGGACGGCGCTGGACGTGCCGGCCCGGGCGCGGCTGAGCATCGCCCTGGAGGACGGCGGGGAGTGGACGCTGCCCGGCGGGCGTTCGCACTGGCTGCCCGCCGATCTCCCGCTCGGGCGACACCGGTTGACGGTTCGGCTGGAAGGGCGGGAGCAGAGCGCCGCGCTGATCGTGGCGCCGCAGCGGGTGCCCGCGCCGCAGGGCCGCAGCTGGGGTTTCCTGGCGCAGCTGTACTCGGTGCTGTCGGAACGCTCGTGGGGGATGGGCGACCTCGGGGACCTGGCGGAGCTGGCGAGTTGGTCGGGCAGCGCGCTGGGGGCGGGCTTCCTGCAGATCAACCCGCTGCACGCGGGACGTCCGGGGATGCCCTCCGACCCGTCGCCCTACCGTCCCTCCTCGCGCCGCTTCGCCGACCCGGTGCACCTGCGGATCGAGGCGGTCCCCGAGTACGCCTACGCCGATCTCGGTGAACTTCCCGCCCGGGCCGCCAGGTTGCGCGAGGAGGTGCTGCGCCACGACGGGCTGATCGACCGGGACGAGGTCTGGGCGCTCAAGCGCGAGGCGCTGGAGCGGCTGCACCGGGTGCCGCGCGGGGCGGGCCGGGAGGCCGCGTACCGGGCGTTCGTCCGGCGCGAGGGCGACTGGCTGGAACGGTACGCCACCTGGTGCGCGCTGGCCGACGTCCACGGCAGTGACTGGCGCGGCTGGCCGAAGGGCCTGCGCCGGCCGGACAGCCCGCAGGTGGCCGCGGCACGGGCCGAGCACGCCGCGCTGATCGAGTTCCACCGCTGGCTGGCCTGGCTGGTGGACGAGCAGCTCGGTGCCGCGCAGGGCGCGGCCGAGCGGGCGGGCATGCCGATCGGGCTGATCCACGATCTCGCGGTGGGAGTGCACCCGGAGGGCGCGGACGCCTGGGTGCTGCAGGACGTCCTGGCCGAGGGCATCTCGGTCGGCGCCCCGCCGGACGCGTTCAACCCGCACGGCCAGGACTGGGGCCTGCCACCGTGGCGCCCCGACGCACTGGCGGCGAGCGGCTACGCCGCGTACGCCCAGCTGCTGCGGGCGGCCGCACGGCACGCCGGGGCACTGCGGATCGACCATGTGATGGGCCTGTTCCGGCTCTGGTGGGTGCCGGCCGGCCACCCGCCGACCCAGGGGGCGTACGTCCGCTACGACGCGGAGGCGATGCTCGGGGTGCTCGCACTGGAGGCGCACCGGGCCGGTACCCGGGTGATCGGCGAGGACCTGGGCACGGTGGAGCCCGGCGTGCGGGAGGAACTGGCGGCGCGCGGGATCCTCGGCACCTCGGTGCTCTGGTTCGAGCGGGACTGGCGGTTGGGCGGTGCCGTCCTGCCGCCGGAGCTCTGGCGGGCCGACTGCCTGGCCACCCTCACCACCCACGACCTGCCGAGCACCGCGGCCAGGCTCAGCGGCGAGCACGTGGAGCTGCGGCACCGGCTCGGGCTGCTGACCCGCCCGCTCGGGGAGGAACAGGCCGGGGCGGTGCGCGAACTGGCCGAGTGGCGGGCCGAGCTGGTCCGGGCCGGGCTGCTGGCCGAGGGGGACGCCCTGACCCCGGAGGCGCTGTACGGCTTCCTGCTCGCCACCCCCGCCGCTCTGGTCGGTGTCTGGCTGCCGGACACCGTCGGCGATCCGCGCCCGCAGAACCTGCCCGGCACCTGGGATCAGTACCCCAACTGGCGGCTCCCGGTGGCCGATCGGACCGGTCGGCCGGTGACCCTGGACGAGCTCGCCGCGGCCCCCGGCACCGCCCGGTTGGTGGCGGCGCTCACGGCGGGCGTCGCGCCGGGGTGCGGCAGGCACACCCCGGCGCGCGGGGGTTGGTAAGGGGCCGGTACCTTGGAAACGTGGACAAGAGGAACGCTTTGCGCGCTGGTGCGGTCACCGCAGCGGCCACGCTGATGATGCTGATGTCGTCGCCCGCCATGGCCCTGACCCGGGACGACGGCGACAACCCGGGCCCCGGTATCAGCGCGGCCCAGACCATCGGGCTGTTCGTGGTGGCCCCGCTGGTGCTCTTCGCGATCATCGCTGGACTGGTCATGGTGATGTCGCCCAAGGCCAAGAAGAAGTAAGCGCGGCACAGCCGTAGCAGAAGACCGCGAACGCCGCCGGGGGAGCAGCCCCGGCGGCGTTTCAGCTTGTCCGGCAGTGGTTCGCGCCGGGCGAGGGCGCCGGACGCGGTGCGGCTAGGCGGGTTCTGCGTAGCCGAAGCCGGGGGTCCGGCGGTGGGTGCCGTCGGGCAGGATGGCGAGGGCCTCGACCTCGGGACGGGCGGCCGCCCAGGCGAGGCCGCGGTCGGGTCCCATGGCGAAGGCGGCGGTGGTCCAGGCATCGGTGCGGGCGATGCGGCGTCCGACCAGGGTGAGCGAGGCCAGGCCGGTGGCCGGCCGGCCGGTGCGCGGGTCGAGGACGTGGGCGCCGCGTTCGGCGGTGCCCGAGGTGGCGACGGCCAGGTCGTGGCCCGCCACCACCGCGGCGACGCCTCCCGGTCGCAGCGGGTCGGCGATCCCGATCCGCCAGGGGCCGCCGCAGGTCTGTATGTCGCCGCCGCCGGAGACCAGGTGCTGCCGGGAGCCGGCGGCCCGCAGGTGCTCGGACGCCTCCTCGACCGCCCAGCCCTTGACCCACCCGCTCGGGTCCAGCCGCCCGCCCGGCCGTTCGGTGAACCAGCCCCCGGTCTCGGCGGCCACCTCGCGGCACCGCTCCAGCACCTCGGCGACCGCCGGATCGCACCGGGCGAGCGTCAGCTCCCCGCGTCCGAACCGGCTGATGTCGCTCTGCGGCCGGTAGGTCGAGAAGACCTCGTCGATCCGGTGCAGTCGGCGGACCACCCGTTCGAGCGCCTCGGTGACCCCGGGCCCGGGCTCGCGGACGGCGAACGAGAACACCGTGCCCATGACGTGCTCGGCGTGCCGGATCACCGGGTGCCCGCCTTGTCGAGCGCGCTCTGCAGCGAGCGGGTGTAGCCGTCGCTGGTGTACGTCGCGCCGGAGACCGCGTCGATCTGCGCGCTCTGGGCGGCCATGGCCTCCTGGTTGAGCGCGGGCAGGGCGTCGGCGTTGATCCGCCGGTCGTGGCCGCTGCCGTCCGGGTACTGCAGGACGTCGATCCGGCTGATCCGCCCGCCGCTCAGCGACACCCGTACCTGCACCGGGCCGTAGCGGGTGTCGACGGCATCGCCCGTGACCGTCTGCGAACCCGTCGAGCCCGCACCCGCACCGGGGGTCGCCCCCGCACCGGGGGTCGGACCCGCGGCGGGGGCCGAACCCGTGCCGGGGCCGGTGCCGGTGCTGATCACCTGGGCGGTGGCATGCGTTCCCCCGTGGGGCTTGAGCGAGAGCAGCAGGATCACCCCTGCCACGGTGGCGGTACTGGTGACGACGGCTCGTCGCACGATGGGCTCCTGAGCAGATCAGAGGACGAAGGACTCGTGGTGGATCCGGGACCGCCGGACCCCGGCGGCCCGCAGCGCCCGGACGGCCTCCTCGGTGAGGCCGTCCGGCCCGCACAGGTAGACCTCGTGGCGGGCCAGGTCGGGGACCAGCCGCCGGAGCGCGGCACCGAGGTCGCCGACCTGCTGCCGGCTGCCGACCAGCTCGTGGTATCGGGCGCCCCTGGTCTGGGCCACGGCGGCCAGCTCCGCGCGGAACAGCAGGTCCTCGGGCCGGCGGGCACGCTGCACCAGGACCGGCTCACCGGGCAGCGTCTCGAACAGCGCGCGCAGCGGGGTGATCCCGACCCCGACACCGAGCAGCAGCACCCGGTGCCCGCGCCGCCGGCGCGCCGTGAACGCACCGTACGGGCCCTCGGCGCGGACCCTGGTACCGGGCCGGAGCCCGGCCACCGCGGCGCTGTGGTCACCGAGGTTCTTGACGGTGAACCGCAGGAAGCCGTGCTGCGGGGGAGCGGAGAGCGAGTACGGGTTGGCGGCCCAGCGCAGGCCGGGCGTCTGGAACTGCAGCCGGAAGAACTGCCCGGATTCCGCCCCCAGCTCCGCCAGCCGCTCGCCGGTCAGGAAGACCGAGACCACCCCTGGCCCTTCCGGACGCACCTCGGCGACCCGCAGCCGGTGCCGCCGGTCCCGCAGGTACGGCACGGCCAGCCGGTACCAGCCGATCAGGGCCGCCGTGCCGAGGTACAGCGCGTACCAGGCGGCGCGGGCCGGACCTTCGCCGAGGTTGGCGCCGGTGGCCAGCTGGTGGCCGAAGCCGAGCGCCACCGCCAGGTAGGTGGCCAGGTGCAGGTAGTACCAGGTCTCGTGGCGTAGCCGGCGGCGTGCGGCCCGGGCCGAGACGGCGCCGGTACCGAACATGATCAGCGTGGCCAGGGTGGCCTTGAGCATGTCCGGGAAGTGGAAGACGATCTCGACCCCCTCGCCGATCGGCCCCTGCCGGTCCGTGAGCGCGTAGCCGTAGACGATCGTCACCACGTGCAGCGAGACCAGCCCGACCAGATAGCGCCCGCCCATCGCATGCCAGCGGGCCAGCAGGTCCGCGCCCAGTTCCCGCTCCAGCAGCGGGATGCGGGCCATCAGCAGCAGCAGGACGGGAGCGGCGTACCCGGCCAGCAGGCCGGTGATCCGGCCGGACTCGGTCAGCCACTGGGCGGTGCCGGCGACCCACGGGGTGTCCCGCCACCACAGCGCGAGCAGGCCCAGGGCACCGGAGGCGATCGCCGCCAGGGCGGCCGCCGGCAGCAGTTCGTCCGGCAGCCGTCGGGGCCCGGGAGCGCGCCGCCGTGCGGGGGCCGCAAGCGGTCCGCGCTGGTCGGTGTGGGCGGGTGCGGCCACGGGGTACCTCCTCGCCGTCCGGGGCAGCTCGGTGGCAACCCTGGCACTGCAAGCTCTCAGTCGGCTATGAAACGGCCGCTGGCATCCGGTCGGAAATCCAGCGTTTTCCCAGGTCAACTGGCATTTCCCGGCTCGGGGGCGGGGTGCGGATCTCACCGCATTCTCATCGCGGGCAGGCAAGATGGCAGTTCCCGGTGACGAGTCGACCCCCAGGAGGTGCCCATGGATTACCCAACCGAGCCCGAGCGGTGCCCGTGGCGGATCCTGGTCGTCGACGACGAGCCCGATCTGGTCGAGGTGCTCTGCGGGGCGCTCCGCTACGAGGGCTGGGAGGCGCGCGGGGCCACCGCCGGGCGGGCGGCCGTCGAGGCGGCGGCCGAGTGGCGGCCCGACGCCGTGGTGCTGGACATGATGCTGCCGGACTTCGACGGGATGGAGGTCCTGCGGCGGATCCACGCCGCCCGGCCGGAGACCAGGGTGCTGTTCCTGACCGCCAGGGACGCCGTCGAGGACCGGATCTCCGGGCTGGCCGCCGGGGGCGACGACTACGTCACCAAGCCGTTCAGCCTGGCCGAGGTGGTGGTCCGGCTGCGCAGCCTGCTCCGGCGCGCGCAGCCGGCCGGAGCTGCCCGGCCGGAGGTGCCGAAGGGCGCGCTGGTACTGGGCGACCTGGTGCTCGACGAGCGCGCCCGCGAGGTGTCCCGCGGCGGTGAGGCGGTGGAGCTCAGCCCCACCGAGTTCGCTCTGCTGCGCTATCTGATGCAGCACCCCAGGCAGGTGGTGAGCAAGGCGCAGATCCTCGACGCGGTCTGGTCGTACGACTTCGGCGGGCAGGCGCACGTGGTCGAGCTCTACATCAGCTATCTGCGCAAGAAGGTGGACCTCGGCCGGACCCCGATGATCCACACCGTCCGGGGCGCGGGCTACGTGATCAAGGCACCCCGGTGATCCGCCGGGCCCGGGGCGTCCTCGGCCGGTCGGTGCCGCGCACCCTGCGGGCCCGACTGATAGCCGGACTGCTCGCCCTCCTGCTGCTCACCTGCGCGGGCGTCGGACTGGCCACCGCCCAGGCGCTGCGGCACTTCCTGGTGGACCGGCTCGACCAGCAGCTCGCCGACACCGGCGGCCGCTACGCGGCCAGCCTGGAGCACCCGGGATCGCGGGCCGCGGGCGACGCGGCCCGTGGCGACACCAGGGCCCAGGCGCCGGGGACCTTCGGCGCCCGGCTGCTGAACGGCACGGTCACCGCCGCCCGGGTGGTGGACGGCGACGCCGACGACCCGGAGGTGGCCGAGGGGACGGTGGCCGCGGACACCGACGACAGGGTCGTGCTGACCGCCGCCGACCGCCGGGCCCTGGCCGCCCTGCCGCCCGGCGGCCCGGCCCGCAGTGTCGAACTCTCCGACCTGGCCGGCTACCGGCTGCGCGCGACTGCCGGGCGGGACGGCGACGTGCTGGTCACCGGGCTGCCGCTGAGCCCGGTGGAGGACGCGGTGCACCGGCTGGTCATGATCGAGCTGGTGGTGTTCGCGGTGGCGCTGGTCGCGACCGGGGTCGCCGGGGCGCTCTGGGTCCGGGTCTCGCTCCGCCCGCTGGACCGGGTGGTCGGCGCGGCCGAGCGGGTGAGCGGGCTGCCACTGGCCAGCGGGGAGGTCGCGGTGCCGGTCCGGGTGCCCGACGACGACCTCGCCACCGAGGTCGGCCGGGTGGGCGCGGCGCTCAACCGGATGCTCGGCCATGTGGAGGACGCGCTCGCCCGCCGCCAGTCGGTCGAGGAACGGCTGCGGACCTTCGCCGCCGACGCCAGCCACGAGCTGCGCAACCCGGTGGCGGCGGTACGCGGCCACGCCGAACTGGCGTTGCGGTATCCGGGCCCGGTGCCGGACGAGGTACGGCACTCGCTCGGCCGGATCGAGGCGGAGGCGCAGCGGATGGGCGCGATCGTCGAGGACCTGCTGCTGCTGGCCCGGCTGGACGCGGGTCGGCCGCTCGCCGCCGAGGAGGTGGACCTGACCCGGTTGGCGCTGGACTGCACCGCCGACGCCCGCGCCGCAGGGCCCGGGCACCGCTGGCAGCTGGAACTGCCCGAGGAGCCGGTCCTGGTCACGGGCGATGCCGACCGGCTGCGGCAGGTGGTGGGCAACCTGCTCGCCAACGCCCGGGTGCACACCCCGGAGGGCACCCGGGTGACGCTCGCGCTCTCGGCCGCCGCCGGCGACGACAGCCGAATCCGCCTCAGCGTGACCGACACCGGTCCCGGCATCGAACCGGCGCTCGCGGAGCGGATCTTCGAACGCTTCGTCCGCGGCGACCCCGCCCGGGCCCGCACCACCGGCAGCACCGGTCTCGGCCTCGCCATCGTCCGCGCGGTCACCGCGGCCCACCACGGGACGGTCGACCTCTCGACCCGCCCGGGCCGCACCTCGTTCACGGTGCGGATACCGGTTCACCCGGGGAGCGCGCCGCCGGGGGCGTCATCGGCGCCAGCACGTACACCTCGTCCAGCTCGCGCTCCGCCATCAGGTCGGCGTTGGTGGCCGACCAGCAGCCGCCGTCCACGTACGGGCTGC